>NZ_JAZHCT010000006.1:0-268554 GCF_036541265.1 Paenibacillus sp. IITD108 | reverse complement strand
GATTCTGAAATCTGATGTTATAAGCACAACAGTGCGCTGAGAAACTGTCGATTAGGTTGAAAACATTCAAAAGCAATGAAAAGGGAAACGGAGAGCAAGATTTGGGAATGGAGAAGTGGCAGCGTCCGCCTTTGTAGGCTAATTTTTTCCTTTACAAGGGTTATTTATTCATAAAAATTGGACTACAACAGCGGTCGGAATCCCAATCTTGATCGCAGTGATACCCCTTTCTATTGCTTGTTGCAACTATCCACAATTAATCGACAGTCTCATACAGTGTCTTATTTGATCAAAAAGGGTCTCCGGACTGACATTAGTTCACATATAGCGCATCAGATCTTCGTTACAAAATCAAAACAGCCAAATCAGGCCAAATAGCGCCATGAGGATTCGTTAGAATCAGAAGTAGCGTATTTGCTGGCCACAAATTGTACTGCTGTTACAAACAGCGCACTGCTATCCCAAGTTTGCCAATCGGCAATGCAGCAAAAGCCCCTAAAGTAACAGATCTCAAAGCATCGTTAGTTTAAGTTAATAGCTTGTTACCGCTTATAATCATCCTGCTGCTTCCACTGCAGCATTTTGCTTTGAAATTGCTTCGGCGAGCAATCATTGTATTTTTTGAACATTTTATAAAAATGGGCCATATTTGGCATTCCGACACGATCGCTGACTTCCGCAATGCTTAAGTCCTTCGTCAGAAGGAGACGTTCTGCAGATTTCACTTTGCGGTAGTTGACATATTCCGTGAAGGAGAGCCCTAGCGTTTTTTTGAAATATTTAACGAAATAATAGTAGCTCATATTGGCAATCTTGCATACTTCCTCTACCGAAATGCGGTCATGCAAATGCTGGTCAATATAATCGAGCACAGGCTTAAGGCGTACTTTATCGAAATTGTCTTGCTCCAGCAGCACTTGACGATTGTCGTTTCTAAGCAGAAGCAGAAGCAATTGTTTGATATGGATACTGACGGCCAGCTCATAGCCCGGTTTTTTCAGTTGTGTTTCTTCCAATATTTGCATAATAAGCTGAGATGCTGCTTTTTTTACCTCTGGATACTGCCTGAATATATAGTTTGCCTTGCTTAAAGGCATATGCGTTTCTGAAAAATATTTCAAGTAAGAGATTGAGCTGTGGTCAAAAAAGTTTTCCAGCTCGAATTGCAGCACGATATAGTCACAGGAATGCAGCGTACGGTCACGATGCAGCTCCGAGGCGCCGATAAGCACAATATCGCCTTCATTAAGCGGATAAGTTTCTTCCGCGATAGAAACATCAAGCTCGCCTTCTATAATGAGAAGCAGCTCCAGCTGCTTGTGATAATGCCAGTTGATGTAGTTGCCGCCGGCTCGCTTCGTGCGGAAAATGCGAATCGATAATAAGGGATTTTCATAGGGCACCATTTCATTGAACGCTTCCATCTTCATTTCCATATCTCCCTTACCGAGCAGCTTTGCGAATAAATTGATGAACGACCTCAGAGAGCACCAGACCAATCGCTATTGCCCCTGAAATGAGCAGCACCTGAGTGCCAAGCTGCAGGGCGATATCATATTGATCCTCGACGACATTGCGCATGGCGTTATAAGCCAGCCTGCCGGGAACCAGCGGAATAATGCCTGATACGTTGAACAAAATGATCGGCGTTTTTAAGAGCCGGGCAAAAATCTGGCTAATTGCTGTAACACAAAACGCTGCAAGCATAACTGCCGCAATGGGATTAAGGCCCAGCCATTCTTCACCGGCAATAAAGACGAGCCAGCCGCCCATACCAACTGTACCGCAGATTGGCAGCAAGCGCAAAGGCACATTGAATATAAGCCCGAAAGCGGAGGTAGCAATAAAGCTCATCAGGAGCTTCAATATAATATCCACAACGCGCTAACTCCTTTCTGCCAAGTAAATGATTTCGTCGTTCTTTGAAGTGAACAATTCTAAAAAACAAATAGTACAGCAGCGATGCCTGCTCCGATCGCGGATGCCGTCAGAAAGGCTTCTGCTCCTTTGGAAATTCCAGATACTAAATGGCCGGCCATAAGATCGCGTATAGCATTTGTAATATGCAAGCCGGGCACCAGCGGAATTACGGAGCCGATTATAATCGTATCAAGCTGCGAGGCAAGTCCCATATGTACGACAGCAACGGCAAGCGTTCCGATTAGCAAAGCAGCGATAAATTCAGCAAAAAACTTAATTTTTATAGAATCATGTAAAAGATTAAAACAGCTGTAGCCTATCCCGCCAATTATAAAAACAGGGGCCAGCTCGTACCATGTTCCGCCGGACATATACAGAAAACAGGCGCTGGCGACAGCAGCAGCTAGTGTCGTGAGCCAACTGGGGTAATCCAGCTGCGCCTTGTCAACATGCTGCAATTGCTGCAGTGCTTCATGATAATCCAGCTCGCTGCTGGCTACTTTACGCGAAATATCATTCACGATCGCGACCTTTTTTAAATTGTTGGATCGGTTAGAGATCCGCACTAGCCTGGTAACATGGGAGGAGCCGTCTATCGCGAACAGGATCCCAGTTGGCGTAACGAAGCTATGTGAATTATGATGCCCGTAAGCGGCGGCAATACGCATCATCGTATCTTCTACACGTTGAGTCTCGCCACCGCTTTGCATAATGATTTTGCCTGCCAGCAGGCAAAGCTTCGTAACTGTTTGTGTATCTGGCTGGACAGCTGCGTCTGAAGAAGTGAGGTCCGGCATCATCTATTGCCTCCGCAAAGCTTGGAATTGTGCGCGTATTTGCTTAAGCAGTGCTTCGTTCGAGCACACGTCATAAGCTGTGGCTGCCAGAAGCTTGGCTCCAAAAATCATTCGTTCAAGCGCCTGCTCTGTCATGGCTGCATCGCGAAACTGCTCGGTATGAAGCAAAAAGCGTTCTTCCACGATTTTGACATAGGGATGAATAGCCGGACAGCGAGTCGATACGTTGCCAAGATCAAGAGAGCCATGATCCTGGCCTTCCCCAATTTCCTCCACAGGAACGCCCATCTCCAGCAAGTTTTTTTGAAATTGATCGGATAGCGCTTCATTTGTAATCAATTCATCATAAGACAGCTCATAGTGATTCATGCGCAGCTCGCAGCCGGATTGCAAGGCAGCGCCCTCTGCGCATTTCTTTACTTTAGCCGTAAGCTCATTCGTATAGGCCCGCGAAGCCGAGCGAATATAAAATTTAGCGGACGCATAGTCCGGAATAATATTGGGTGCACTGCCGCCTTGATCGATGATGCCGTGAATTCTCGCGTCGGATTTCGTCTGCTGGCGCAGTGCATTGATGCTGTTGAACAGCTGCAGCACACCGTCTAGCGCATTGACTCCTTCCTCCGGGTTAGCCGCTGCATGAGAGGCTTTGCCGAAGTACTCAAATTGAACGGCATCGAGCGCGAGCGAGGTGCCTGATCGTTCGAACTGATAATATGGATGCGCCATTAGAGCAAAATCGCATTCGTCGAACAGACCTGCTTCGGCCATCGGCACTTTGGCGCCCATCGTTTCTTCTGCCGGCGTGCCATAAACTTTAATTTTGCCGCCTGTTTCATTCAAAACAGATTTGAGTCCGACAGCAGCCGCAGCACTCATTGAGCAAATCAAATGATGGCCGCAAGCATGGCCAATTTCAGGCAAAGCGTCGTATTCACAAAGCAAGCCCACTGTCGGCCCCGGCCGATTGGAGTCATAGGTGGCTATAAACGCAGTCGGCAAATTAAGAACACCGCGTTCGATAGAGAAATTATGGCCTTCAAGTGTTTTAATCAATAAGTCAGAGGCGAAAAATTCTTTATGGCCCAGTTCAGGCCTGCTCCCAATTGAGCGGGAAACCTGCTTGAATTGTTCGGCATTTGTATCTATAGCTTCCATTACAATGTTCTTGTTAGACATAGGCTTATCCTCTTTATCCTCATAATAGTCACGCTTCTATTATAACATATTCCCTTTTGCAATTATTTTTACAATCCCATAACATGAATCTCGTTTTGGTTTAATGAACTAGTTCTATAGTAATGGTGTCACTAACAATTAGGGAGGTCAAAGTACTATGGCAATTGTAGTGAAACGGCCAAATCAGTCAGAAATTGCAGCTGTAATTGAAATGAAAGGCTCAACCCAAGCAATAGCTTCAGCAAACAGAAAAAAAGATGAAGAATGGGGCTCTTACATAAGACAACCCTTGATTGCTCCGCCCGAACTTTCATGTAGGGAGGCTATACAACTATTCCGGCAAAATCCTGAAAGTGAATGCTTGGTCGTATGTACGCCATTATACAAGCCGCTTGGGATATTAATGAGACCCCGTTTTTTTCTAAAACTGGGCCAGCGGTTTAGTGCCGAGCTGTGGTATGACAAGCCGATTGAAGCTTTAATGGATCAGCAGCCTTTAATCGTAGATGCAAAAGAGGAGCCGCAGCAGGTCATTAGCAGAGCTTTGCAGCGCCAGGAGCATATTTTATATGACTGTGTTCTGGTAACTAGCCAGGAAAGATTGCACGGAATATTAACGGTATCAGATTTACTTAAGCTTTCTAGCGCTTTGCAAGAAAAAGCTATTTTAGGACAAATCGCTGTCATTGCATCCGCCGAAACCGGCTTGCAGCAAATCAAGGATGTCATTTCTGAAGTGCATCGATCTGCAAAACAGGGCGAGCAGCAGGCCATCGCGATGTCTGAGCTGATGAACAGCGGCCGAGGCGAGCTTGGAAAGGTGACAGATGTTTTTCAATCCATTTTGTCAAACGCGTTGGTGCAGCAGGAGCAAATGAAAAATTTGCAGCAGGAAGCGGGAGCCATTTATAAAGTTACCGATTTAATAAAAGGACTGGCAGAGCAAAGCAATCTTCTTGCAGTGAACGCATCTATTGAAGCAGCGCGGGCGGGTGAGCATGGAAGAGGGTTTGCGGTCGTGGCAGAGCAGGTAATGAAGCTCGCTAATGAAACAAAGCAGCTTGCTAATGAAATTACTAGAATAACGAAAGCCGTTATACATGCGATAGAAGATACAGCAGCCGCAGTAGAGACGGGCAAGGATGAAACGATGGCAAGCCGGCAGTTTGTAAAAAAGACGGAGACTGTATTCGATCAGCTGATGAATACAGCCCATCAAAACGAGGAAAGCGGCAGGCATATCGGCAAATTGGCTGAGCATTCCTATCAGCATGCCGTTCTAGTAGCAGATGAAATGGAAAAATTGAGAGCTTCCTATGAAAATTGATTAACAAATCGCAATACTTTTAACACTGCATTTACAAAATCAGAATACTTCATTAACAAACTGTTAGTAGTATTAGAAGCGTAGGAACGATAAAAAATATTAAACATTCAATTCAGAGGAGTGGTTGTTTTGGTTAAGAGAAAGAAAGCAAAAGGGATTATTCTAGCATCGGTAGCGGCTATTTTGCTGCTTACATCAGCTTGTGGAAATAAAACGGACAGCGGGGATAAAAATCAGGGAGCAGCAACTACAACACCTCCTTCAGCTACAGCGCCGGCAAGCGAAGCGCCAAAGGGTGAAACTGCGAAGCTTAAAGGTGAAATTTTGGTAGACGGCTCCAGCACAGTATTCCCATTGACAGAAGCAGCTGCAGAGGAGTTTGGCAAAGAGCATCCTGATGTGCGTGTACCGGTAGGCGTTTCCGGAACAGGCGGCGGCTTTAAGCGTTTCTGCGCAGGTGAAATTGCAATTGCAGATGCATCACGCAACATTAAAGATGAGGAAGCAGCAGCATGTGCGGATAAGGGAATCGAGTTTACTGAGCTTTCTGTAGCATACGACGGACTATCTGTAGTTATTAACAAAGATAATGATTTTATCGACTACTTGACTATTGAAGAACTGAACAAAATTTTCGTAACGGAGTCTGGCGTTAAAACTTGGAAAGATGTTCGCAACACATGGCCGGACAAAGAAATTCTAATGTTCTCTCCTGGTGCCGATTCTGGTACTTATGATTATTTCAACGAAGCTGTTCTTGACAAAAAAGGTATTCGCAACGACAAAGCGATCGTATTCAGCGAAGATGACAATACGCTAGTTCAAGGCGTTGCAGGCAGCGAGTTCGGCATTGGCTACTTCGGTTTTGCTTATTACGAAGAAAACCAAGACAAGCTGAAGGTTGTTCCAATTGACGGCGGCAAAGGCGCAGTAACTCCATCTTACGAAACAATCAAAGACAGCAGCTATTCACCGCTTTCCAGACCATTGTTCATCTATGCTAACAATGCAGAGATGGCACGTCCTGAAGTGAACGAGTTTTTGAAATACTACATTAACAACATCGGCGCAATGGCTGGCGAAGTTGGTTACGTAGCATTGCCGGATGAGAAGTACAAAGAAGAAGCAGCTAAAATTAAATAACGCACTTATAAGAGGCGAGAAAAATGTGATGCAAGATGTGATGCCTTATCGGGCATCACATTTTTCTCGCCAATGATGTTAAAGATTTGTAAAAGGGTAAAGAGGAGGCCGTCCAATGACGCAGCAAGCCGAACCGTCCAAACTGGGAGCTAGTGCACCTAGCCAGCCATCGATTGGTCGATTTAAGAACGAGCGTGTAAGCATAATCAACAAAGTAATGCCTGTACTGCTTTTTCTTTGCGCCAGCGTATCCGTTCTAACGACGATTGGAATTGTCGTCACATTAATTACGGAAACATACAGCTTTTTTAAAACTATTCCGATTGCAGACTTCTTATTCGGCACCAAGTGGTCGCCATTAATTCCGCCAAAAAGCTTTGGCATATTGCCGCTATTATCAGGCACCTTGCTGATTACGGTTATCGCGTGTTTAGTTGCTGTTCCGATCGGTCTTGCCAGTGCTATCTATCTATCGGAATATGCACCTAAACGCGTGCGCAATATTGTAAAGCCGATACTGGAGGTTCTGGCCGGTATCCCGACGATTGTATATGGCTATTTTGCACTAAGTATTGTAACTCCGATTATTCGAGATATATTCAGCTCTGCAGGAACGTTTAACGCATTGAGCGCTGGTATTGTAGTAGGTATTATGATTATCCCTATGGTTTGCTCCCTTAGTGAGGATGCGATGTCCGCGGTACCAAGATCACTTCGTGACGGCGCATATGCGCTGGGCGCCACAAGATTCGAGGTTGCGCTTAAAATAGTTGTGCCTGCCGCTTTGTCCGGCATTGTGGCATCGGCCGTGCTTGCTTTCTCCCGTGCGATTGGCGAGACGATGATCGTTACTTTGGCAGCGGGCGCTACGCCGAATATGACAGTGAACCCGCTGGAAAGTATTCAGACGATGACTGCTTATATCGTACAGGTCAGCTTAGGCGATACACCTCATGGCTCTATTGAATATGGCTCGATTTTCGCTGTCGGCATGACTTTGTTCGTCATTACTTTCTTGCTTAATATTGTTGCCCAATATGTTGCAAAACGATTCAGAGAGGAGTACTAGGCATGAGTATATTTCAAGATGCAAATCGCAAGCAGATTGCTCAACGCCGCCGTATAGACTGGATGCTGCATTTACTATTTGTCGCGGCAACCTCGGTCGGTGTCATCGCCCTGTGCGCCTTGCTGATTGATATTGTTATCGATGGTATAGCTAAGGTTCAGCCCCAGCTATTCACCGAGTATCCATCGCGTAAGGCAGCAGCTTCCGGTATGAAGTCTGCATTCGTAGGAACGATCTACATGCTTTGCATTATGGCCCCGCTAGCTTTCGTATTCGGTGTCGGAGCGGCTATCTATCTGGAGGAATACGGCAAGAAAAACCGCATTGCGAAGCTGATTCAGCTTAATATAAGCACATTGGCAGGGGTTCCTTCTATCGTATACGGAATATTGGGCCTTGCCTTGTTTGTCCGCCTTCTATCCTTAGATAGAAGCTTGCTTGCAGGGGCTCTGACCATGACGCTGCTTGTCCTGCCAATTATTATTGTCGCAGCTCAAGAAGCGATTCGCGCAGTGCCAAGATCAAGACGCGATGCTTCCTTTGCACTGGGAGCAACACAGTGGCAAACTGTCTCACGAGCCGTGCTGCCATCGGCTATGCCGGGTATTATGACAGGCGTCATTTTGGCTATGTCACGTGCGATTGGAGAAACTGCTCCGCTAGTAATGATCGGAGCCCTGACTTATGTTGCCTTTTTACCGAATAGCATTATGGATTCTTTCACGGTCATACCGATTCAAGTATATAACTGGATATCCAAGCCACAGCCTGAATTTAAAGAGCTTGCGGCCGGCGGCATTATTGTGCTGCTCGTTCTACTGCTGCTTATGAATTTTGCGGCAATTCTGCTTCGCAACAAGTATCAGAAAAATGTTTAATTACAAAAAGATGGAGGGAACGATATGGACGCTCTCATAAATATCAAAAATTTAAACTTGTATTATGGCACTTTCCAGGCTTTGAAGGACGTTTCACTGACTATTCCTGAAAAGGCGATAACTGCGTTTATTGGACCTTCCGGCTGCGGCAAGTCCACATTGCTTCGCACGCTTAACCGCATGAATGATATGATTCCCGGCACGAGAATTGAAGGTCAGCTTAAAATAGGCGGGACTGAGATTTATTCCAATGAAGTGGATGTAGAGACGCTTCGTAAAAAAGTCGGTATGGTGTTCCAGCAGCCAAACCCTTTTCCTAAATCCGTATATGACAATATCGCTTACGGTCCAAGGCTTCATGGCATCCATAACAAAGCTAAGCTCGATGAAATTGTAGAAACAAGCTTGCGTTCTGCAGCGCTTTGGAATGAAGTGAAGGATTATTTGAAACGGTCCGCTTTTGGTCTCTCTGGCGGTCAGCAGCAGCGTTTGTGTATAGCGAGAGCACTCGCGGTCAATCCGGATATTTTGCTTATGGATGAGGCGACATCAGCGCTTGACCCGATTTCCACCTTGAAAATTGAAGAGCTTGTACAGGAGCTGAAAAATAATTATACGATTGTAATGGTCACACACAATATGCACCAGGCTGCCCGTGTTTCGAATCAGACTGTGTTCTTCTTAAATGGCGAGGTTGTTGAGTATTCGGAAACGGAGAAGCTGTTCTCTAATCCGGTTGACCAGCGTACAGAAGATTATATAAGCGGACGTTTTGGCTAAGAGGTCTCTAGTATTTTAAAAGCGGATTAAAGAGTGCTTAAATCTATTGTTTGGGGAGTGTTCATAATGATGACAGTGCGCAAGGAATTTGATTCTGGTCTTGAGCAGCTTCATAATTTGATTGTACAGATGGGGAAATTTGTAGAAAATTCACTTGTAGAAGCGATGGATTCATTGCTTAAGCAAAATGTGCGGATAGCAGAAAATGTTATAGCAAAGGATTCGGAGCTTAATCAGATGGAAGAGCAGATTATGGATTTGGGCTCGCGCTTGATCGTTACTCAACAGCCTGTTGCGAAAGATTTGAGACGTATTTTATCTGCCTTCAAAATTGCCAGCGACTTGGAGCGTATGGGGGATTTATCGGTTAATATTGCCAAGGTTGTTATACGGCTTGAAGGACAGCCGATTATTAAACCATTGATTGATTTGCCGCGCATGGCGGAAATAGTAGGCAGCATGACGAATGAGTCGATTCAAGCGTTTGTGCAGGAGAATGTAGATCTGGCTTATAAAATGGCAAAGGATGACGATACCGTTGATGCGCTTTTCGGGCAAATTATGCGTGAGCTGAACATGCTGATGATGGAAAATCCGCGCAATATTGCCCAGGCCTCGCTGCTTAATGTAGTTGGCCGCCATATCGAACGCTTTGGTGATCATGCTACCAATATTGGCGAGAGCGTCGTTTATTTGATAACCGGAAAGAGACCGGATTTGAACACATAACTATGTATCATCCTTAACTAAGGACGTTCAGCGTTTCTTCTTGACTAGAAAAAATTAGAATTTGTTAAAGATGGGTTTTCAACAGGCGAAGATGCTTGGGGATAGCCCATTTTGTGTTATGATAGTAAAGTAGGCATTAATTAGGCGAGGTGTTGATCGAATATGAGTAAATGGATGTTAATAGATGGTAACAGCATTGCCTATCGGGCATTTTTTGCAATGCCTCCGCTAACCAATTCAGCCGGACAGCATACAAATGCTGTTTATGGCTTTACAACGATGCTGCTTAAGCTGATTGAAGAGCATAAGCCGACACATATGCTGGTTGCATTCGATGCTGGCAAAGTAACGTTCCGTCATGAAGGCTACAGCGAATATAAGGGCGGCCGCCAAAAAACACCGCCGGAGCTATCCGAACAATTCCCGATGCTTAAGCAGCTGATTGATGCATTTGGCATTGCGCAATATGAAATTTCAGGCTATGAAGCAGATGATATTATTGGAACTTTAACGAAACAAGCGGATGAAAAGGCTATTCAGGCGATCGTCGTGACGGGAGATAAGGACATGCTCCAGCTTGCCTCCGACCAAGTCACTATTGCGGTAACCCGCAAAGGGGTGAGCGAGGTTGATCTGTACACACCTGCAGGCATCGATGAAAAGTACGGGCTTACACCGCTGCAGATCATCGATTTAAAGGGGCTTATGGGAGATGCATCAGACAATATTCCAGGTGTTCCCGGTGTCGGCGAGAAGACCGCGCTTAAGCTGCTTCATGAGCATGGATCGGTAGAAAATGTGCTTGGCAGTCTTGACCAGCTTAAAGGCAAGCTCAAGGAAAACCTGACGAATCATAGCGACGATGCAATTATGAGCAAGAAGCTTGCTACGATTTATCGCGAGGTGCCGATTGAAAAAGGCGAGGCTGATATTCAATATGGCGGATATGAGCAGGAGAAGCTGGCCGAGGTTCTTCGCAAGCTTGAATTCAAATCGCTGCTTGAACGGCTTGAGCTTAGCAGCAGTGCAGGAGCATCGGCAATCGAAGCAGAGGCTGCAGCGGATGAGCTTGCAATTACAGTAGTGGACGAGCAGCAAGCTGATGAGCAAGTTGCTCAACTGGTTAAACTGCTAGATGAATCGGAGCAGCATGGCTTATATATTGAGGCGATTGGTGAAAATCCGCATCATGCTGGGCTGGCCGGAGTTTCTGTCGCATTTGAAAAGCAAGTATTTGTTGTTCCAAATGAACTGCTTGCACATGATGCATTAGCCGGGCTGCTTGCTTGGCTCGCTGATGAATCCAAGCCTAAATACGGCTATGATTTGCATAAGGTCGAGCTGGCCTTGCAATGGCATAATATGAAGCTGGGCGGAATGGCGTTTGATGTTCAGCTTGCCGCTTATTTGCTTGATCCGACGGATGGCAACCAGGTGCTTAGCGGCATTTGCGATAAGATGGGAATTGCAGGCATTCCGTCCGACGATGCTGTATACGGCAAAGGAGCCAAATTCAAGCTGCCTGAAGGCGAGACGCTGTATCGTCATTTGGCGATAAAGGCTGAAGCTGTCCGAAAGCTGACACCGATCCTTACTGCCGAGCTGGAGCGCACTCATATGAGCAAGCTTTATTTTGAGCTCGAGCAGCCGCTTTCTCGCGTGCTGGCAGCGATGGAATATCAGGGCATAGCGGTTCAAGCTGATGAGCTGTCCACACTGGGGGAGCAGCTGGATAAACAAATTTCGATTATGGTAGAAGAAATTTACAAGCATGCAGGCGAGGAATTCAAGATCAATTCGCCTAAGCAGCTTGGTGAGATATTGTTTGAAAAGCTCGGTTTGCCTGCCAAAAAGAAAACAAAAACGGGCTATTCCACAGATGCCGAAGTACTAGAGGATCTTGCGCCTTATCATGAGATTATTCCGCTGATTTTGAATTACCGCCAGCTTACCAAGCTGCAATCTACTTATGTAGAAGGCCTGCTGAAGGAGGTACGCAGCGAGACTGGCAAAATTCATACGTATTATCGACAAACGATTGCTGCAACCGGACGTCTCAGCAGTCAATTTCCTAACCTGCAAAACATTCCAATCCGCTTGGAGGAAGGACGCAAAATAAGAAAAGCTTTTGTGCCGTCCGAGCCGGGCTGGTTTATATTAGCAGCAGACTATTCGCAAATCGAGCTGCGAGTGCTGGCGCATATTTCAGGCGATAATAATTTGAAGGAAGCTTTTATTCATGACATGGATATCCACACAAAAACCGCAATGGACGTGTTTGGCGTAACTGCCGAGCAGGTGGATGCCAATATGAGACGGTCAGCGAAAGCAGTTAATTTTGGCATTGTATACGGCATAAGCGATTTTGGCCTGTCACAAAATCTTGGTATTACAAGAAAAGAAGCGGCTTCCTTTATCGAGCAGTATTTCAACGTGTTCAAGGGTGTAAGAAATTACATGGACAATATAGTTGCACAAGCCAAACAGGACGGTTTTGTAACGACATTGCTGGAGCGCAGAAGATATTTGCCGGAAATCAAGTCCTCGAACTTTAATCTCCGTTCTTTTGCTGAGCGTACAGCGATGAATACGCCGATTCAAGGTACCGCAGCGGATATAATCAAGCTGGCAATGGTGCAAATGGATGAAATGATTAAAGAACGCAAGCTGAAAAGCCGCATGCTGCTGCAGGTGCACGATGAGCTTGTATTCGAAGTGCCGGCCGATGAGCTGGAACTGATGAAGGACTTAGTGCCTGAAGTTATGTCAAGGGCAATCGAGCTGGATGTGCCGCTGCGCGCTGATGTGAGCTATGGAGAAAGCTGGTATGAAGCCAAGTAATATTAGCGTTAGTTAAAATGAAAAGAACTGCCTGCCGAAGGCAGCATGCATGGGGAGAGTAGCTATGCCAGAATTACCAGAGGTTGAAACCGTCAGAAGAACATTGGTGGAGCTGGTTGCAGGCAAAACAATCAGGTCTGTCACTGTAAGCCTGCCCCGCATCATACAGCGGCCGATTGAGCCGGAGCAATTTGCCGACGCTTTGGCTGGTCATACGATACAAACGGTTGAGCGCAGAGGCAAATTTTTACGGTTTGTGCTCGACGGAATTATACTTGTTTCTCATTTGCGAATGGAAGGCAGATATGGCGTATATAAGCAGGCAGAGCCTGTAGAGGCGCATACTCATGTTATTTTTCATTTTGCAGATGGAACTGAGCTGCGTTACAAGGATGTAAGGCAGTTTGGTACGATGCATCTGTTTTTGCCGGGAGAGGAATTTGAGCTCCCTCCTTTGAATAAGCTTGGTATAGAGCCGCTTGATGAGCAGTTTACGCTGAAGGCGCTCAAGGAAACGATGCAGCATCGTTCATCTAAGATTAAAGCTTTACTGCTCAATCAAGAGCATGTAGTGGGACTTGGCAATATTTATGTTGACGAAGCATTATTTCAAGCTCGCATTCACCCCGAACGGGAGCCGGGCTCTTTGTCTGCAGCGGAATGGAAGCGTCTGTATGAGTCGATTAAGCATACATTGACCAGTGCAGTGAACGCAGGTGGTTCTTCTATCAAATCCTATGTGAACGGACAAGGGGAGATGGGAATGTTCCAGCAGCAGCTGCTTGTATACGGCAAAAAAAATGAACCTTGCCCTCATTGCTCAAGTAAAATAGAAAAGCTGAAAGTAGCTGGAAGAGGCACTCATATTTGCCCAAAATGCCAGAAGCTTCCCAAAGCTGCAGCTGCCGAATTACACACGCGCCTGTCCTGAAGACCTAGATGCCGTGTCGTGTAGCCTTGCGCGCAACCTGGCAGCAAGTTGTACTTTTGTATCGGTTATGCACAGAGATAAACTCCTCGCATATGATGGTTGTGTCACATCGGTTAGGCCTTAGCCCTTTTTAGTTCAATTTTTAAATTGACAGGTTAAGGCTCGACAGGCGGGGAGGTAATCAGAGTTGGAAATCATCGTCTCTATGCTCGTACTTGCAATAGCTGTCAGTCTGGACGGATTTGGAGTTGGAATCGCTTATGGCTTGCGGCGCATTCGCATTCCTTTGTTATCAGTTGTAATTATTGCTTGCTGCTCGGGCTTTATTATATGGCTTTCGATGCTGGCCGGACGCTGGCTAAGCCTGTACCTGTCAGATTTTATTGCAAATCTTATTGGAGCAGTCATATTGATGCTGATTGGCAGCTGGTCGATCGTACAATTTATCCGTTCACGGCATCATAAGCCGGATACGGATGCAAGTACCGGAGACAGCAGTCCTTCAGAGCAGCTTGTTTCGCAAGATAATGAAAATAGTGCTGATGAGGCCACGTCCGATAAGGACGCGCCTAAGCAGGTCATATTGCTGGAGCTGAAAAGACTCGGTCTTGTTATTCAAATTTTGCGTACACCACAAGCAGCGGATGTCGATAAGTCAGGCAACATTTCAGCCATGGAGGCGTTTATGCTTGGCACTGCGCTTTCGCTGGACGCGTTCGGGGCAGGCTTGGGCGCAGCTTTGCTCGGTCTGCCTGCTTTGGCAACCGCAATCGTTATCGCTTTTTC
Organism: Paenibacillus sp. IITD108; assembly: GCF_036541265.1. Taxonomy (NCBI): domain Bacteria; kingdom Bacillati; phylum Bacillota; class Bacilli; order Caryophanales; family Paenibacillaceae; genus Paenibacillus; species Paenibacillus sp. IITD108. Next base: position 254,174 of record NZ_JAZHCT010000006.1, on the reverse strand, counting down.
CAGTGCACTTTTATTAGTGTTTGGACTGCAGACAGGTTTTCGTTTTTCTGCAATGAGAAATGTTCGTTTGCTGGCATTGCTGCCAGGTGTGCTTTTAGTTGTAATAGGTGTATTAAGAATGATGTAATTGGAGGTGATGGGATTGATTATCGGATTAACTGGCGGCATTGCAAGCGGTAAAAGCACAGTCGCAAGTCTATTGGCTAAGCATGGTGTGCATGTAGTTGATGCCGATCAAGTAGCGAGAGAGATCGTCGAGCCCGGTAAACCTGCATTGGAGGCAATTGCCTCCGCTTTCGGACAAGCTATCCTTCAAAAGGATGGATCACTCAATCGCGGCGCTTTAGGCCAAATCGTATTTCAAGACCAATCACAGCTCAAAAAGCTTGAAGCTATTACCCATCCAGCTATTCGCGAACAAATGCAAAGCAGCTTACATAGATTGGTTCAGCAATATCCGCAGTCATTGATTGCAGCAGATATCCCTTTACTTTATGAAACGAAGCAGGAGCAGCTTTACGAAGGGATAATGGTTGTGTATGTTCCAGAAGATTTGCAAATCCAACGATTGATGGAGCGCAATGCAATGGAGAAGGAAGAAGCAGAACGCAGAGTAGCGCTGCAGATGGATATAGAACAGAAGCGTCAAAGAGCGGATTGGGTTATTGACAACAGCGGCTCAATAGAGCAGACGGAGCAGCAAGTAGTACAATTTTTAAAAGCAAAAGGTTTCCTATGAAGCTTAAAGTGCGCAAAAGATTTTATTTGATCGTGCTGCTGATTATATGTGCTGTTCTATTTGTAAAATCAGATTTACTCGCGCCGATTATTTATCCTGTTCATTTCAAGGACGATATACGGATAAGTGCTAGCAATTATAATGTCGAGCCCCAGCTTGTAGCTGCGATTATCCGCTCGGAATCCAATTTCAAAACAGGACGTGAATCCAGAAAAGGCGCGCTGGGGCTAATGCAAATTATGCCGAGTACAGCGGAATGGGTTGTTAAAAAAGCGGGCTTCGACAATGTTAGTGTAGATATGCTGCGAGATCGCGCAGATATTAGTATTGAGGTAGGCACCTGGTATTTGAGCTCGCTGGTGGAGCAATTTGATAACAATAAAATTGCTGCTGTCGCTGCTTACAATGCTGGACCCGGGAACGTGCGCAAATGGCTTAATTCCGGCGTTTGGGACGGCAATCTGGAGACGGTAAAGCAAATACCTTTTGGCGAAACACGCCACTATGTACAAAGAGTTCATTATTATTATAATAAGTACAAGGAGCTTTACCCTAATATGTAGCATGCATTTTTAACGTTGAAAATAAGCAGAAGCCCTGAAGAACTGTCACTTCAGGACAAGCTCTTCAAGGCTTCTATTCATAGAGCATAATATTCAAAAATTATTGACGGCTTGATAGGGATTGTTGTGCCATCTGTACTAGACGACGAGTAATATTACCTCCGATATGACCAGCATCTTTAGTAGTCATATTACCCATGTAGCCATCTTGAGGAATAGCGATTCCAAGCTCTTGCGCTACTTCGAACTTCATTTGATCCAAAGCGGCAGTTGCTTGAGGTACAACCAATTGATTGCTGCTACGATTGCTCATTTTTGTTCACCTCCTTGCGGTTGGTAAATGTATTATGTGCGGATTTTCGAACTTCATTCAGGTAATCGTTGGAAATCGTAGTTTTTTATTTTTTTATCGATGGAATTGCTGATAAGAGTAGTATGTATACGTATAGTTTGATATGATTTATACAGCAGTATTCATTTTAGATAATGGATAACATTAGGCTGTCGATTAAATTGTGGGCAATTATTGATAAGCATGAACTTTAATTAAGCAATTCAGATTATAGATTGGAGGCGGCAAATTCGAATGAAATGTCCCTATTGCGACTATTCAGGAACAAAGGTATTGGATTCTAGACCAGCTAACGAGAACAAATCAATTCGCCGTCGCCGCGAATGCGAGCAGTGCAGCAGAAGATTCACAACCTTTGAAATGATTGAAGAAACACCACTTATTGTTATTAAAAAGGATGGCAGCCGAGAGGAGTTCAGCCGGGATAAAATTTTAAGAGGGCTTATTCGCGCATGCGAGAAGCGTCCGGTTCCCGTTGAACAGCTTGAGGTTATCGTATCTGAGGTAGAAAAGGAGCTTCGCACGACGGCCCATGCCGAGGTTGAAAGCAGCGAGATCGGCGCTATCGTAATGAGCCAGCTCTATCCGCTGGATGAGGTCGCTTATGTGCGCTTTGCGTCTGTATACCGCCAGTTCAAAGATATCGATATGTTTATGAAAGAACTGAACAGCCTGCTGTCAGGCACACCAGAGAAAAAAGAATAGCGAAGGCGTCGAGCTAATTACAGTCTTGCCTCATGCTTTACAGCGATGCGCATTGCAGTTGCGGTGCAGCATCAGCTGTTTAAAGCATGAGGCAGATTTAGTAACTACAGCAGGTGTGAGCAATCGCTGATTAGTCTGGGCTGGGAGAGGCTCCAAAACTCTCTTATCGTCCAAACTGAACTTTGATTTGTTTTTCTTGTTTTCTAAACAGGGTCATTTTGTCGTTGACACCATCAATTGCCATGTGATACGATATTACTTGGTCATACGGGGCCATAGCTCAGCTGGGAGAGCGCTACACTGGCAGTGTAGAGGTCAGGGGTTCGATCCCCCTTGGCTCCACCAAACATAATATTCAACACGCCAAGTAACGGCGTGTTTTTTTGTGTTTGGTGGAGCCCTTAAAGGGGGCGAACCCAGGGTTCAGTCCGCGTGCAAAAACCTCCACGATAACGGAACAGCACGACCTTATTTCTATAAACAAGAGCCAAAATAAAATGTAACGGAACTCAGCGTCGCTATATGAGCAAATTGTGGTGAGAAACAAGAAGTTTGCATCAATAACGCATTTGAGTTCCGTTAGAATTTAATCTCGTCCATTTTGGTCCATATAACGCCTCTTGGTTCCGTTAGCCCCATCCAAGTTTCGCAAACTCTCCCCAACATTCAACTGATAAGTCCGGTATCTTACATTTCCTCCTGCAACTACTAAATGATTGGTATCTACCAGACTACGCAATATACTTCGAGCATATCGTTCTGTAACGCGAAGATGTACAGCGAGTTCATTTGGCATAAAAGGCTTGAGCACTCTGCGTGCATATCGAACCGTTTCTGCTTCCACACAATTCAACCGGGCATCCACCTCGAAAGACAGAAATTTTCCAATGAACGATAAGATCAGTTGCTTGCAAAATTCCGGTTCATCACGAATAGACAAGTACGCAATCGGAAAGAAGACCCAATCATCGAGAGACAATAAACTTTGTCTGCGGCACAGATCCTTAAACCTTCGTGTGTCCAAATCACGGGCATGTGACCGATAATCGTGAATTTCAATATCTCCTTTCATATTTCCCGGTAAAAAAGCCAAATCGAGATACCTGTATTCATTATTGAAATCACGGACCTCCCATTCGGGATATAAATAATCGAAGTTACTGACGGTTGGATACCAAATAGAACGCAACATTTCCACCGTCCCGTGGCTTAATCCTTTTTGCAACAACTCGCGTCTTCTGTGATTCTTTTCCTGCTCAATCTGCTTCTGCATCCACGACTCATACTTTTGATTAAATATGTGCTGCCCCTCCTTATCACCTGAAAAATAGAAAAGCCGCTTCGATACATTCAAGTATCAAAGCGGCATGTGCTTCATGTCTGATGGTTCAAGTATAGCATTGAAGTCTGTTCTGTTCAATAGGCTTCGAAAGCAGCTTGGATCAGGAATTCAATAATGGTGTCGTGAACAGTTAAATCGATGCGCTTTTTCAAAGCACGACTGGAGAGCATAGTGATGGTGAGCAATAGGAGAAGGAGTCTTTGACTGTTCAAAACTTGACTACGGATCTTCATTTCGTAAAGAGAGGTTATAAACACTCAAACCGCTTCATTCGAAGTGGCTTTTCTTTTATGTGGATTGCCCCGGGGCAATCCCCGGAATTCAATAGGTGCAGGCACAAACCTGTTATATTTGCATACCTTTCCTATAAGCTGCTGGTGACTGACCGATGACGGCTTTGAAGTCTTTAATGAAATGGGCCTGATCGAAATAACCGAGTTCTACTGCCAAGTCCGGCCATATTCTTTCATCCTCTCGCTCAAGGCGTTCCGCAGCTTCTTGCAGACGAAAGCGTTTGATTACCCATTTTGGAGTGACACCGACATATTTGCGGAAAAGTCGCTGTAATTGCCTGATCGATAACCCGCTATGCATACTTAATTCCTCTACCTTTATGATGCTGCTATTATTCTTTATTTCCTCTACTATGTGTGCAGCTAGCTCGGCCTGGGCATCACGATCGGGCAGCCGATTTTCTAAAAGAATATCAGCCTGACGTGCCATTGCAGCATCATCGTCTGCATCGAGAATGTCATCTAGCCAGCTTTGAGCACTCGGTCCAAATATTTCAGACGCTGAGATCGTCACTCCATAAAGTAACGATATGTCCTGTCCCCAAAACGGGTAAAAGCCGCCTGCACGAAACTTGATACCAAGCACTCTGCCGGATCCGCGAAGCTCACGCACAAACGGAGTTTTTGGAACTCCATACAGCAATGCACGGCGACCTTCGGTGTCTTGTTCAAAAGCAAGGTGGATATTCGGATAGGATAGAACCGTTTGCTTGTATGATGTTTCTTTGTCCAAATCGTAGCGAATGCTCCAGTAATGCTCGATGAACGGTTTGAGCTCTACTCCGGATTCATAACGGGATAACGTATACATGCTTTTTCCAGCATCAGCTTTCAATATACCGCGCGAGGATGAATTCTCTGCTTTTTTCATACTCGTACTCCTTCTCTTTGTTTAATGTCGCTTTTTTACAATACTTCCGAAAATGAAAATTCTATAATAGAGACTAGCAGAAACGAGCTCATTTCGCAAAATAAATTGCAAGAAAAGACTGTTTGAAATGAAATATTTGAATTGGAGGAAAGGCAATGTCAAACGACAAAAAACATAGTGAGGGTGTAACTGGGGAATATACTAAAAACGGGATACCGATAGGGTACAGTGCCATTACGCCGTTTATTGTTGTGAAGGATCCCGCTAGAGCGATAGCTTTCTATGAAACCGTTTTTGGGGCAAAAGTAAAAAGTGTGACGGATGTAGGTATAGACGGAAACTCAATGATTATCCACGCGGATATTGATTTTGGTAATGGATATTTACAATTAGGGGCCGCTAATTCTACTTACCGATTAGTTTTACCTCCAGGAGATGGGAATGCATGCTATTCATTAGGAATATATGTTCAAGACGTTGACCAGATCTTTTCTTTGGCGGTAGCCAACGGCGCTACTGTGAGAGAAAAGCCTGCGGATTTTGTTTCAGGAGACCGATATTGCAGTATTTTAGATCCATTTGGCATCAGATGGTCGATTATGACTCGCATTGTGGATATATCGGAAGAAGAGAGCCAACGCAGGGTGGCCGAATGGAGTAAGAGTTTATAACCGATTTGACCCATCGAACCGGCATCAAGAGCGGAAGCAACTGTGCTGCTATTGCGTCTGTGGTATGCCCTAAATTCGGCTTCGAGATCTGGATAGAGAGCTTTACCGTACAACAAAGTGCGCGTAAGGCTCTTTTTTTATGACTTTAAGCACCTAATGACAACATGATGAAACAATTGGATTTTAAGTTCATTATTGTAATCTCTCAAAACTTACATTGTAAAAATAGTGCACGAAACAATCAAAATAGCACACGATATTTAAAGTGCTTTGAGACTATGATTGAACTAATATAGTGCCGGAAAGATGATATGAATATGGAGGTTCTTCCGTAAGATACCAGATTTATTCGCTGGAAAGGAGCTTTACTCGTGGGGAAACGATGGTTAGAACGAAATATGCGAAATCGCATTATTATTATACTGTTAGTTGTGATCATTGGAATCGGCTTGTATTATACGATGAACAAACTGACTGGCCGAGATAATATAGATCGAGAATTCGACTTGCTAAAGATTGACGATGTTTCTATTCCAGAAGAAGAGTTTCAGTGGTTTTTACAAGATGAAAAAGCTGGAACGGCGAGCTACTTTTATCAAAAGTATGGTGTGGAATATACGGATCAGTTTTGGGAGGCAGCATACGGAGACGAAGTGCCAATCGAGGTTGCAAAGCTCAGAGCGCTTGAGCGGCTGTTAAAGGTAAAGATTGAGCAAGCGCTAGCTGTCGACTACCGATTGCTTAAAGGCTCAAGTACAGCAGATGTTGCAGCGGCAATGGAAGCTGCGGAAAAAAGTAGTTATGGCGCTGCGAATTTAGAGCCATTTCAGGAATATATGTTGTTCCATCAACGGCTTGTGCTTGATGTTAAGCAGCAATATAAGATGAAGGCTAAAGCCATTTCAGAGCAAGAGCTTATGGAATTTTATACGGAAAATAAGGAGCAGCTATTTACTTTGCCCGATGATCTGCTTGTCAAGCAAATCAGCTGGATTAGTAATGAGCCGGATGAGGAGCGGCCCATTGTTCAGCAACTGGTTGAAGAGCTTCAGAATGGCATCACTGTGGAACAAGTATTGCCTAAGTACCAACAATTGAATGCGCTTCAAATTCAGGAGAAGCAATTTGGTGCAAACGAAAGTAAGGATGAAAACTCGTCATCGATGGAAGTGATGTTAAAGGACGAAGCTTATCGGCTGGGACTGAACGAGATCAGCGATTGGATTCCAGTGGGGAATCGGAATTATGTACTTATATGTATGAAGCGGAATGAAGGCCATGTGATCGATTTTTCCGAAGTTAGTTTACTTATAGAGGACGTTCTGTTAGAGGAGCAATATGAGCAATTTATTAAGGAGGGGACGAAACGCGCTAACGTATCAATTAAAGAAACAGGTTGGAACAGTCTCGAAATGCATTAAATTATGTGAAGGGGTGGGGGAAGTTTGAACAAATTACGTAAATCATTATTGATCACGTTAATGCTTGCAATGGTTTTGCAAGGTTTTGCAGGGATTGTTGCTCCGCAGGCGTTTGCAGCTGAACCAGAAACGGCTGCTGCAGATACAGTTCGCCTGAATGCAACGTACAGTGGAACTGTTCGCGCCGGGAGTCATGCGGACAAAACTCAAGCATCTAGTAATGGAGCAATTAGTAGAGAGAATATAGAGGCTAAATGGGCTGGCGATATGAGCTATTCACGCAGAAGCCATTTGGAATTCGGTATTAATGAGTCAGTAAACTGGGAGGATGTAAAAAGTATTAAACTTGTACTATATCTTGCCCAGCATACAGGCAATGGGAAAAAAGATACCATTCAAGTATTTAAGACCGATAAGCCTGCAGTGAGTGAAGAAAACTGGACATGGAATAATACGAACAGCTTGATGAATAGTGCACAATTAATTGGCAGTGGAACGTTCAAGGAGGTTCATACGGGCTCTTGGGTTGAAATTGATGTGACTGACCTGAAGAATTCGCTAACGAATGATGCGAAAGAGCTTGCAATTGCTTTATATCCTGAACAAAAAGATGACCAAGGCGGTATCATATTTTACTCTCAGCATGCACTTGGAGGCAATAATACTCCTTACCTTATGATTTACACTGACGATTACGTGGATACAATTGCGCCGTCGATTATGGTTACAGGACTGACTGATGGCATGAAGGTATTAAATCGAGAGCTAACGTTTAACATCGAAGCTGTTGACAATGCCGATGAGCAACCAACAATCCACCTGCTAGTCAATGGTGTAACTCAACTTGCAACAGCTGGCAGCAACACGGTTGCATTGCAAGCGGGCAACAACGTTATAGAAATTAGTGCAGCAGACAAGGATGGAAATCTATCTAGGACAATATTGTATAACGTGGAATATGAGCAATCGGCAGTTTATCCGGTTACTGCGGATACGTTTACAGATATTAGATCTCCTAATAACAACTACAATAACCTAAGCACTCAAGGCGGACTGCAATTAAAAACTCCTGCTACAGGATCATCTACACGTAAAGTTTATTTGTCATTTGATCTATCGAACAATACAGAAAACTATGTAAAAGACGCTAAAATTCAAATGTTTGCTCATGAAATGATGGGCTCAGACCGTACTTCAGAAATTGTTAATATTTACGAGATACCTGACTTTAACGAGACTACATTAACATGGAACAATGCCCCTGCCAACGGCAATAAGGTGGCCGATGCAAGCTATGATCGAAGTGTAGGGCATCTAAACTATATTAACCTGGATATTACTTCATACATCAATCAAAGGCTTACTTCGGGCGAACCGGTAAGTAAACTTAACTTTGTGCTTCAAATTGAAAACGGTCATGACCAGAAGGGCGCTTTCCTGGCAAGTAAAGAAAACTTTCCGGATCGAGCTGCAAGATTGATTTTGACTAAAGGATTGCCTGCGCCGATATTGACGGTAGAGGGGATCGAAGACCAAGGACTATATTTTGATGAGTTTATTCAAGCTGCTATTCATGCTTCTTCAGTCAGCAGCAGCATCGCCATCGACTTAACGGTAGAAGTGAATGGTCACACTGTTACCTCTAATGGTAACGACTTGTACGATATTCCATTACAAATTGGCGCAAACCAAATTACGATTACTGCAAAAGATTCTGAGGGTAACGTAACTAAACTAGATTATACGGTGAAAAGGTTGAATCCGGCAGCGGCAGGCACATATTATGTTGACAGTGTTGCAGGCGACGACTCCAACGACGGTCTCAGCGAACATACACCATGGAAAACACTTGATAAAGTAAATGCTGTACAATTCCAACCGGGCAGCATGATTTTGTTCAAGCGCGGTTCCGTATGGAATGGTCAATTCAGACCTCATGGATCTGGTGAAGCGGGTCGGCCTATCGTTGTTGATGCATACGGCTCAGGCATGCAAAAGCCGATCATTAACGGTAATGGTATTTCTCATCTGGATACAGGCAACAACGTTGCTGAAGGCGCAGTACATCTTTATAACGTTTCCTATTGGGAAATCAACAACCTGGAAGTAACGAACGAAGGTCCAACCGACCGTTACGCTCTTCGCGCAGGAATTATGGTCGTGGCTGGAGGAGCAGGTTTTGTTGAAGACGTTCACATTAGAAATGTTTACGTCCATAATGTTAATTCTGGTGCAGATGCAGCAAAATTCTCAGGCGGTATTTTATTTAAAGGGGATACTGTCGATGAGAAAGGGAACGTAACCGATATTCCTTCCGGCTTTAACAATATTTCTGTTGAAGACTCGCATGTTAAGAACGTAGCCATTGAAGGCATTCGTACAAAGGTTCATCGCAACGGCGGAGACACTGGAAATATTAAAGGCGTTAACAACATCATCCGTAACAATCTGATTGAAGATATTTACGGTGACGGAGTTGTATTGTCCGAGGTGTCGGCAGGAAGTGTTATCGAAAATAATATTGTAAGAAGACACAGCAATAACACAACTAGCCGTAACTATGCGGGTCTTTGGCTGTATCAAACAAACGGAGTCATTATTCAATACAACGAAGTGTCTGACGGTGTTAACGGGTACAACGACGGGGAAGCGTTCGACTTTGATATCGGCGCAACGAACAATATTTATCAATACAACTACAGTAATCACAATCGCGGCGGGTTTTTGCTAACGATGACTAGCGCCGGCGCCGGCAATATTTTTAGATACAACGTTAGTAAAAATGATGGACAAGGTACAGAAATTTTCTTCTGTATGAATGACCGTACATCGATTTACAACAACACGATTTATGTTGGTAAAGGAGTAACAACCAATTATTTAATTAATGAAAATGGCGAAAACAATGTCAAAAATATGATTTTTAAAAACAATCTCATCCTGGTTGACGGTGAGATCAAAAACTACTCAAGGATCACGACTGGTCACACAGCGCCAAACGTTTCACACAATCTGTTCTACCCTGCCAGCGTGGCCAGTCTGCCAGGCAGCCCGGCTTCGTATCCAAGCCTAATGACGGCGGATCCCAAACTGACAAATCCGAGCGGGGCAGATGTCCGCATGACGACTTGGGACAAAGAAATTTGGGACCAAAACTTAGCGAAATTTAAATTACAGCCGGGTTCTCCGGCGATTGATGCCGGAACAGTTATTAATAATCCGGGCAATACAGATTTGTTTGGAACACCGTTATATCAAAATCAGCCTGATATCGGCGCACATGAATATGTTGGAACCGAAGTTGAACAATCAGAATTTGATAAGGTTCGCATCGGCTGGTATGAACGGTTAACGGGCAAAGGTGCGATGGATTCGCAAGATCCATATTTTGCGAATGCGATTGAAGGATTGACGCAAGAAGTTTCCAATGCAGATCATACCGGGATTTGGGACGTGATGAACAAGGCGGCCAATCGCACGCATCTATGGAGCGATCTAGCGAGCACATCTAGCTCTGCGCATATTAGCGCATCGTATGTCAATCTAAAGAAAATGGCAGTCGTTTATTCTACAGAAGGCTCAACTCTGTTTCGAAACGCACAACTGCGCGATGATATTATCGGTGGTCTGGAGTGGATGTATACAAATCGCTATAACGAAAATAAATCTCATTATGGCAACTGGTGGGATTGGGAAATCGGTACACCACGTAACCTGAATGACGTTGTCGTATTAATGTATAGTGATTTAACTGAAGCGCAAATCGCGAAATATATGAAGACAATTGACAAATTTAACTCTCGCCCCGATTTCTCCACGCTGCTGAATCGTGCAGAAACGGGCGCGAATATGATGGACAAAGCGTTTATTATTATTTTGCGCGGTGTGATTGAGAAGCGTGCCGACAAAATTACGCTGGGTACTGGTCCGATTCCGGCCGATTTCGAATACGTTACGAAGGGCAATGGTTTCTACGAGGACGGCTCTATGGTGTATCACTCCGATCTGGCTTACACAGCAGGGTATGGTGCGGAGACACTGACCAGAACGGCTGACTTTATCCAATTGCTGAATGGCTCGGAATGGGAGATTAAGGACCCTCGCATTAACAATGTGTACGATTGGATTCTCAATGCCTTCCAGCCGATTATTTATAAAGGCAATGTTATGGATATGGTAAAGGGTAGAGGGGTTTCCAGAAAATCTGCAGAAGATTCGCTGACGCATATTCTATTCCCGACTTTGAGACTGGCTGAAATGGCTAATGACGAGATGGCGGATAAAGCGGAATATATTAAGGGTATGGTGAAGGAATGGATTCTATCTGACACAACACTGGATCATGAGACAGGTACACTTCTATATGAGCTGGCCTTGTATAAAAAATTGCTTGAAGAGGATTCCATCGAGCGTCGCGGCGACCTTGAGCGTAACTACGTCTTCGGCGGCATGGATCGCGTTGTACAATTCAGACAGGACTATGCGTTTGGAATCAGCATGTTTTCTAACCGTATTTCCTCTTTTTCTAAAGGCAACAATGAAAATCTGAGAGGCTGGTGGACAGGTACAGGTATGACTTACCTGTATAACGACGATATTTTGCAGTATCGTAACGATTACTGGCCAACAGTAGACAGCTTCCGCTTGGCTGGAACAACAACAGATGGTTCAGGCAAAGATAAGACTCCAGGGGAATGGACAGCATACCCGAATTCATATTCCTGGGTTGGCGGCTCCTCCATGGACGATCTCTACAGTTCCATCGGAATGCAGTTCTCTATGTCCAAAGTAACCGGAAGTGATTTGAACGGCAAGAAGTCCTGGTTCTTGTTCGATGATGAGATTGTTGCACTTGGTGCGGGAATTAACAAATCGATTGCTCAAGGGCAAGTAGAAACGATTGTCGAAAACCGCATGGTCAATGAAGCCGGCAACAATGCTTTAACGATCAACGGAGAACAGCAGTCTGCTAACCTGAATTGGGATTCTCGCCTTCAAAATGTCACTTGGGCACATTTGAAGGGCAACACGGAAGGCTCGGACATTGGATATTATTTTATTGAACCAGCGAGCATTTATGCAAAGCGCGAAGCAAGAACAGGCTCATGGAGAGATATTAATAGCGGACATCTTGTTGCCGAGTATCCTCCAGTAACTAGGAACTACGTCAGTATGGCGTTCGAGCATGGTCAAACTCCGACCGATGCCGAATATCAATATGTATTGCTGCCAGGTAAGAATGTTGCGCAAACAGAAGCATACAACTTGAATCCTGATATTGAGGTATTGAGCAATACACCGACTATACAAGCGGTTCATGAGAACAAGCTGGGGATGACAGGCATTAACTTCTGGTCGGCTGGAACTCTTCATATGGTGCGGGCGCATAACCCTGCTTCTGTCATGGTGAAGGAGCAAAACAATCAGTTGACGGTATCTGTTGCCGATCCTTCGCATAATCAGAGAACCATTCGTCTTGATATTGCTCGTACTGCGCTGGAGATCGTTGAGAAAGATCCGGCGATTGAAGTATTAAGCCTTGATCCATACGTTGAGCTCCGTGTGAATACACAAGGAGCGCTAGGCGGAAGCTTCAAGGTTGTGCTAAAAGTTGATCCAAATGCAGAATTGCCGGAATTACCGGAAGGGCCGGAGTTAACCTCCTACTTGACAGATGATGCTTACGTGACTAACGGATCAAGCGCCAATAGTAATTTCGGTTCAGATCCGTCTCTGCATATTAAAAGCGATACACCGGGTTATACACGCAAAGCGTATGTTAAGTTTGATTACACTGGTACAAAGGGCAAGAATGTGAAATCGGCAATCCTCAGACTGAATGTCAAAGCCGTAAATACAGATCCGGCTCGTACAATTTCCGTATATGGAACTAACACAGACTGGTCTGAAAATATGATTACATGGAATAATGCTCCAGCAGGTCAAACCTCTATTGGCAGTTTTACTGTAACTAATGGTAGTAAAGGGGCATGGTATGAAATTGATGTAACAGATTATGTCCGCAATCTTGGGATTAACCGGGTCGCTTCTTTCCTTCTCATTAATGAGGGAGCGGCGGCAAGTAAAGGTGATATGTCATTCTCTTCCAAAGAGGATCTTGTCAATCATCCTCAGCTAGTCATTGAACTGGAGGAGCCTGCAGCAGACTTCACCGAATTAAATCGTATGATTTATCAGCTTGGCAAGACTTTGGAAGAAGCAGATTCTGGCGATCTGCCTGGGCAATATCCGGCTGAAGCGATCGAAGCATTCAGCGAAGCAATTACAGCGGCACAAGAAGTAGCCCATAATCCGGCAGCAACTCAGCAGGATGTTGATGATGCGGTCAACAGCTTGCAGGAGGCGCTGGATGCATTCCTTGCAGCTGCGATTCCTGATCCGTCTCCAGACAATACTGAACCAAGCTGGCCGGAAGATAGTCTGATGGCATTTACAAATGTTACACAAACAAGCTTAACCCTGACCTGGACACTTGCCGAAGATAACATTGGCGTTACGAAATATAAAGTAACTTGGAAAGGCGGCAGCAAGGAAGTTGCAGGTCACGTAAACCAGGTGAATATTAATGGCCTAAAGGCAGGCACAGCGTATACGTTTACCGTCGAAGCGGCAGACGAAGCGGGGAACTGGAGCACTGGAGGTCCTAGTATTACAGTTACGACAACACCTTCAAGCGGTACGGGTGGCGGTATCATCTACCCGCCGACCGAGCAGCCGGGTTCTGGCGGCAAGGATGATGGAAAAGAAGATGGAGAAGAAGGCAATGAAGATGGATCGGAAGGCAATCAGGAAGAAAACGGTGAGCCGAACGGGCAGCCTAAATCATTTATTGATGTCGAGAAACATTGGGCTGAAGAAGCAATTAACCTTGTAGCGTCCCTGAATATTGTTAACGGGTACCCGAATAACACGTTCAGGCCAGACGCAGCAATTACCCGTGCAGAATTTATGGTGATGCTGGCTAAGGCGTTCAAGTGGAATCAAGAGGTTGCCGGAGTCTCCTTCACTGACACGGATGTAATCGGTGATTGGGCGATGCAAGCGGTCGCTCAAGGATTTGAGCGTGGAATTATTACAGGTTATACGGATGGCAGCTTCCGGCCAAACCAACAAATTAGCAGGGCTGAAATGGCCGTAATGCTTGCTAGAGCGTTGGGTGCAAGTGCAACATCCATGGACCATACGGAATTTGCAGATGATGCTGCCATTCCTGCATGGGCTAGAGGAGAAATTGAAGCACTTCGCAAACAAGATATCATCCAAGGTAAGAGTCAAAACAAATTTGCTCCGGCAAGCATTGCAACTCGTGCTGAAGTTGCCGTAATTATCGTACGAGCGCTTGGGCTATAGGCGAGTAGTAATCGTATATAAGTGAAAAAAGGCAAGCACAACGCAGATGCAGCAGCATAGCATCCGTTGTGCTTGCCTTTATTTCTGAGGTCAAAAACCTACACGATAAGGTCAAAAACCTGCACCGTATTCCCTTTTTGAAACTTTAAAATATAAGAAGAACTCAAAATAACAAAATTAGGCAAGTTCATAGAGGAGGGGAAAAATTAATGTGAAGAAAAACAAAAAGATTTTATTGACGGGCGCGGCATTCCTTTTTACTGCAATTGTCGTTCTGGTTGGTTTTCTGCTGCGGAATAGCACGGACCAAAATATCATTCTTACGATTAATCATCACAAGGTGACGATAGATGAATTTAATGTGTTTTTACAGGATAGTAAGGCATTAACGATTTCGCATTTCCAGAACAAATACAATGCTGAGTATAACAAGGATTTTTGGCAAACGTCATTTCAAGGAGAAACTCCGATAGAGCATCTTAAAAATAAGGCTCTAAACAAGCTAAAGGAATACAAGGTTGAGCAGATCATGATGCTGGAGGAGGGGGTTGTAGAGGATATAAGCCATCAGCACTTTTTGAAAGCATTAGAAGAAGAAAATCTGCTGCGCCAGCAAAAGTTGAATAGCAATGAACCAATTTATGGGCCCAGGCAATACCAGACTGTTGAATATTTTCAATATTCTCATACGTTAAATCGCCAAAAGCTGATTGATAAGTTGGTTCTGGCGGCGCGTGACGAGCATACAGAAGAGTTTTTTGAGTCCTACTATGAAAAAATTAAGGCGAGGTATTTTAAAAAGCGCAAACGCTTTGACTATGAACAAATTGTTGTTCACAAAACCGAAGACTCCGAACAGCAATTTGATAAGCTGCTATACCTGACATCGAAAGAACCTTTATCAACCGAAGAAGCGATAAAACGGGTTGATTTAGAAGCAACCATTGAGCAGAAACATTTGGATATGGCATTGATTTCAAGAGATGACGTATGGAACAGCTTTTTGTTCGAAAGCTTTCTTGAGCTGAAAGCAGGCGAGTTTATGGAACTATTGCCTGAATATGAACAGCATGATCTTACGTACCGTTTAACGCATATTTACGATGACGGATATGAAAAGTATGAAGATGTGAAAAATGGAATTCCACAGTATTACATTCAAGAGCTGCTGGAGCAAAGACTGCGGGAAAGCATCAATCAAGCTGAGGTTGTAATTCATGAAAGGGCTTTCAACAATATTCGAATGAATTGAATGAGCAGCTTTGATCACATTTGATTACATGGAGAGGAGGAACTGGCGGCACGTTAGATCAGGAATTTGAATGAATACGCTAAAATTAAAATGAAAGGATGAAATGCATGGGATCAAAACGTATGCGTTATCGGCTTCAGCTTTTGATGGTGTTGTCACTAGTATTGAGCCTGCTTGTACCTGTGGTACAAGCAAACACTAGCATTTTCGCTGCCGATCAGTTGCCGGAATATGCAGTAGACGCAAGTCGCAAGGTTGTAAACTCTTATAACAATCAAGTAAATCTGACAATTAGTGAGCAAGCAGGGGGCGGAGAGCCTGTTCCTCATCCAGACTATTACAAAGCAGTATATGAAACGGATGATCCAGATGTCACGATCGATCAGGAAACTGGGGTCTTGACCTACAATGGAGCTTTCGATCAAGTTAAGCAAATCGAAGTTAAGGCAACGGTGCAAGAATATGAAAATTTGGTTCATTCCGAGAGCTTCGAGAATGGCTGGGGCGAATACGCAAGAGAGGAAGAACCTGCTGCCAATCCTGGATCAGGCCCTATTCTTTCAGACAAAGTTGCTTATCACGGCAATGCAGGCGTGCAATATAATGAGACTCCGGCTGTCGAGAAAAGATTTGGATCGCAACAACAAGGCATAGTCACGATGATGTTCTATGATAGCGGCTCTAAAGCAGGTAATGCCTTAAGAGCAGTAGCGCATGTTGGCAACAAAAGGAATGATATGTTTGCAGGCATGGGAGTATTTTTTGACGGAGGCAGTGTGGGCCAGAAGGATAACTACTCTGTTAGAGCAAGCAACAGCTTTACTGCATGGATAGATACAGGCATTCCCCGTGCAAAAGGTTGGCATGAGTTCAAATGGGATTACTCCACTGGAACAGACTTGAAAATGTATATCGATGGCCAGCTGGTTCATTCCACAACGTCCATCAAGAGCTTCGACCGGATTAATTTAAGCTTCGTGTGGGATAAAGCTGATGGCCGCGTATTCGGCTTTGACAACATCAAATATGCAGCCAATAGTACGATACTTACAAAACAAGCTGTACCATTGAAAATTACTGTTGAACCTGAAGGAGAAATCGTTCATAGAACGTTCTACATTAGCTCAATTGACGGCAACGATAGCAATGATGGAATGTCCGAGAATACTCCTTGGAAATCCTTGAATCGTGTTATGCAAGCAGCTGGCGAAATGCGTCCTGGTGACAAATATTTGTTTAAAGCAGGAGATGCGTGGACGGGTTCGCTGAAGCTTAACAATATTGCCGGAACGGTAGATGCGCCTATCGTCTTCGACAAATATGGCAGCGATCATTCTGAAGTTCGTCCGATTATTAACGGTAATGGCACCACGTCTACAGAGCCTCTTTCATTATATACGTATTACAGCAGCATCAGAGATAAAACGCAATCTGCAGTAATCGACATGACGGACGTCAGCCATATTGAAATCAATAACTTTGAGCTTACGAACTATTCGCAAACGGTTGTTTCCCAACGCTCCGGGATTGCGATCAAGATGACCGCAACAAACCAGACGGAATGGGAAGCGAATCCGCAGTACGGTATTACCATTCGGAACAACTACGTACACGATGTGAACGGAAATCCAAACGGCCACAAAATGGGCAGCGGCGGTATTTTGCTGTTCGGCAACATCAATGACGTACTTGTTGAGAACAACAAGGTTGTTAACGTAGACATTGAAGGTATTCGCAACGCGGGTCTATATCGCGAAGGCGACACGGATGCCAACTTTCCGCGTGTGCTAAGAAACGTTCAATTTAACAACAATTACGTTCAAGGAACACAAGGCGACGGCATGGTGATGAGCAACGTCGGCGAGCTTGGCCGGATGGAGTATAACACCGTAGTTGAACATTCTAATAAAAATGTGGGCAATGTAAACTATGCGGGTCTATGGGTTATTGGCGTAAAAGATATGATTATGCAATTTAACGAGGTCTATGGAGGACGTTATGGCTATAACGACGGCGAAGCATTCGATATCGACATGTTTAGCCATGGCACGCTTTATCAGTACAACTACAGCCATAACAACAGCGGCGGATTTATGTTGTTCATGCACAGCTCTACCAACTCGCTGGTCCGCTACAACATCAGTGTGAACGACGGTTTTGGCAGCGGTCAGGATATCTTCCACTACTTGCCTGAAAATCCTGATGCGGCGCCGCTCATTCATAACAACACAATCTATGTTGGCGAAGGGATCACTACTAGAATTGTAAGTCCTCGAACCAAGCAGTTCTTAAAGATGTATAACAATATTTTTACGGGTCCAGGCACTTTGAATATGGGATCTCCTACATTCAGCGGCGGGGAAATGAAAAATAACGTTATTTCAGTAGGAGCTACTGACATTCAAAAGACAGGTTACCCCGGACTAACCTTTGGAAGCAACTTGTATATTGATCCTCAGCTTGTTAATCCGGGCGGGGAACCGAGCAATATTATTACGGGCTTGAAACAGTTGGATGCAGAAGCACTTGCAGGCTATAAGCTGAAGGAAAATTCTCCGCTAATTGATGCAGGTCTGGATATGACTGGCTTAACGCCACTTGCATGGGGTTCCGATTCCATCGCGAAGGCAGACTTCTTTCATAATCCTTTGATTGGCGCACCGGATATTGGCGCTTTTGAATATCCGAAGTTTGACGTGAACGATGGACAATTTGATGTGAAGCTTTATGAAAGACTTGCCGGTAAACTAAGTGCCGGAGACCCAACGGGCAAAGCGATTACATTCAGCATCACAAAGCAACCGATCAAAGGGTCGCTTCAGATTGTTGACGCAAGCACAGGCGAGTTTGTGTACTATCCAAAGGGAGGAGTAGGACAGGATAAATTCGAGTTTGCGGTAACGAATGGCGAGGAGACATTAACAGGTACGATTACGATTCAAATTTATTTGAACACGGCGGAGAAGGATGTTTATGTCAGACCCTATCATTTGACATTCGATGATCATCTGGAGGATGAGTATGATCCGGATGCAGCTTACACTATGCATGGAGAAGCCAAATATGCTGCCGGTCAGAAGGAGAAAGCGCTTTCGATCAGCAATAGCGCAGCGTTGCCGGTATCGCCAAGGCTTGACTTGGGAGTAGTTCAATACGGAACTGAAACGGATTTCACCATCGCCTTCTGGTTTAATGCTGACCGAGCGCAAAACGGTGTGAACTCTATCTTTATGGGGAACTCCAATTATCAAAACTGGTGGCGGGTCGGTTGGCTGTTTGTTGCGCATAACCGCTTTACAGGACAATCTGGCGGATCGGGCCCGGTCGAACTGGCATTTAACTATCAGACAGAAGGCACCTCTGATGCAGTGACGAATCGGGTTATGGAACCGTTCCGGGGCGCAATGGACGGACAGTGGCACCATATTGCCGTTAGTGTGACGAGAGGCGAGAAGATCGATACGTTCATGGATGGCAAGAAACTGAATACCCTGAACTTGAGCGCTGTTAATCAAGCGTTCGGGACAGTGGACGCAGGTTTGCCTACTGTGATTGGATCTGATGGCAGAGCATCTCAAGAAAACAATACGAACTTTAAGATGGATGAGCTGTTTATTCTGCCGGTTGCGATGACCGAAGCAGAAATTAATGCGCTGATCCAAACCGGCGACTGGGAGCTTCCTGAAGAGCCTGAAGGCATCAATGGCGATGTTAATGGCGATCATGTTATCGATTTGATTGATCTTTCCATCGTGGCCAAATCACTTGGTATTACCCAGTTTGATGAGGCCTGGGATAATGTAAAGAAAGCTGATGTTAACAACAATGGCGTTATAGACATCGAAGATTACGATCTGATCGTAGAACATATTTTCAACTAATATTATGATCAAATAATAAAGGGTGAGGAATAGTGAGTAAGAGGCTGCGGTTTAAGAAGAGCTTGATTTACGTTACTCTGGTCACAATGCTATTTTCAATTTTTCCTTTTCACTCCTTTGCTGCTGAAGCTGAACTTCCTTTAGAAGAAGCCATTGAGGAATCTATTGATTTTCCAGTAGATGAAGCGATTGAAGAAGATGTGAGTGAGGCAGAGGATGAGAATGCAACGGTTGAAGATACGAATAGCAAAGCATCGGACTTTAGCAGCTTGATGCTGCTTGATGATCCATTGTTTCGTACTATGAGTTTGAAGTTTGAAGAGAATCTGCAAGATGCGGAGCTTCCTTTAGTAAGCTATACCGCTTTTGGACAAGCAGCTTATGCTGCAGGCAAATATGGAAATTCATTGTATATGAAGCAAAAGAAAATGAAGCCGGCAGAATCTCGCGTTAGCTTAGGTAATGTCGAATACGGCGCGGACCAGGACTTTACGATCGCGTTTTGGTTCAATGCGGATCGAGCAAAAAATAACGTAGACTCCATTGTTCTATCGAATAAAGACTATGCAAACTGGTATAGAGCAGGCTGGGTGTTTACAGCACATAACCGTTTTACCGGACAGGCCAGCGGCTCCGGCAACATTGATCTGGGGTTTAATTTTCAAACACAAGGCTCACCAACTGCAGCGTCTAATCGTATTATGGAACCATTCAAAGGTTCGATGGACGGTCAATGGCATCACATTGCGGTAAGTGTCACTCGCGGTAAAACAATCGAGACGTTTATGGACGGGAAGTCACTAAATGTATTGAGTCTGCCAGCTCTTGGTCAGCCGAATACAACAGTAGACGTTGGCCTGCCGACACATATCGGTGCAACAGGTACAGGTGAGCAGGAAAAAGATTCGGAATTTATGATGGATGATTTGAACATCATTCCACGTGCTTTAACTGAAGCTGATATCGCAGAATTAATGAAAGAAAGTGTAGTGGAATCTGCATTTGATCAAGCGCTTCTTGCTATGAAGTTTGATGAGAATGCAGTTGACCAATCGAAATATGCCAGAGAGGTTCAATTATTTAATGTGCCTAAATACGGCGTTGGACGTATGGGCAAGTCCATTAGACTTGGCAACTATGAAGATACGGCAGTGAAATATGCGGATGCCGGTAATATCACATACGGAAGCAAGAGCTTTTCTATGGGCTTCTGGCTAAAAATAAACCAAGCGGAAGATATTAACAATCTGGCTTCCATCCTTGGCAACACTGTTGATGAAAATACGGGTTGGATGTTCGGTGTTAATGCAGATAATGAGCTGCAATGGAAAATCAAAGGGGCCGACTCCGTTCAAGCGCAAACGATCCATGCAGCAGATGCTGATCTTGGCAAGTGGCATCATTATACGATCATTCAAGACCGCTCAAGTGCACAATCAAAAATTTATGTTGATGGCAATCAAGTTCATCAGGGCCCGCTAAATGTACAAGGAACAGTTGATCCGGGGACATATTCTACCAAGATCGGTGTGGATGGCAATGGTGTTCCAGGCGCAGGTGCGCTGGACTTTTTGCTTGACGAGCTTTACATTTTTGAAGGAGCGCTCAGCGAAAGTGAAGTAGAGACGCTTTACAACATGGCTCCTCCAATTCCGGAAGAAGAAGTAACTGGCGAACTGGTATTTTTCGGTGCTGAGCATTCCATCGCAGACAGCTTAATGCGTATGAACCTTACCTCTAGATTTAAGCGTCAAATCGATCGTGCAAGCACTCTTCATACGACCATTATGTATGATCCGGATAAATTCGAATTTATTAGGGCATATGCTCAAGACACCAGACAAACGATTCAAGTATTAAGCAATGAAAATGGCAAGCTTGAGCTTAAAATCTCCGGTGTGATTCATAAACCGTCCACTCATGAATTTGAGTATCGCGAATCCAAAATGGCTATCCTGGACTTCAAAACGATCTCTGAATCCGGAGAGGGAAGAGTGGCCATTACCGAAGCGTTATTTAGTGATGCGGCTGAGACCGTTTTCTTTGAAAATGCAGCCAGCTTTACTCTTGGTGAGAAAATAGTACAAATTCATAACAAGGAAGCACTGGATCTGAACAAAGACGGCTTGATTACTGTAAGCGATATTGCAGCAGGTCTGGAAGCGAATGTTAGCCAGGATATACTTGGGAAAATTGCTGAGCAATCCAGAATAATGCCGTACAAACGCGTATTGTTCATCGGCATGGATGGCGGAGGCAACGTTGTAAGAGGTAAAGATTCTCCATTCTGGAGCAGTCCGAACCAACAGGTGCAGCCAGTCGGCGACTTGCTCAACATTCCATTTATTCGCGGCTTAATTGAAAGCGGAGCGGTAAGCTACGACGTTAGAACGGTTATGCCGTCTACCTCCACACCTAACTGGGTTGCGATGATTACGGGATTAGATTTTGAACATCATGAGGTTGACAACTGGAGCTCTGCTAAAAATCGCTATAGCAGCAGCTCGATGTACATGGATGGTCACCATGCCGGGACAATCCATCGTACATTGAACGAGACTTGGCCACAGCGGCGTACAGCGTACTTCTCTGTATGGTTTGATGCGATTTATGGTCACGTTGAACAGAATTTGGGTGCTGAGCTTGTCCGCGGCTTGAACAATGATGATTCCTACACGTTAAACAATACACTGGATTTCGTCAGAAGCGGCAAGTTAAAGGATACTAGCTTTATTCATGTTACGTTTGACGAAACGGATACGACTGGTCATAGCAAGGGCTTTTATTCCAGAGAATATTACGAGAAGATGAACCTGACGGATACTAGAATAAAGCAGGTTGTTGACGAAGTGGCCAGGCAAGGCTTGCTTGAGGATACACTTATTCTTATGAGCGCAGACCATGGCGGCGGTATGCCGCAGCAAGATGGCACAATTAAAAACTGGACACAGCATGGTTACGATAATGATCTGAACCGTACTGTATTTATGGCTGCTAACGGCCGGACCGTAGCGACCGAAGAACTTGGCGAGAAGCTGCTGAAAGGCGGAAACACTTATGACATCTATGCGATTGTTCTTCGAGCGCTGGGTTTAGAGCAAGATGATACACGTGATGCCAAAGTGCCGGAAGGATTATTCCTGGAGCAAACGGAGCTTAACAATTCCGAAGCTGCCAATGTACTTTTTTATACGCTTCCATCTGCTGGCAACGAGACTGTATATAAGCTTGCAATGAATAACATAAGGCCTGGCACATTTGTTGCCGAGTTTGAACTGGAGGCAACGGGCGGGGCGTTTGACGATATTGCGGTTGAACCGGAATATGGAGTGGAAATTATCCGCTTCGCCGAGAAGGCAGATGGCAAGCTGCAATTGATCGTTGCAAAGAATAATGGATTTGCAGATAATGAGCCAATATTGGCCGTTAAACATGCGGCAGGCAAGCTGGCGATTACGCAAGCGATGGTTGTAGATCAGCGAGGACAAGAGTCACTGCCTAACTTGCGCCAAGGAGAGGTTCCAGATCCGATAAACGTATCCTTCATCAAGGCTCCAGAAACAGCAGAAAAAGGCGATGTTATCGATGTTGTGATTGGCCTGGAAAACCTTCAAGCAGGAGTGATCGGCCATGAATATATACTTGAGTACAATGCGGATGCATTTGTTCTCGAAACAGTTGCGCTTGACGAGAGGATTTCTCCAGACGATGCGATTCTGCGTTACAATGCAACGGCAGGCAAGGTTCATATCCTTATTACCGGCAATGCCAAGGCGCTTGATCAATCAGGCGCGCTGTCAGTGATACAGCTTAAATCACTTAAAGATTCTGCGAATTCTATTGAATTATTGACGCTATCCGGTTTTGTTTCTGACGGGGTTGTAAAGGTGCCCGTTCAATTGTTTGAAACGGAAATCGAACTGCTTGAATCAATTGATGACAAGGTTGCGCCTGCATGGCCTGCTGTCAGCTTGCTGTCTGCTTCAAATTTAACCAAAACAAGCTTGACCTTAACGTGGACGCGCGCAACAGATAATGTCGGCGTAACCCAATATAAGTTGACTTGGGAAGGCGGAAGCAAGGAAGTTGCCGGTAATGTGAACAAAGCAGATCTTATCAACCTGCAACCAGGCAAAAAATATACCTTTAAGGTTGAAGCGGCAGATGCAGCCGGAAATTGGACAACGGATGGACCAAGCATTGAAGTTGCAATGATGCCTGCAAGCAGCGGCGGAGGCGGAGTTATTATTCCTCCAGCAGAAAAGCCAGATCCAGGCAAGCCGGGAGGCGGCACGGATGGCGAAACTGAAGAACCGGAAGAGCCGTCCAAAGTTGAAGAAACAAGCTTTACTGATGTTAAAGGACACTGGGCGACTGATGCTATCAAACGCGCGGCAGAGCTTAATATCGTTAAAGGCTATCAAGATCAGACCTTCAGACCAAACGCCGCAGTAACACGTGCTGAATTTGCCGTTATGCTGGCTAATGCATTTAAGTGGAATGTTGCTGGAGAAGCAATTGATTTCCAGGATCATGGGCAAATCAGTGACTGGGCTAGGAAAGCTATTGCTCAAGCGATTGAGCTAGGAATTGTGAAGGGCTACAGTGATGACACCTTCCGCCCGAACCAGCAAATTAGCCGTACAGAAATGGCAGTTATGCTTGCACGTGCAATGGATATATCGCTTGACGATGTATCTAACAACACAGGATTTGCTGATGATGGAGCAGTACCGATATGGGCGAAGAGCGCAGTGAAAGCTTTACACCAAATTGGTATTATCCAAGGTCGCAGCCATAATCACTTCGTGCCAGACGGCATTGCTACTCGAGCGGAAGTCGTAACCATTATTATGCGTGTAATTGAGCAATAAGCGTTAATCAATCCTTTAGCTTAACTGATTATTAATAAGCGCAATGTGATCGAACAGCCACATCACATTGCGCTTTTTTTTTGAATTACAAGACTTTATAAGTTTTCACTATAAACTTGTTCTGATAATTCATCGGTAAACGCGCCTTTCCGAAGGACGGCGGAAGCCGTTTATCCTTGTCTGATTAAAACAACATTCATATTTTCGAAGGTAAAAAAAGTGCACATTGTAGTACAAATCGTCAGCTTTTTGGCTGTTCCGGGCGTACTATAATAAATCTATAATCATACAAAATCAGGATGAGGGGAGAACAATATGCAGGGGAATGCTCAACCCGGGGTCTCGCTGAAAAAAACAGAAGCGAAAAAAGTATTTTGGACGAGTTCTCGGAAAGAAACGCTGTTAGGGTGGTTATTTATAGCTCCTGAGACGATTGGTATTGTAGTGCTGGGAGCTTTTCCTTTGCTTTTTTCGCTATACTTAAGCTTTACCAGTTGGGATCTGGTCTCAGGTTTTAAAGGTATTACATTTGCCGGGTTTGATAACTACGTCAATCTGTTCCAGGAATCGAAGTTTTATAAAACGCTAAAGAACAATTTATTGTATACGGCAGCAACCGTACCGCTTAGTATAATTTTTGCAATGGTCATTGCGGTCGTGATACATTCGGTTTTGTATTTTAAAAGTTATTTTAAAGTCGTATTTTTTATCCCTTATATCGCGACGACAGTTGCGGTAGCCGCCGTATTCTCTGTGCTGTTTCACCCGTCCCAAGGGGTCGTCAACAATATATTAATGACTCTTGGTATTATGGATCCGCCGAAATGGTTGGGAAGCACCGACTATGCATTGTGGAGCATTATCATTATTGCCGTATGGCAAGTCATCGGCTACAACGTTGTTATTTATTTGGCGGGGCTAACCGCTATTCCGGATGATCTGTATGAAGCGGCGGAAATCGACGGTGCCAACAAATGGAAGCAATTTACGCGCATTACCGTCCCAATGCTGGGAACAACAACGTTTTTCCTGACAATCACCTCGGTCATCAATTCGTTCAAGGTGTTTGACTTGGTCGCTTTCCTGACCGGCGGCGGTCCGAGAAACGCCACGAATGTATTGGTCTATTATCTTTATGAGGAAGGCTTCCAAAAGTTTCGCATGGGATACGCGGCTACGCTATCTTGGGTGCTGTTCATTGTGATCGGGGTAATAACGTTGCTGACTGTCAGAATGCAGCGGAATCAATATTGAGGAAAGGTGTTGTCCATGACACAGTTAAAAGTATCAAAAGTGATAGCTACATTGTTGATGGGGCTCCTTTCCCTGGTGTTCCTGTCGCCGCTGCTTTGGATGTTATCTGCAGCTTCTAAGGTCGAGAAGGATGTTATGAAGTTTCCCATACAGTGGATCCCTACCGAATGGAACTTGATCAACAACTTCAAAACGGTATGGTACGGCAATGTTCCATTCGGACATTATTATATGAACTCCATTAAGATTGCCGTGATCACGACAGCCCTTACGCTGATCTTCTCATCTTTGGCCGGCTTTTCGTTCGCCAAGATGAAGTTCCGTTACAAGAACGTCGTATTTTTCTTATTGCTCTCGTTTTTTATGATTCCTGCGGAATCGACATTAGTACCGCGTTATGTGCTGATCAAATGGCTGGGGCTTTATAATACGCATGCTGCCCTGATAGTCATGACCGCCTTCTCGATTCCTTTGACCTTTCTGATGCGGCAATTCATGCTGGGCATCAATCAGGAATTTATCGAAGCGGGTAAAATAGACGGAGCAGGCCTGTTCCGGATTTATTGGCAGATTGTCCTGCCTATGGCGAAGCCGATTCTGGCCACCGCCGGTATTCTGAAGTTTATGTGGTCCTGGAATGACTATCAGAATCCTCTTATTTTCCTTATGGACAGCAAGCTATATACGGTCCCGTTAGGTATTCAATCCTTCCAGGGGATGTACAGCACCAGTTACGCGGCGATCATGATGGCTGCCGTCTCGGCTATTCTGCCATTGCTGCTGGTCTTTATCATTTTGCAGAAGCAAGTTATTAAAGGGATCACGGTAGGGGGAGTAAAAGGATAAAGTAAAATAAGTGCACGTAAATGCAAAGATTGTACACGCTATTATTATACTTGGCATTGTAAGATACGGAAGAGGTATAAATGGTATATGAAAAAGGGAGGAAAAAAGAATGAAAACGGTTAAATTTTTGGCTATAATGATATTGGTTATTGGACTGCTTGCAGGATGCGGTTCATCTAACAACAAGGGGAACAATCAGGGGACAGCTACGGAACCGCCGCAACCGACGGCGTCGAGCGAACAGAACAACAATGAAAACGAAAAGCCAAAAGATGTGACTATCAAATATTATAGCTGGGAAGACGGAGTAGCGGAAGAAAAAACAATGGAAAAAATAGCTAACTTCGAGAAAGAGTTTCCTCATATCAAAGTTGAATACGTGAAGCTGGTTACGAATGCAAACAGCACGGATTTCTATCAGAAGCTTGACATTATGGCTGGTACGGGAGAAGCAATCGACGTTGTTGCTTTCTCGCATGTTGATTTCTTGATCGAGCGTGCCGCACGCGGCATTCTGACTCCGATTAACGAATATTTGGACGCGGACGGCATCAAGCCGGCGGACGAGTTCTTCATTAATCCGATCTATGACGGTAACGTATACGGCATTCAAGATTTGGCACAGCCATGGCTCGTAGCTATTAACAAGCAAGCATTGGAAGATGCTGGGCTGGAAGTTCCGGTTTGGGGCTGGACATGGGATGATTTCCGCGATTATGCACAAAAAATGACCAAAGACGGACAATACGGCACGTATTTCCACACATGGGGCGAATATGCAAGCTTCCCAGCGTATAACGAATTGCCGCATCCGTATTTAAAAGAAGACGAAACGCCTGTATTTGGTGAAAAAGTGTTTGCTGACTACCTCGATATGCGCCGTGCTATGGAAGAAAGCAAATCTGTTAAACCATTCTCCGATGTTATTGCATCCAAGCTGCATTATGCATCAGAGTATTTGAACGGTGAAGCGGCAATGGTTCCGGCGGGCTCTTTCCTGATCGGCATGATCAAGGACAAGGAAAAGTATCCGCATGATTTCCAAACGGTATTTGCACCGCTGCCTCGTTCTTCTGAAAATGTGGAGATCGGTTCTTCCTATGTAGGCGGACATTACAATGCGATCGGAGCCAATTCCAAACACAAGAAGGAATCATATGACTTCATCAAGTTCTTGGCGCAGCAAACGGACGTTATCACTGACTTCCCGGGTTCCAAAAGTGTAGATGCAGGACTTGTCATCTCCAGCATGGCAGGTGGCTTTGAAAACTTGATCGATGTGGAATCTCTCAAAAATACGGTGTACGATAGCCGTGTAAATATCCCTTATGATCCTACTTTCTCCACAGCTTATTCCAGCCAACTGAAGAAAGTGTTGGAGGAAGGCCTCAGCATGTTCTTGCTGGACAAAGCGTCAGCTGCAGACACGCAAGCGTGGATGGTTTCGGAAGCCAACAAAATTATTGAGCAATCCAAGTAACGACCGTTCACAATTTATACATAGTAAAGGTAACCTTATAAAGGTTGCCTTATTATGTATTCTAGGGTAACATTTCGTCACATCAATAAGGCCACTGGACGGAGGGAAGGGAACGGAATGATGAAGTGGTTTCAGAAGTATTCGTTTTATTCGCGCATCCAGTTGTCGCTACTATTCTTCATCTTGCTCCCTCTTGTCAGTGCCAGCTTGCTTGCCTATATAGTTATCAAAGATATTACGCTTGAGAAGGTAAAAGCTTCTCAGCATAATGTAATCACGATGATTGCCCACGATTTGTCCAAATCGATGGAGGACGTGATTTATACCAACAATTTAATCAGCTTCAACAAAAACGCAAGTTTTCTGGAATCCCTGAGAAGCTTTAAAGATGTAGCGGTTTTGCAATCCTCGAAAAATTACGAAAACCTAATGTATATTACGGATTATATCGATCTGGTGTTTTCCAAAACATCAGGAATGAAAGCCTCTATTTTTTATCTGAATCAGCAGGGCTATATTGTGTACGGCAACAACAATGAACTCGATTATCGTTCGCTTAAAACCTGGGTGGCCCAGGAAGCCGTCTCCGACTGGATCACTCATGCAAATCCCAATCAGTTGCAATGGATGATGGCGGAGAATCTCAAGGTAAGCAATTTGCGGAAATCGGATTCCTTCTATATGGCCATGCGTCCCGTTAAACATATATATACGGGCGAGCGGCTGGGGACATTGTTTATCGGTATTCCAATTCATTATTTTCAAGAAGTGATGTCTTCTGTTAATTTTGGGCAAATCGATCTGGTTAATGAGAAGGGCGAAGAAGTTTTCTCTTATAAGATGGATGGAACAGATGCAATTTCTAGTGACAATCAGGTAGAACTCCGGTCAATTGTTTCTAATACAGGCTGGGAATTGATCTATCGGTTTTCCAACAAAGAAATTACTAAAGAACTAACCTATGTGTTTCGGATACATATTTTGCTGATTACGATTTGCTTCATTCTTTTTATATTCATTTCCATCTTTATCGGAAGGCAGCTTTATCGCCCGCTGGACAAACTGCGCCGAGTAGCTGAAAATTTTGGCGAGGGAGATCGTGTCGTCCGCTTCCCGGCCAAAGGCAAAGACGAGTTGTCCATTCTCGGGATTGCATTCAATAACATGCTGGACAGAATCAACCGTCTGCTCTTGAACATTGAACAGGAGCAGGAAGAAAAAAGGGTAATTGAATTGCAGGCATTGTTTGCGCAAATTCAGCCTCATTTTCTGCTTAATACGTTAAATTCGATCAAATGTAACCTAATGTTAAAAGGGGATCAGGTGCACGGCGGACAGCTCGGATCATTGATGAGTTTACTGCGGGCATATATGCGGGTTAATGAGATGTGTTCGTTGGAAGACGAATGCAGGCTGCTGATGGACTATACCCGTATATTGAAGATGCGTACCGAAATGGACTTTCAATTTCTCATACACATTCCTGATGAATGGAAATCGTTTATGGTGCCAAGGCTGATGTTGCAACCTATGGTAGAGAATGCAATTATTCATGGCTTCTCCAAACTTCCCGATTATCCCGCCAATCCGGCCATACGGGTAGATGTATATTGTTTAGAAGGCACCCTGGTGATCGATGTCGCAGATAATGGCAAAGGGGCGCCCGTCGATACGTTGGCTAACCTGCGATCCATTCTGGAAAATGATAAAGAGCCGGCAGCATCCAATCAGAATATCGGGTTGCCCAATGTGTTACGCAGGCTGCAACTGACATTCGGAGGTTCCGCCTCTATCCGAATTTTTGAAAATACGGACAATGGAATAACAGTGTCCACACGTATTCCATTATCAGATGGCAAAGAAGGTGATCAGATTGAGAAAAGTAATGATCATAGATGATGATGTGCCGATGCTCCGCTATTTGGAACAAATAATTCAATGGGAAGAGTTGAATTTGCAAGTTGTGGCCACTGCCTTCTCCAGTGTCAAGGCGCTTGAGATATTTCGGGAGAAAAATCCGGATATTGTAATTTCAGATATTGGGATGCCGCAAATTGACGGAATCGAGCTGGCTTCCCGGATTCGCGAGATCAACTCCGCAGTACGCATTATATTTGTGACATGCCATGAGGATTTTGGTTATGCCAGAAGCGCTGTGCGTCTGCAGGCTGACGATTATTTGATCAAGGACGAATTAACACCGAAGAAACTGAGCAACAGCTTACAGAAAGCATCCAGAGTGGCCGATGAATTGCGGGATCGCATCGATCAATTGTCCTTCAGAGAAGAACTGGAACACCATCGTGATCAAGTCAAGAAACAACTGTGGCGTCAACTTGTAGGGAAGATGAATGAGCAGCGGTTGCAGCAATTGCTGGAGAAGGTCGGGATACGTTGGGAACTTCCGCGTTTCATGCTGGCCGTGGTGGCGATCGATTACGCCTCATTGCTAGAGCATTATCGCTATGAGGATATGGATCTGATTCATTATGCCTTCTTTAATATTGCGGAAGAGACGGCAGGCACTTGGTCGCCTGTCACAATTATTCCGCTGGAGCAGGCAGGGAAATTTGTATTTATTCTGAATTATAAGCCCAACTTGGCGGTTAATATCCATAAAGAATTTGAGACATACTTGGAGAGGCTCCGTCTGAAAATCAAAGATTACTTGAAGATTGAAATGAGAGGCGCTATCAGCGGCGAACTGCACGGTCTGGGCGCGCTAAAGGCGGCATATGAACGATTGATGGAATTTCAGAGAATGATTTATTACGAAGACTCGACCGTCTCCCATATGCCCGATGAACCGCTTCCGGTATGGACAGCGGACGATCAGGAATTCAAGCGGTACAAGGAAGATCTGTTGTTGGCCAATGAAAAGCGGAGTTTGAGCGCGTTGGAGACGGTAGTGGAGCAGATGGAGCATTATGCCCGGATCGTCATGCTGAATCCAAAGTCGTTCTGGTATCATTTGTCTCAGATGTTGCGGGCGCTGGACTATGAATGGAATTTTCAATACGATAAGGAAAATTTGTATACGCTGTTGCCGCATACCGTTTCCTCCCGGGAAGCTGTTCTGCTGGCCAAGCAGCATATAAACAAGATTGGGGGCGCTCAGGTCAAAGAGCGCAAGGAATTGACCAGAGAACCCAGATTGCACGAGATCAATGAATATATTACTATCAATTTGGCTGAAAACGTTTCATCGGTTTCAGTGGCCAATCATCTGTTCCTGAACCCGAGCTATTTCTCCCGCTATTTCAAGAAAATTGCAGGCGTTAACTTTACCGAATATGTGCATAGATACAAGATGAACATTGCCAAGCAATTGTTTGAGCAGGGCGAAGCGGTGGAGATGGTTGCGATTAAGCTGGGGTACTCGGATCGGACGTATTTCTCCAAAGTATTCAAAAAATATATCGGAATTAGTCCGCAGGACTACAAGTCTACCAAATAGACGAAAAAATACGATTTCGAGATTGAGGTTTTCTGAGACCGCAGACGACAAAAGACAAGGCCAGCATGCGATGACCTTGTCAAACTGCTGAAAACCCTTTGTATTGGTAAATATATACAATCGTTACCCATTGCCTCATTTATGTGGAAATAACATCTCAACATAATATAATGCCACCCCACTTATAGCAAAGCGAGGTGGCATTGATTTTTTACGTGGTAACGGTAATAGTCGGTGCAGAAATAGTTGGCTCTGTAGTAATTGCAGATGTCGTATTGGAGAAATCTGCAACCTCTAAAACCACCGGAGTACCTGCAATAATTTGATTCGTCGATAAAACCAACTGGCTTGTACTAAGGGTAGACAATCCGCCTTCTTGCAGCACACCGTTTGAATATACATTGTAATATCCATTCGTTGGCGGTGCTGGAAGGGCACTCACTGCTGCACCATTGTCGTCCACGAAACTATCTGCCAGGATGGTTGTATCTGTTGCTCCAATCATTCCACTTTCCACGACTGCAACGTAACGTGTTACAGATGGATTCACTGTGGTTGTAACTTCGCCGTCTGAAGCAATAGGCTGGGAAGCTGTCGCGGTGACATATAACTTTACGAGACTTGCGGCCATGTTCATCACCTCCTTTCGGCGAGACCGTGACTTTACCCAACTAATACTCACAAACTGAGCGGTTATCGGAACACCTTTTACGGGAACATCTGTTGTTTTTAGTTTCATTTTCCCTTTACTGAATTTGTAGTTGACGGAAGGCTGTAACACGCCATTGACGTAGAGGCTCACAAATGAAACTTTACGCGGGTCTGGGATATAGTTCTTCCCGTATCCCTTTATATGGTCATTATTTGTATAAGTTCTTTTGACGCCATCAGACACCGTATAGAATGTGTTAACCTTTGTTTGAATGACACGTTTTTTCTTCGTGTTCTTCCTACGATGTCCTCTATGTTTTTTACAGCTACAAGAAAAATAACATTTGCAGCAGTAATAGACATTCCGTTTCATTGTTTCTCCTTTCCCTTCGCTATGAGTTATTAATTTCAGTAAATTCAAATTCGTCTGGATGCGAAACGGACAGACACCTGCTCAAAATATCAATATTTAAGAGACATGGTCACGGCATCAAAATTGAGAGTAATATTCCAGCATTCGTACACTCCTTGGAATCGTGCGCGAATGCTATATTTTTGGGTTGTATGAGAAGGGATTTTGCCAATCTATGTCGAATCGATAGATGATAGAATCGACATAGGGGGTTGAGTACGATTGTTACGTAACAAAATAATAAGTGCCATCCTAGGCGCTACTTTGCTTTTCGGCTCCATTGATGCGGCATATGCTGCCAATAAGGCGGATCAAATAGAATATGCCAGAAGTACGGTGGACGTGTTGAATGTACGCACAGAGCCGAATTTATCGGCATCCATCATCCGAAAGATAGGAAAGTCAACCCGGTATGAAGTGCTTGATAAGCAGAGCGATTGGGTAAAAATTCGTTTATCGAAGGAAAGTATCGGCTGGGTATACCAAGAATACATACAATATGAAAGCTCCAAGCCGGCGCAGTCGAAGGGGACAGACGCAGATACGAGTCTCAAGCAGCCGACCATCGTTCATATTACTGATGTGACAAATTTGCGCAGCGGCCCGGGAACCGATTATAAAATTATCGGCAAGGCACAGCCAGGCCATACCTACTCGATCATCAGTACTGAGGGGGAATGGTACAAAGTATCTCTTCCGAATAAAAGCACAGCTTATGTTGCAAGCTGGGTCGTAAATACTGATTTCTCGAAACGAAATGGCAATGTTACAACATCTTCGAAAAAGGACGAGAATTTCGCTCCGATGTTATTTATTTATCATACTCATAATAGAGAATCTTGGAAAAACATCGCACGTAATACAAAGGGCTCTTCTGTTGACGACCCGGTCGAAAATATTACATTGGTAGGGAAGCGCCTCGATCAGCTGTTGGAGGAAAAAGGCATTCCTGCATTATCCAGTCAAGATGATTTCGCTGAACGGCTGAAGCAGGAGAAGCTGAGTTATAGTCAATCATACTCGGTATCACGCAAAGCTATTGAAAAGGCTAGAAAAGACTATCCGTCGCTTTCCTATTTCTTCGATATCCACCGAGATGCAGACGTTCCGCGTGAGAAAACCACGATTACGATCGAAGGTAAAACATATGCGCGAATTTTGTTCGTGATCGGTACCGGACACCCTCGTTACAAGGAAAACAAAGCTTTCGCCGAATCGTTAAACAAGCTGTTAAATGAAAAGTACCCGGGATTATCGCGCGGCATTTTAACCAAAAGCGCTGATAAAGGGAATGGAGAATACAATCAGTCGATTTCCCCGGGCAGCATATTGTTGGAGATCGGGGGAACGAACAACACGCTCCAAGAAAGCTTGCATACTTCCGAAGCGATTGCCGATGTATTCGCACAATATTTGAACGCTGGCAAAGGTTCATAGCTTAAGCGCAGAAGATGCATGGCGGAAAATCGTAGAGTCTCAGCTTTATTATACGGATCTTCCTGCAGACCAGAAAAATTTGGACGGGAAAGGCTTTGAAGGAATCTACCAAGCCTATAAATTGATATGGGAAGGGCATGAGCTATTAAACGAACAGCTTTGTGAAGCGGAGACGGAGCCTTTCATTTTAAATTATTCGTGGATTCAGAGTAAAATAGAAGATGAAGACGAGAAGCTGATCGTATTGGCATTGTCGCCAGAGTCCGGCTTTGAAGCGCCGTTATGGGTTCCGATGGGAGGTTTTAATGAATGTCCGCTTCCTGAATACCAATCGGTTATTATGAAACATTGGCAGGAAAACTACGAGACAAGAGCGCTTGCGGTGTCGGATGATACTTGGGTTTTACAAGCCGGAAGAAAACCGTCGACACAAGAGGATGCATTAAAGCTCGCTAAAGAGCATTTTATGTTTTGCCAATATGTTTTGGAAAGCTATCCGACGCTGGGGCATTATGCCGACTATTTACTGAAGCACGATGTGTGGTATTTTTGGTGGGATTGAATACGATTATAGCTTATAGAGTTACGAAATCAGGCAGCCCGATGTGGGCTGTTTTTTTATTATTGTTAACTGAACCGAACATTTCATGTTAACTTAGATTGGTGGTTTATTCGGAAAACGGCTTTATAATAAGGGCAAGGAGTGTGAAAAGTATGATTTGCATGAACTTGAAAAATTTGCGAAAAAAGCATCGATATACGCAGGAAGACGTTGCTGAGAGGATCGGAGTTTCAAGACAGGCTGTTGCGAAATGGGAGAACGGCGAAACTGTGCCGGATATTAATAATTGTATAGCTTTAGCGGAACTTTATGGGGTCGTATTGGACGACCTGGTTCATCATTCAGAAGAAAAAGAACAAATCGGCATACGGCCAAAGGGGAAACACATATTTGGATTAGTGAAGGTTGGTGAACGCGGGCAAATCGTTATACCGAAAAAAGCGAGAGAGATTTTTAACATTTCTCCAGGTGACAGCTTAGTTGTACTTGGTGATGAGTCTGCGCATGGACTGGCGATAATGAAAAGCGAGGGATTGTTTCAGTTTGCACAAGATATAATGAATGCGCAGGAATGCGAGGAGGAAGAGGAGTGACAGCTATTCAAACAATGGGTTTAACAAAAAAATTCCGTGAAAAAACAGCAGTAGATTCTCTCAGCCTTTCAGTAGAGCAAGGCGAGCTTTTTGCACTGCTCGGTGTGAATGGCGCCGGCAAAACGACAACGATCAAAATGCTTACTTGCCTAAGCAAGCCCACTAGCGGAGATGCAGTTCTGCTTGGAGACAGCATCGTAACTAATGCTTATGCAGTAAAAGAAAAAATCGGCGTTTCTCCGCAGGAAACGGCGATCGGCCGCAACTTATCGGTGAAAGAGAATCTTGCTTTTATGGCTAAAATATATGAATTCAATAAAAATACTGTGGAAAAAAAAGTGGAAGAGATGCTCATAGCATTTAGTCTCAAGGATGTGTCTAGCGATAAAGCAAAAACGTTATCAGGCGGCATGCAAAGACGGCTCAGTATCGCTATGGCTCTTATTTCAAATCCGCAAATCCTTTTTCTAGATGAGCCAACATTGGGATTGGACGTACTTGCAAGACGAGAGCTGTGGAACATTATTGGAAGATTGAAGGGAAAAATAACGATTATACTAACGACTCATTATATGGAGGAAGCAGAAGCGCTTTCGGATCGAATAGGCATTATGGTAAAAGGAAAATTAAAAGCAGTTGGAACAGCGGCTGAATTGATGAAAAAGAAAAATGCGAAAACACTCGAGGATGCTTTTGTCTCCATCGTTGCAAAAGAGGGGGCTGTATCATGAAAGCACTAGCATTTGCCGACCGAAACCGCAAAGAGATGATTAGAGATCCTCTGAATTTAGCATTTGGAATAGGTTTTCCATTAGTCATACTATTCATGTTATCTGCCATGCAGGCGAATATCGAGGTTGAGCTATTTGTAATTAGCAATCTTATTCCGGGAATAGCCGTTTTCGGCCTTTCCTTTATTTCTTTATTCTCTGGCATGCTCATCGCCAAGGACAGGAGCACCTCGTTTCTGACGAGGCTGTTCACGGCTCCATTAACTGCCCGCGATTACATTATGGGTTATACTTTTCCGCTTATTCCCTTGTCCATTTTGCAAATTGCTATAAGTTTTGTTGCAGCATTTTTTATAGGGCTGCCTATCAACTTAAACGTTTTGCTTTCTATCATTGTGCTGCTTCCGACGGTTGTACTGTTTATAGTGATCGGACTGCTGGCAGGCAGCCTGTTAAATGACAAGCAAGTAGGAGGCGTCTGTGGTGCACTATTGACCAATCTTAGCGCATGGCTGAGCGGTACCTGGTTCGATCTGAATTTGATGGGCGGTTGGTTTAAAGAAATTGCATACACTCTTCCCTTCGCACATGCTGTAGACGCGGGCAGAGCTGCTATTTACAAAGAC
Organism: Paenibacillus sp. IITD108; assembly: GCF_036541265.1. NCBI lineage: Bacteria > Bacillati > Bacillota > Bacilli > Caryophanales > Paenibacillaceae > Paenibacillus > Paenibacillus sp. IITD108. The sequence continues at coordinate 217,790 of NZ_JAZHCT010000006.1, read as the reverse complement.
TATTCATCTATTTTACCGCATCTTTGGTGGGTGATTGGTTATGCAGCTGCTATCATGATTATTGCGATTTATATATTTAACAAGAAAATGCAAAGTGATACGGATTAGCAGAGCAGCCCCCTCAACTGTTAAGCAGCCATATGGGCTGCTTTTTTTGAATCTCTAAGAATTAATATAACTTTTGCGAGTTGAATGGAAAGGTATCCCTGGATGCAGCTATGTAAACCTGTTAGAAATCCCATGCTATTTTGTCATGGGCGCATATGATTATATGACTCCAGTTAATACGGCTAGAGCATATTTTGAGATGCTGGAAGCACCCGTGAAGGATTTTGTAGTTTTTGAACATTCGGCTCATTACCCGCAGTTTGAAGAAGAGAAATTATTTGCACATTGGTTAAACCAAATAGTCCTTTACGATTTCTAAATATGCAGTTGATCTTCAGCAAATAATTACTTGATACCCTTATCTAGAACACAGAAAAATTCTATGGAATTTGAGTAGTTGATGAAAGGGGTATTTGGTAGTGATTAAAAGGAAATGGAAGAGATGGGTATCTACGCTAGTATTGAGCAGCATGCTGCTTAGCGTGATCGTACCGTCAGCAGGTGCAACAAATGATGAAAGTACAACTGTTCAAGCATTAACAGCAGAGTACAATTCTGGCCCTGCATTGCTTATTACAGAAATGGTACCAGACACGGAAAATGTTAACAAGGCAGACGCATATGAGTTTGTTGAGGTTTATAATAATACAGATCAGCCAATTAATTTTGATGAGCAGTATTACTTTTTCTACAATAATGTTGATTCATGGAAAATGACAAAGGAAACAGATAACGTCATTATTCCGGCACATGAAGCAATCGTTTTTTGGATTATGAACGGAAATAATACCGATGAAACACTGGATAAGTTTCTAACTAATTTTTCTACAAGCACGGATCTTCAAGAAGGCGTGAATATATTTCGACTTGAAGGCGGCGGAGGAATGGCCAATTCGTCTGCTCGCAATTTGCAAATCAAGGAGAGAACTTCTAACGAAGTTGTAGTATCCGCTACTTATGAGGCAAGCCACGTCAAATTGAACAAAGGCATTTTCTTCGGTCATCCGGAAGGTGCAAGTAAAAATATGATCGTGATTATGCCTGATTCAGGCACTTTGGATGCAACTCCTGGAGTTGTAACGCCAGAGCAGATTAAACCGCCTGTTGTATCGGGGGCGCAGCCTGTAATTGTACATACGCCAGGCACTTTAATAGAAGCTGCCGATTACGAGATTTCAGCAGCGATCCAAAACTTTTCAGATTTTGAAGAAGGTCATTTGCCAGCAATGGAACTGCTGTATAAAACCACATCGCAAGCAAGATATACAATTGCTTCGATGATGTCTAAAGGTGAAGGGAAATTCAGTGCGATTATCCCTGCAGCAGCGTTGATCGAGCCTGAGCTTGAATACAAGCTTCGGGTTAAGGATACAACCGAAAGCTATTCGGCTAAAGTTAACTTGCCTGCATTTGATCCTGAGCAAGCGCCTGAACTGCTAGTCACTGAGCTTTTGCCTAATTCTAAAAATGTCAATAGTTCAGATGCTTATGAATTTATTGAAATATACAATAATACAGACCAGCCGATAAATTTTAACAATTATAAAATATACTATCGTTACCCCGACAAAGGCCCTGTCGCCGATGTAAAATGGGCATCTACGAATGAGAAGTTTATGATTCCAGCGCAGCAGTCTGTTGTTTTTTGGATTGTTAACAGCGCAAATAGCCATTTTACAGTTCAAGACTTTAATACTTTTTTTAATACAACACTGGTAGAAGATAAAGACTTGTTCATGATTAAGAGTGACGGTATGGCTAATTCCGGCCGCCGAGCAGTTGTTATCAAAACGAATACAGGCAAGGAAATTTCTGCTGCTTATTATGATGCAGATCAAATGTATGACGGCGGAGTAAAGAGCGATGAAACGAAAGAGGATCGTGGCATTCAATATAAATATCCGGTTAACGGCAGTGTAAATATGATCAAAGCTAGCTCCGGTACAGCAATGGGTTCGCCAGGCAGCATCGATGCTTCACAGGTTCCTGCTATTCCGAAGCATGTCATTCCCGACACGATTGAACCAGCCGTCACTGACTTGACTAATGTAGACCAGATCGATCAATCGCAATCGCTTGATCTTAAGGTGCGGGCTGAGGATGACAAGCAAATTACTTCTGTTGAAGTATTTGTACGCTCCGACAAGCAAACAGTCTTTGTTAGCGAATATTTAATACAGGATTACAATGACAAGCTGTATCATTATAAGCTTCCTTCTGCTGATCTTATCGGCAGAGCATACGTCGAATATTATTTCAGTGTGTCCGATGGCACAAATACGGTAGATACAGATGTTAAAAGGGTGGAGATTGTTGGCGGTCCTGACCAGTCGCCTTTGAGACTGAATGTAAAAGATGGCGATATTATTAGCGGAATTGCCATACTGAAGGGCACCGCACAAATTCCTGGTCAAGAGCCGCTAACATTAAGCATTGACGGCAGTGAGATTGCTGACAGCAGTACATCGTATGCTTTAGAGAATGATGCTTACTTTGTATTTGAAGCTAAAAATGTAGATTATTACTTCAAAAACGGAATTACAATGGGACCGCCCGAGCTTGGCGATGCTACCATTTTGTATACGTTTATGGATCCAATTCCGAATTATACGACTCTATCATTTCCAATCCCTGCTGACCGATTGAAGCTTGGCAGTGATAATGTGATTTATATTCGTGCAGGGTCCAAGTCATCGCCGTTTGATCCTCGTCCAGAAGAAAATAAGGATGATTTCGAAATTAAAAATATACGTTTGCTGCTTGCAGACGGAACTGAAATAAAAGATCCACTTTATGCTGATCGCGATAAGGAAATCAAGATGGGAGACAGCGCCGGCAAGCATGAGTCGATTGGCTTCCAGTTCAATTTGACGCCTGAGATGCTGAAAGCTAAAGCGTATGAATGGGACACAACGGCATTGGAAGACGGCATTCATGTAATAAAAGCAAAGCATCAATCGGAAGAGGTATCCGCTAATGTTTCGGTTGATAATACTGCACCTTCGATCGAGCCAAGCATTGAAGAAGGCAAGCAATACCGCGGAACTTTTGAGATCAATGCCTTGATTGCAGATGCGCTTTCAGGCGTGGAGCATGTAGAAACGAAGCTTGACGGACAAAATATTACATTGCCGTATGCCACTTCATCTGGAAGTCTAAGCGGCGGTATTCATACGTTATTTATTAAGGCAACAGATAAAGCAGGCAATGCAACAGAAAAAAACGTTCAATTTGAAGTTCCGGATGAGAATCCAAATTCTCCAGAACTTATCGGGCCGACGGATGGAAAGAGCGTTTCTGGAAGCAGCGCGAACTTGACAGTAAAGGTGGAGGATCCTGAGGGAGATGCGCTTGATGTTTCCTTTTATAAGGGATTCAAGTATGACAGTAAACATAGAACAGGCTTCAAAGGCTTTAAGCATGCATCGGATACAGAGCCGCCTAAAGTGATGGTTCCAAGTGGAGAAGAACCGCTTACTGAGGAAGATTACGCAAAAATTGGCGAGCAGGATGGACAATATTTAGTAAATGATGCTGTAGAGCAATTCCCGTATCAGCGTTATGAAATCAAACTTGACCCTTCTGTAAAAGCAGCCGATCAAGCTGTTATAGAGTGGAAAGGAAATTCACTCAAAGGCCGTAAAGTAAGCTTGTATGCATGGAGCTACACAAGCGGAGCTTGGGAGCTGTTGAACAGTAAAATAGCTGGAACGGAAGATTTCGAGCTGACTGCTGTAGTAAAAGCTGGGGATTATGCAAAGGATCATACGATTCAAGTTCTCGTTCAAGATGAGATTGCGGCTTTGTCATCATCTTCGCCAGTTACAGAGGACCGATATGATTTTACAATCGGATGGATGTCCGATACACAATATTATTCCGAAAGCTATCCTCATATTTATGAGTCGATCGTAAAATGGTTTGCAGATAATAAAGAGAAGATTAATTTGAAATATATTGTTCATACAGGCGATATCGTGGACAAGGAATATCAGGAGTACCAATGGATAGCAGCCGATAAAAAAATGAAAATACTAGAGGATGCCAATATTCCATACGGCGTATTAGCTGGCAATCATGACGTCGGCCATCAAAATAATGATTATACGAAGTACTATGAATATTTTGGCGACTGGCGTTTCAAGGATATGCCGACGTTCGGCGGCTCCTATAAAAACAACCGGGGACACTATGATCTCGTGTCGGCAGGCGGAAATGATTTCATCATCGTCTATATGGGCTGGGGATTGGCTGACGAGGAGATCGAATGGATGAATGAAGTTGTCTCTAAATACCCGGAACGTAAAGCAATTCTAGCTCTGCATGAATATTTGCTAGTATCGAATAACCGTGCGCCAATCGCAGATAAAATCTACGAGAAGGTTGTCCTGCCAAACAAAAATGTATTCGCAACATTATCGGGCCACTACCATGATTCACAGTTGAAAATTAATGAAGTGGATGATAACGGCGACGGTATTGTGGATCGCAAGGTTTATCAAATTCTTGCCGATTATCAAGGAGCGGCAGAAGGCGGTCTTGGTTTTATCCGGCTTATGCAATTTGATATCGAAAATAATAAGCTGCACATGAAAACTTATTCACCTTATTTGAATGAATACAATTATTATGATCCAATTCAATATCCAGGCAAGGATGAGTTCTCGCTTGATCTGGATTTACAGCCAAAAACGAAGCGCGTCGCTACTGATTATATTGGCGTAAAGGTGTACACAGACCAATTAATTGGCAGTACGAGCAATGTGTCAAGCGGAGCTGAAACAACAGTCAGTTGGAATAATTTAAGAAGCGATATGTACTATCAATGGTATGTACAAGCAGAAGATGCTAACAGCGGTATCGTTTTATCCGATATTTGGGGCTTCCAGACAGGGAGAGCCGGCGGCGGTACTGGAGAAACAGGCGGTACAACACCTACTCCTGATCCCGAGCCAACGCCATTGCCGAAGGTAGAAGCAGGTAAGATTACGTTCCAGCCTGGCAAAGCAAACGACAAGTATACTGTTGACCGGGCAGCTTTGGAAAAAGCGATGGAACAGACGAATAACGGAGAAATTGGGATTCATATAGCAGATAAACTGGCGAGCGGCTCTAACATAAGGCTTGAGCTGGATGCTGCCGCGTGGCAGGAAGCAAAAGCACGCAAGCTGCTGATTGAAATCGTAACGCCGGCTTTAGAGTTGAAGATTCCAGCTGCATCGTTGCCAGATCATACTTCCGATGCGGAAATGATTGTATTGGAGCTTGGAGCATTATTGAATAAAGCATCTGAGGGTTTAACCAATCAATGGGTCAAGGCAGACGACAAGCTTAATTCCGCTAAGATTGCCTTTGGATTGACTCTTCGCTCGAAGAAAAATGGTAAGGAAGCTTTGGTGCTTCAGTTAAGAGAACCGGTGACCCTGACTATGACATTGACCGATGAGCAGCATCGCCAATTGAACAGCGAGTTTGCAGGCGTTTATGCCGTAGATAAAGGAGAAGCCTTTTATATTGGCGGAAAATTTGCGGGGAATACGGTAACCTTTACTGCTGATCAACTATCACAATTTGCTGTTTTAGAATTTTACAAAGCTTTTGATGATGTAGCAGGAGGCTGGGCGGAACCATATATTCAGAAGCTTGCAGCCAAGCATATTATCCGCGGTATTGATGATCACCGCTATGGTCCGCAGCGAAGCGTATCGCGCGCTGATTTCGCGACACTTTTGATGCGTTCACTGGACCTGTCGAAGGCGGAGATTGAAGATTCATCTTCTGCATTTAGCGATGTGCCTGCCGATACTTACTATTCTGATTATATTGCTAAGGCAACTGCATTCGGTGTCATTCAAGGCAGCGGAGGGAAATTTCGTCCTTTGGATACCGTAACTCGTGAAGAAGCTGCTGTTATGATCGCTAGGCTGGCAGCCGTTATGGGGAAAACAAAGCAGAATCAAAGTGCAGATCAAAAACAAGATCTGAACCAGATTCAGAACCCAGATCAGAACCCAGATCAGAACCGTGATCAAAACCATGATCAAAAAATGGATCAAAACCAAAACAGCATTTCTGCTTCTTCGTTCACAGACTTTGGACTTGTATCGGAATGGGCAGTTGCCGCGGTAAATGAAGTGAGATCGCTCGGTATTATGAACGGTAAAGACGGTAATCGCTTCGATCCGAAAGGTAATGTAACACGGGCCGAGCTAGCCAAAATGCTGTATCAGCTGTTGAACCTTAAATAAGGAAATAAGTGAGACTGTCGATTCATTGTGGGCAACTATTGAGAAGGAATGAGAAAGGGGAAACGGAGAGCAAGAATGGGAATGGAGAAGCGGTAGCGTCCGCCTTTGTAGGCTAATTTTTTCCTTTACAGGGGTTATTTATTCATAAAAATTAGACTACAACAGCGGTCGGAATCCCAATCTTGATCGCAGTGATCCCCCTTTCTATTGCTTGTTGCAACTATCCACAATTAATCGACAGTCTCTAAGTAAAAGTTAATTATTAAAAAAATCGAAGTATGAGTCCAGGCATATGTCGAAGTATGAGTCAATGTAATCCCTGTCACAGGCATGAGTTGAAGTATGAGTCGAAGTAATCCCTTGTCACAGGCATAAGTTGAAGTATGAGTCGATGTGATGTAATCCCTGTCAGGCGCTGTGCTGCTGTGTTCGAAGTAGAATTCGGATGCTTCATGGTGCTTGGCGGGGATTTTTTTAGCAAACTTATTGGTTCATAACGGAATTTGGGCATCTGCTCATGAATTCCAGTAAAAAATGTTAATAAATACTGGTAGATGATGCACAGACAAGCCACACGCGGGCAACTAAGTGCATTTTATGCATCTAGTTTTCCCTTTTTTGCCGAAAAAAGGAATCTAAGTGCATTTCCTGCATCTAGTTTGATCAAAATCCACCGTTTCTCGCGAAATTCTTCAAACTAACTGTAGTTTTTCCCTTTAGATTCAGAAAAACGCCGAATACCTTAAAACTAAGGGCATGAAATACAGTTAGTTGAGTAAAGATAGGGAAACTCTGCAGCGTAAAAGAAGATCGCCTCCTTTGCTTGTTTAATAAAACAGGTGGCGATCTTCTTTTTTGGCTTGTTAATGTAGCAGAAGTAAGCTGTTTACAGACATCAGTTGCAAGGCAAACTAACCTTATCAGTTGCATGCTCGAATAAGACTCAAAAGCATCACCAGTTACATTACCTAGCAAGAAGCACTATCTGCACCAGTCGCATTACTTAGTAGGACGCACTATCTGCATCGGTTGCACACGAGTTAGTTTGAGTTCATAAAAAGCCGCTATCTAAACCCTGCCTAGTTAGTTCATAGTATAAGGTTCTTTGGCCAGTACCGCGAAGCAGCGGCTTTAACCACCCTTTTTTACATAAACGCTGCAGATGAACTACAGAGGTTCGTGGATTGATTGAGAAATGTCTGGTTACATCGATTGGCCGGATTGGGCGAGCAAGTGATATGGCGAGACGAATAACTTCGTTGTCAGCGAAAAATATCCTTTCCACCTTGTTATTCTCCGATTCAAATCGACTAAGCACTATGCGGAGCAGATGAATACATAGTTCAGGCCGTTGAGCTACATCATCATAGGAAAATGAAATGACATGAAATCCCATCCCCGTTAAAAAGGTTTCCCGATTTAGCTCGCTGCAGTATTTTTTACGATCCATGTTCGTAACGTGCTCTCCGAAGCCTTTAATTTCAATAATCATTTTACATGATTTGGGCATATACAAATAATCTGCAAAGTATGACCTGCCACGCCAATCCAATACCTCATATTCCGGATGCAAATAATTAAAATTCCCCTTCAGCGGCCACCAAACATTTTTAGCAAATAATATTTCTGCGTGTCCGTAGCCGCGTTCCAAGCGTCCCTTTCTTTCACCTGAGCGCTGATTCAAATGAAATTGGATAAATGCATCATTAGCCTCCTCGAATCCATCCACAGCAATCACCTCTATAAAAAAATAAAACGCCCCATTCCATCAAAGAGATAGATGAGGACGTTCTTCGTCGTATGGAATTATTATACATCAGTCGAGCATAAAAGCCTAGTTTGCTAGATTCACAGACACGCGCTTATAATAGAGGTTATGAGATGTGTCGTTAGTTGATAACTATGTGGTTGGTATGAATGAGGCAGAAGGGATTGTGGAAAATGAGCAATGAGACAACGAAAGAGGAACTAAATAATAAACAGAATACAATGACCGAGGAAGATTGGTCTCAGTTAATAAAAGCTGTTCATCATAACGGCACGGTAGCTTTAAAAATGTACTTTGAAGACGTTGAAGGACAAATCTCGAATGTTGAAGCATATGGGCCTATTTTTGTTTTTCATGTGAAGGATGAATCGGAAAGTATATATTCCTGTGGTTTCTTTCTGAGAGAGCTAGTAGCCAAATTCCAGTCAGGCAATGATCCGGCGATGTGGATGGCTTCTTTCTTCTTCAATTTGATGGAAACCAAAGGCGGTAAAACTTTGCCACAGCCGGCTGCAAGTAAAGATGAAGCTAATGCGATCATGGACAAGATTATCGTCCCACAATGTATGAAAGCTGTAAAAGAGGAGTTTGCACCAGAGCAGATACATGCAGGTCTAGCGCTCAACGAGCAGCTTGGTCCGGTATTTGAAGTCGGATTTCCAACGATTAAAGATGGAAATAACGTATGTGCGATTCCATTGCATTTATTGCTAACCAATTATCAACTGAATCGAGATCCTGCTGAATTGTTGATTCAAGGCTTGTATAAAATTAAAAGTGAGCATAGCGAGTAGGAATTGAACATTAAAACGCCTAATTTTCTAACGGATAGGCTTGGTGGTAAGCGTTAGATCACAGACCATTCCTCAGCTAGATCATAAACCGACCGTCGTACAGTTAGATTACGAATCAGCGTTCAACTGATATGAGCGATATTGTTGTTCAGTTCTATAAGCGAGCTCTTCTATGCGACATATGCCAATACGTTATATAATTGATCTGATACCAACTATTATTGTTTCAATTGTGCAAAGGAGACATCATGGGAAATTATCAGATCTGTGATTTTTGCGGGAATCTGTCTGAAAAAAGAAGTAAAAAAATGTGCCAAAGCTGTGAGGAGAATTATAATAAAATCCGCAGCATCATTGAGGCATACCCGGATACAATCGTTTTAGATATTTCGAATCAAACTGGAATTAGTGTCAGCCGGATTTTATCGTTTGTGAAAGTTGGCTATTTTACGATGAAGGAAGGATCGTTGGGCGTTAAGGATTAGCAGCATCTTACATAATGGGGGCGTGGCTTGGTCTCTTTAGTGAATCTCACTAGAGAGATTTTTTTATGCTTATTTTGTGATTTAGCCTAATAACATTTGCAGCAGCTGTAAAGAATAGATATATAAGAGCTGGATAAAGGCAGAATAAAACTGAATCCAAGCAATGGTTGCCTAGGTGCGGGAGGTATTATGAGAAATAAGGAAAGTATATTTAAAAAGGGGAATAGAGCGGCATTACTTGCTTCAATCGTAAATACGATAATTGCCATTATTAAAGGGGTAGCGTATTTTTTTACTGGAAATGTGGCTATGTTTGCTGAAATGATGCATTCTTTTGGAGACGCAGCAAATCAGCTTTTTGTTTTTATAGGAAGTGCTTTAAGCAAGAAGCTGCCAACTAACCGTTTTCCTGATGGATTTGGCAGGCTTGTTAATCTGGTTTTGCTTGGAGCGGTTATTATTGTAGGCGTTATGAGCTACGAAACGATTAAAGAAGGAATTATGCATATTTTGCATCCTACTGAATCTACGGGGCTGCTAATTAATATTTCTGTATTGGGAGTAGGCTTTTTGCTTGAGGTTTACGTCCTTTACAAAGCGATGAAGGAAATTGTTCATGAAACTGGAGGGCAAGCTAATGGCCTTGCCGTTATAGCAATGAGCTTCAAAAATTTCAAAGCGTCAAAGCCTGCCACAAAGCTTGTTTTTATGGAAGATATGGTGGCTACATTGGGCGGAATTATTGCAATCATCGGGATTCTTATATCCTATTTTGCAGGATGGCATGCGGCTGAGGGAGTAGCCTCGGTTATTATTGGTATCATGATGTTTTACGTCGTCGGGAACGTGTTTATGGACAATGCCAAAGGAGCGCTTGGCGAGGCGGATGATGAGCTTGAAGATAAGATTGCCGAGTATATATTCACGAATTCTGAGATAAAGGATATAAAGACGCTGTTTGCCATTAAAGAAGGAGAAAATTATCATATCGAAATGAAGCTCGAAATTGACGCTTCCTTAACAGTAGCCCAAGCGATTGCTATAAAAGAGCGCATTGAAGGGAAGATTAGCGAGATAAATGGAATAACAGACGTTATCATCGAGTTTCTGGTAGATGATGGCGTAAGAACTTGGTTCAATCATGCTCATAAAGATGTAAACTGATCAATCGTATTCATGAATAGGCCAGCCCTTGCAGTATCCCTTTAATAATTATTGAAATCCACCTGGGTTGTTCAATAATTATTAAGGGGATTTTTTTGTCTTTTATACCGTTCATATTCAGTTCATAAATGAAAGTTATCATCCTTTTAAATAAATGCAGGGAGGAATCACAATGATTTATGAACAAAAGAAGCAAAAATATACAAGCAGTGGGGAGTGGGCAGTTGAGGCGCAAGGGTTAGTTAAAACCTTCGGCAGCAATCATGCAGTAGATGGTGTGGATTTAAAAGTAGGTGCCGGTACGATCTATGGCGTACTTGGTCCCAATGGTGCAGGCAAGACGACGACAATTAGAATGCTTGCTACTTTATTGCGGCCTGACGGCGGATCCGCTCGCATCTTTGGATATGATGTTGTGAAGGAGCCTCAAATTGTGCGTCAATTAATAGGAGTGACCGGTCAGTATGCTTCGGTTGATGAGTCACTTAGCGCCACAGAAAATTTGATTATTTTCTCAAGGCTGCTTGGGTTAGGGCGTGCTGAGGCAAAGCGGAAGACAGCGGAGCTGCTTGAAGAATTTGGGCTGAGCGAAGCAGCAAAAAGGCCATTGAAGCATTTCTCAGGAGGCATGCGCCGCCGGCTGGATTTGGCAGCAAGTCTTATTGCTCAGCCGCCGCTTATCTTTTTGGATGAACCGACTACGGGGCTTGATCCGCGTACCCGTGCACAGATGTGGGATACGATCCGCCGATTGGTGAAGACGGGCTCAACTGTGCTTTTAACGACGCAGTACCTTGATGAAGCCGATCAATTAGCAGATCGAATTGCAGTGATCGATAGCGGCAGAGTGGTAGCTGAGGGCACTGTGGATGAGCTTAAAACTTCTATTGGAACTTCAGCACTGCACTTAAAGGTACAAGATTCACAAGAAATGGAGAGAGCACGTCAACTTGTCGGCAGGCTGCTTGATATGGAGTCTAAGGTGATAGTGGAAGCCAATAAAATTACTGCACCACTGGCTAATGCTAATATCGTTACAGATTTACTTATCGGTTTGCGCGAGGCAGGGATTCATCTTGAAGAGATCAGTGTGCAAAAGCCAACACTCGATGAAGTCTTTTTAGCTACCACCGGCCGTGGAGTAAAAGAGAAGAATTCAATGGACCTAAATGAATCTAATGAAGAAGTGGAGATAAAAATATGAGAGATACAGTAGTTAACCCTATCGCAAACAGGAAATTGAAAAAACAGACGAGCTTGTCACAAACCATTCGCAACTCCTTGACAATGGCTTATCGAGGTCTCTTAAAGATTCGGCGTACGCCGGAGCAATTATTTGATGTTACACTCCAGCCGATCATATTTACTTTAATGTTTGCTTATATATTTGGGGGGGCTATATCTGGTAATATTGATAATTATTTGCCGGTTATTATACCTGGCATTCTTGTGCAAACGGTAATTACTACTTCAATTGTTACAGGTGTTCAGCTTCGCGAGGATATGGATAAGGGAGTATTTGACCGCTTCAAGTCGCTCCCAATAGCGCGCATTGCACCACTGGCAGGAGCGCTGCTCGCTGATACGATTCGTTACACGATAGCGACTACAATCACTTTCATTATGGGGTATATAATGGGTTACCGGCCAGATGGAGGCTTGGAGAACGTAGTCGTTGCTGCTATTCTAGTTATTGTATGTGCATGGGCAATCAGCTGGATCTTCGCATTTTTTGGCGTTATTGCGCGTACTGCTTCAAGTGTGCAGGGGATTTCTATGATTGTTCTGTTTCCGCTAACCTTTGTTTCTAATGCTTTTGTACCGGTTGACACGATGCCGGGCTGGCTAAAATGGTTCGCAGACGTTAATCCGGTTTCACACCTCGTAACTGCGGTGCGCGAGCTGACTAATACAGGTACGGTCGGCTCTGATTTTTTATTATCGCTCCTTGGGGCTGCTGTTGTCGTAGCTATTTTTGCTCCGCTTACGGTACGCGCCTATATGCGCCGTACTTAATCAAAGGGGGATTGTAATGGCTCGGATTTTAGTTGTCGATGATGATCCGCATATCCGTGAATTAGTAAGTCATTTTTTGGAGCTGGAAGGGCTGAACGTAGTTGAAGCGGTGGATGGCTTGGATGCGCTGCGCATTCTTGATGCTGCTCAAATTGATTTAGTTATTCTTGATATTATGATGCCCGGCATGGACGGCTGGGAGCTATGCCGCGAGCTGCGGGAGCAGACGGATTTGCCGCTGCTGATGCTGACTGCCAAGGGCGAAACCTCTCAAATTATAAAAGGCTTTGAGCTGGGAACAGACGATTATCTCGTAAAGCCATTCGATCCATTAGTGCTCGTTGCGCGGGTAAAAGCACTTTTGAAGCGATACAAAATTATGACCTCACAAATTATACAAATTGGTGATCTTACACTGCGTCGTGATACGTTCCAGTGCTGGTTGGCTAATAATGAGATGACCTTGCCGCTGAAGGAGTTTGAGCTATTATTTAAGCTTGCAAGCTATCCGGGTAAAACATTTCCGCGTGATCAGCTGATCGAGCAAATTTGGGGTTATGATTATGAGGGCGACGAAAGAACGGTCGATGTGCATATTAAACGGCTGCGTGAACGATTCACTGAGGAAAGCAGCGCATTCCGGATCAGCACAATCAGAGGGCTAGGCTACCGGCTGGAGGTGCTGCAGTGAAGCGAAAACCAGGATTTCTTCATATTGCTTTAAATGTATTATTAGTCGTATGTGTAGTAATTCTTAGCTGGACGGCCGCTTTTTATATTACTGGCTTTCTTTACAGCAAAGTAGCCTGGGAGCCTCACGATTTGCTCGCCTTTCTTATTAACGCAATGCTTGGCTTTTTTATTTTCGGTCTAGCTATTTCGATTGCCGGGCCATTTGTTAAAAGAAGAGAGCATCATTATTGGTCGGAATTGATAGATGCTTTAAGACGTATCTCGCGTGGTGATTTTCGTGTTAATTTGGATGCTGGGTTTGGCTCTGCTCATAACAACCAGCGGCAAAATCATCCCTATGCTCAGCTCGTAAACAGCATTAACGATATGGCTGCTAACCTCAAAGTGATGGAGGAGCTGCGGCAGGAGTTTATTTCCAATGTATCCCACGAAATCGGATCTCCGCTTACTTCCATTAGCGGTTTTGCCAAAGCGCTAAAAAATGAAAATCTGGACCGGGAGCGGCGTCAGCGTTATTTGACGATTATTGAGACGGAATGCTTAAGGCTGTCAAAGCTGAGCGATAATTTAATGAAGCTCGCCGTGCTGGATTCTGAGCGTCATCCATTCAAGCCGATGCCTTACCGGCTTGATAAACAGCTAATCGCTCTTATTCTTACTTGTGAACCGCAGTGGGAAGCCAAAAAAATCGAGATGGATGTTGACGTTGAAGAAGTTGAAGTTGTCGCGGATGAGGATCTAATGAGCCAGGTATGGGTGAACCTTATTCATAATGCAATTAAGTTCACCCCGTATAGCGGAAAAATTAGTGTTGTGCTCACGAGAAGCGAGGATCAAGCTATGATTCGAGTAGCAGACACGGGTCCGGGAATTGCAGAAAAGGATCAGCTGCGTATTTTTGAACGGTTTTACAAAGCGGATAAATCACGAGAACGTGCTTCTGGAGGCAGCGGTCTTGGCCTTTCTATTGCAAGCAAAATTACAGAAATGCATCACGGCTCGATCTCTGTATCCAGCAAGCTGGGAGAAGGAGCAGAATTTAAGGTGCTGCTGCCGTTAAATGTGAGATAGATCGCAGCCCACAGTATTTCGATATTCCTGCGGCGTCATTCCGGAATATTCGCGGAAAACTTTAATGAAATACGGTGTGCTTTGATAACCGCAAGCAACAGCAATATCCTGCACCTTGCCTCGCGTTTGCTGAAGCAGCTGTTCGGCGCTGTTCATGCGCACCTGAAAGATGTATTCCGTAATGCTTTGCCCTGTTTCCATGCGATAAATTTTAGATAATGACGATGGATGCAGGTACACATGCTCTGCAATACGCTGCAGCGATATATCAACTGATAAATTTTGCTGAATAAAAGATTGCGCCTTACGTATGATGGCGCTTTTATTATCGGTTTCTTCCACGGCAAAATGATCGGTTAATTGCTCCAGTGTGTGCATACTCCATTCCTTTAACTGCTGAACGGATAGAAACCGATTGGCGTGAAAGGTTTTAATTAGGCTGCTGCCGCACAGCTCCGCAAGCAGCCTGCCATTTTTGTGGGCGATGAACAGATATGCCTGATAAATAGAATGGTAGGCTTCAAGAAGATGCTCCTGCGAATCGCCCCATTTGCTATCTAATTCATCAAAAATGTGCAGAAGCTTTTCTTTGGCGCCGCTCCAATTGCCATGCTGCATCAAATGAATGAGAGATGGAGGCTCGTGCAGCATGGATAGCGTTTGAATGCCGCCGCTGCCGTTGTTATTTCCCGCTTGTACATAGCCCGCTCTTTTCTCACTGCCCACGGTTTGCAATAAAGCAGCGGAAGTAGTCTCGTACATAGACGAGAGCTCTTGCGGAAACAAGGCGCTCTGGCTGCATAAGATCGACACGTCCCCTTTTAAAAACTGTTGTACATGCTGCCTAATCGTCTCTCCCAATTCCTCCAAGGTTTGTTTGCAGGATTTACCGGATTGCTCAGCTGCCAGTGTGGAACGCTGCCCGTAAGCTTCAAGCACTCGCTTTTGATACGGAGAAAGCACGTACACATGATAGCCGTAATCGTCCTTCGTATGCCAAAGATGAAATCTCCACTCCAGCACCTCGCTCACAATATTGTATAGGGCATATTCCATAAGCCCCAGATCATGGGGATTATAACGCGAGAATTGCTCCTCCATACGGATCAGCATCAAGCGGGCAGATGAGCCGAAGCCGAAAGGAAGCTCAAGCTCCTCGAGCTTGGTTTCGTATTGTTCCTTAGAAAATCGAATTCCATACAAAATATCAAATAAGAACCGTTCACGGATTGTAGGCAGATGCTCTTTTAGCGTACTGACGGTCTTTTGCCGGGAAATGGAGTCAGCCTGCTCTTCATGCCATTGCGCGGCTGTTCTTTTCAACACTTCTTTTAATGCATTCATCTTAACTGGCTTAAGTAAATATTCGATAGCATGCAATTGTATAGCCTGCCGGGCGTATTCAAACTCGGAGTAGCCGGATAATAAAATGCATTTGACACCTTCTTGAGTATCAGCAACATGCCTGATCAGCTCAAGCCCATTCATTCCAGGCATTTGGATATCCGTCAGTAATATGTTAATCGAAGTATTTCTCATCAGCTTAATTGCTTCATCAGCGTTATAAACTTTGCTGACACTCTCAAGATGAGGAATATTCCAGGAAGCGACAATTTCTGCAAGTCCATCGGCGATGGGCTGTTCATCATCAACAATTAGCAATCTCGCCATAGCCATCTACTCCTTATGTTCAGAAAATATAATGTTTATTTGTGTTTTTAAGCCGCCGGAAGGGGAATGGAACAATTCCAGGCCCGCACTGCTCCCGTATTGAAGCAACAGCCGCTGATGAACATTCCAGATGCCGATTCCTCCCTCATGCACTTCCGGAGGCTGCGAAAGACTTAAGCGCAGCTTGTCCAGCTCTTGTTCCGTCAGCCCCGACCCATTATCTTCGATCACTAATTGAAGACGGTTGCCATTCACGTAGCTGGCAATACGAATCCATAAAGGCCCTGACTTTTGAGCAAAGCCATGAACGATGGAATTTTCAATAATAGGCTGAAGGATCAGTCGTGGAACTGGCACATTATTCACATCATCCGAAATATCCAATGTATAGGTTAGACTCGGCATGCGTATCCGATGAATTTCCAAGTAATTTTGCAAGACTTGTATTTCTTCGCGAAGCGTTGAAGCTGTATGCTCCAGCCTTGTCGTATAACGGTAATATTCTCCTAAATTGGTTACCATGGCATCAATGGCTTCACGGTTGCCGCGGTAATTCATAATGCTTATAAAGTGAAGACAATTATATAAAAAGTGCGGGTTGATTTGCGATTGCAGCTGCTTTAAGGATGCGGTTTGAGAGCGCAGCTTTTCTTTGTAAACATTTTCTATCAAATGTTGAATTTCAGATGCCATTTCATTAAAACGATAATTAAGAAAATCAAATTCGTTATTATGCTTGCCTTCAATGCGGGAAGAGTAATCGCCATTGCGCAGCTGAGTAGAGCTGATTATCAGTTTCTTGATCGGCAGACGTACTTGTCTGTACAACGTAATCGCCAGAAAGAGCAGGACAGCCCCCAAGCAGCTTGCTGTGATGAAGAAAATTGTACGGCTCATCATGATCGGTTTAACTAATGGCCCAAGCGGTTCGTAATCAACTAAATACCAGTCTAGCAAGTCAGATTTAATATAAGAGAGTAAATATTCTTCATGATTAATAGTAATTGTTTTGTACTGGCTGTTCAGCAGCGTTTGCGAATCCAAATGTGCGGTGACCGTTGCTACCAGCTTTTCTTCTGCAGTGCTGTTCGATATGTGCTGTCCGGAAGGATGATACAAGAAAGGATCATTGCGACCTTCATTTTTGAAAGAATCAAGCATTTTAGTAAAATTATGCGCTTGGAATTGAACTTCGAATAAAGCGGCATCATTTCCTCTTTTAATTCTACTGAAAGGGTCTACCAAAGTAGTCGTAAATACAGACTTGCTCATGCTTTTGTCCGGCTTGTATGCCCATTTAATTCCCTGATCCTCAGGCGGAGGAAGTAACTCAATATTGCTTAGGCTTAAATCTGAGGAATTAATCAGACGTTTGACAGTTGGAGAATAAATAGAAACATATGTAATCCAGCCTGATGCGGTATTTAGATGTGTCAGCTTGGAACGGATGCGGTTAAGCGCTGCTACGTTTTCATATTTCAGATCATCCAAAGAATAAGAATTGGAAAACTGCTTGACGTCAGGATCAAGCATAAGCGAGAAAACGTTGTTAACAATTTGATTGATGTTGCCGTCGATTTGACTGCGGAAAAACTGCAGCCGGTTAGAGTTGGAGCTGAGCACCTGCTCTTTGACAACCCGAATGCTTTCCCAGTTGGCGTAGCCATATAAAAAGAAGACTGGAACTAATAAAACAAAGATAAGGAGAAACAGTCTGCTTAAAGTTTTTAAACGGATAGGCATGTAGTCAGCTCCATTGTCGGGATGTGGGTGTGCAGATGAGTATATCATACCGCAAAAAATGATAGCAGATGCGATTCTGTGAAAGATGGCTCTTAAATTTATATATTGGCTTGATTGTTTATATTTCAAAAAAAATTGTGCCTGTTATACTGTGATCGAAATAAGCGATTTTTCGCAGCTCTCATTAAAAAAGGAGGAAGCGTCATGAGGTTTAGACTACAGAAGAAGGCAGCATCTGCAATTTTAAGCATCTTATTGCTATTCTCGGCACTGGGATTGCATGAAACAGCTGCTGCTAGTAAAGGGAATGCTGACACTGATGCGGCGGCAAGTGCGACAGCGATAAAGTCGGATATTGCGGGCCACTGGGCGGAGGGGGTCATGCAGAAATGGATTGGCCTTGAGCTGCTTAAAGGGTATGGGGGCAAGTACAAGCCGAATGCCCATATTTCGAGGGCAGAGTTTGTGACGATACTGTCTCGAGTGCTGAACCTGCCGCGAATTAACGATCTTATACCCTTCCAGGATGTGCCGCAAGGCAGCTGGTTCTACGACAGCGTTGCAAGCGCTTACTATTATGGACTGGTGAATGGAAAGTCGGCAAGCAGCTTTGCGCCGGAGGCTACCATTACGCGTCAGGATGCAGCTGTTATTGTAGCGCGCGCTTTTCAATTAAGCGGGGTGCAGGAGCAAGCGGCTGAAGTGAAGGATCGGCCGCAAATAGCAGATTATGCGCTTGCGGCGGTTGACGCGCTGTTTGCAAAACAATATTTGCAGGGGCGTGGTGACCAGGCTTTCGCTCCGCTTGGCCTGTTAACGCGAGCCGAAGCGGCACAGCTTATTGACCGGGTGATAGGAACTTGGGTAACAGATGCAAGCGCGCTGCAATTGCCGATTCGCGGCAACTTGCTGGTGAGCAAGCCGGATACGAATCTTCAAGGCCTTGTCATAGAGGGAGATTTGTATATTGTGCAAGGAGCCCAAGAAGGGAAGGTTAAGCTTGATGGCGTAACCGTCAAAGGATCTACGTATGTGCTTGGCGGGGGCGCAATCGAGATTTATCAATCAACGTTGACAGGCCCGCTCATTGTCAATAAGAAGGCAGGCGATGTGCGCCTGATTGCTTCGGGAGAAGCCAATATTCCATCTGTCGTGATGGAAAGCGGCGGCTTGCTGGAGGAAAGGGGTTTGAAGGAAAACGCATCAGGTTTTCAAACGGTTACGGTGAATAGCGGGAAACCTTCGGAGCATGGCAAAGTCGTGCTCATAGGAGCCTTTGACCAGGTTACTGGAGCAATGGCGGACTCTGAGCTGGGGCTGGCTGAAGGTACAACGGTGGATAGGCTTCTTGTCGATGCGCCTGTTGTTGTGGGCGGCCAAGGAACGGTCAAGCTGGCAATCTTCCAGACAAGCGGCTCCGTATTTAGCAATTGGCCGGAGAAAGTAGAGTTTAAGCCTGGTGTGACGGCTACGATTGAATCCAAGCTGGTGGACAAGGACGATCGTGGCAGCTTCGGGAGTGGCGGAGGATATATAGTGACTCCGCCTGAGGTGGAGGATTCGTTGCATATTGTGCAAAATGGCGAGCCTGCGGCTGCGATTGTGATATCGTCTTCTGCGGATAAGCAGATTAAGGAAGCGGCAGATAAGCTGATTGATTATGTGCGAAAATCGACAGGCGCTGAATTGCCGCTCGTAATAGATGATAGTGAAGCCAATCGTATTACGGCTCAAAATGGCAGCATCACGTATAAGTTTGATGAAGCGCCTGCTGTTGTTCCAGTTGCGGCAGATTTTAAGGTTCAGCCAATTGTAAACAATGAAGAGGCGGAACGCATACAGCCAACTGCTTTGACATGGGATGCCGCTTCACTGACAGCAACCTTGACTGTACCAGCAGTTTCTGTGGCATTTATCGAACAGACGGTTGCCTATAAAGTGTTTTATAAGAATGATTCTCCAATTAAAAGCGCCGTAATGACGATAGAGGAAAATTCAGCCAGCCCTTTGACGTTAAACGCAGATATGGAGATTGGGTACTTGGGCGGTTATGATGCCCTTCCGTGGCGTTATTGGTTAGATCAGCCATATACATGGACGTTTAAAAGAAGCACAGAGCAGGCAAGGAGTGGACAGTACAGCATAAAAGCTTCAGGCATTGGAACTGCATGGCCGAATCAGGAAATCGAAATTGCACAGTATGGCGAATATGAGTTGTCTGCTTATCTTTATCGGCCTTCGGATGCAAGTGCCAATGGCAACGCAACGGTATTCATGAATTTGTTGGACAAGGATGGAAATCATTTGTCGCAGGTCAGCAGTCAGGCAGTGATGATTGCCGACAGTGTAGATGACTGGCTTAAGCTTCAATGGAAGGGCATCATTCCTGAAACAGTGAACGATGTGCCAGTTGAGAGATTGCTCATTGGTCTTTCTTTTAATGATTTTATAGCAACAGATGTTGTGTATTTCGATGATGTGGAGCTGTTTTATAATGGAACTGCTTCTGGTGCTCTGCCTGACGGAGCAGTTGCTGATGATTGGCCGGGTGGAGTCTCTGCCGACGATATGGCAATGTTTAGCGAAGGAGCTCAACAAAGCGAAAAACCAACAAATTATGCAACATTGGTCAGTAGCACTGCAACGGAAGTTTATATTGGCAAGAACGGTTTAACGGCAGCTGAGCAGACCAGTTTGCTGGACGGAATGGAGAAGGACGGATTTGTCATACATCAGAACAAGAAGCGGATAACAATCGCCGGTCCGACATCGTGGGGAACGGAGTTTGGCGTAAGTGAGTTCTTGGAGCGCTATGTTGGCGTACGCTGGCTCATGCCGGGCGAGATTTGGGAGGATGTGCCGCAGTCGAATCAGATTTCTGTGCCGATCGGGGATGAGGTTCGCGAAGAACCGGCATTCTTCTCCCGCACCTTCGAAGTCGCGCCGCAAGCCTCACATGAGCAATGGAAGCGGGATAATAAAATGCACTGGCATGTGGACTTCGGTCATAATTTATACAATTTGTTCCCGCCAGCAGTATATATAGACAGCAATCCTGAATTTTATCCGGCAGGCGCTGATTTGAATACCATTCATACCTGGCAGCCTTGTTTCACTGCTGATGGCATTGTGGAAGAAGCGATAGCGAATATTAATGCCTATTTCGTTCAGCACCCGGAAGCAGAGTCTTATTCAATTGGCATTAATGATACGACGAATTTTTGCGAGGCAAACCCTGCACACCCGGATTATCCGAATAAAATGAACTCCATAGGCATGGTCGATATGTCGAATATTTTCTTTGAATGGGTCAATCAAGTAGCTGCCGGTGTTTTTGCCGAGCATCCAGACAAGTATTTGGGCACGTATGCGTACTATAACGTGTATGATCCGCCTATGGACATACAGATTGATCCTCGAGTTATCGTCTATATTACTGATGACAGGCTTTCCTGGACAGATCCGGACCTGTTGGCTGAAGGACATACAGTAACAGAAGCATGGGCACAGTCAGGAGCGACGGTTGCGTTCTATGAATACTTGTACGGCACGCCGTATATGGTGCCAAGAATGTATTCGAACCTGATGCAGGAAAGTTACATTTATGCAGCTGAAAAAGGGGTTGAAGCTTTTTATAGCGAGCTGAGTCCTAATGTAGGGGAAGGACCTAAAGGCTGGCTATCTATGAAATTGCAATGGGATCCCTATCAAGATAAGGATGCCTTGCTGGAAGAATGGTATGTGCGTGCTGTTGGGGAAGACGCAGCGCCAGATTTGCAAGCTTATTACGAGATATGGGAGCAGTTCTGGGAAGAACAGCTTGTGGATATAGGCTGGTATAAGGCTTGGAAAAACAACTTTCCAAGAACCAATTTTATGCCGCTGTTTTCAGCGGGCTATTTGAAGGACGTTTCCGAAGCGGATATGATGGCAAGCAGAGCGTTATTGGAATCTGTCGTAGAAAAGGCGAATACGCCAAAGCAGAAAAAACGCGCCGAACAAATTGTTGCTATGTTTCGCTACTATGAGCTGTCCGTTGCCGCCTATCCGGATTTGACGAAGGAATTCGACGAGCCGACGACGGAACAGGAGGCTTTGGCATTATTGCAAATTGCTATAGACAGATTAGAAGTTGAGAACGATCGCCTTGCTTTAATGAAGCAATATGAGAATGACGAGTATCTGAAAATAACCTATGCGATTTATTGGGATGTCATCTCGAACAACCATATCTGGGCAATTGTAAAATGGATTTCAGATCATCCGACGGGCTCAACCAGACAATATATAGATACCTTTTTAGAAACGGCGGAGGCAGAAAACGTTCGTCAATTTATGGGGAAATTGATTACGGCTTCCTTCGGGGCGGAAGTTCGCAACCCTGGCTTTGAAGACGGCTTTGATTTTTGGCATGATTGGCCTGATACGACAGCCCAGATAACGGAGGATGCCCATACGGGGACGAAGGCGCTTCGCGTAGAACGGAGCAGTCGCGAACAAACGATCTATCTTGAGGGCGGAAAGACATATACGCTGACCTTCTATGGCAAACAGGACGGCAATGCAAGCGTAGCAAATGTAGTCGGGGTTAATTTTTGGAATGTACCCGATTTAGGAATGCTAGGCAAACATGTATCAGTAACGGCCAGCGAGTACACGAAATATGTGGTTACTTTCACGTCTCCGCAACATTTCTCGCATGCGACCATTGTTGCTTATCGCGATCCTGGCGAAGGCGCGGTTTATGTCGATGACTTTTCAATCGTGGAAGGAGCAGCGCCGGACGATCCGGTAATCGCAAGTGTAACAGCGAGCAATGGACAGTTGGAAGTACAGTTGGAAGGAATCGTTCCCTCCCCTCCGACCGCAAGTAATTTTATAGTGCAGCCTGTAGTAAATGGGACAAACGCTCTGACGGAGCAGCCTAATTCCGTTGTTTGGGATGCTTCTGCCAAGAAGGTAACTTTAACGGTTTCATCGCTCACAGCAACAGCAGGAGACCAGCAACTGGCTTATCGGGTGAAATACCTCAGCGGTGCGGAACTGCTAAGCGAGGAGATGACGATCAATGGAGTCGGCGGCGCGCCGGTTAACCAAAATTCTTCTTTTGAAATTGGCTATAGCGGCGCGTATAGTGCGTTGCCTTGGCAATTTTGGCAAAGCGCAGGGATCATTAGCCGGACGGACGAAGAGGCCAGAACTGGAGGATATAGCTTAAAAGTCGTTGGGGGAGCCGACACCTTTCCGATTCAAAACGTGAAGATTACGGAGACGGGGGATTACACGCTCACAGCGATTTATAAGTCGAGTGCATCATTCACGGGAACTGAAAAGATTACATTTTTCACTAAGTATCTCAATGAAACGAATGGCTGGATCAACCATGTGCAGGGACCTAGCTTCTCAGCAACGGATACTGCGGGGGATTGGGTTGAAATGGTTTGGGATTTTACAGTGCCCGCAACAAATAATGGGATGGATGTGAAGGGACTGTTTATTAGTATGGCTTTCGAGGGCTTTACCGGACAGATCATATATATTGATGATTTTGAATTAATAAAGCGCTAAGCAGCGTATGATGGCTTTCAAAGTTACATTTTGACTAGATTGTTTATATATCTAAGTATGAGCACCGCCTCTATACTTTAAAGTGTAATCAAATCTATTAAGGGGGATATACATGCATCGAATGAAACGCAAGTCACTAACGGTTGTATTAGCCGTCATTATGCTGCTTAGTTTATTGGCGGCATGCGGCAAGAGCAGCATTGGTAATTCAAATACTTCACCAAGCGCCAATAAGGAGTCTGCTGCTCCGGAATCATCGCCAAGCGCGTCGCCCGAAGTTGCTAGTGAGCCGATCACGATAACGACCGCAGGCTGTATTCTGGGGACAGAGAAGTTCAAAGAAGGAGAAACGCTGGAAGACAACGTGACTACTCGTTGGGCTAAGGAAGAGCTAGGCATTGAAATTAAATATCTGTGGACAACTTCGGCGGAGCAATGCGTCACGAAGCTGCGTCTGTCCTTATCCTCTAATGAGCCGCTGCCGGATGTTCTGTTCACGTACACTTACGACTTGGTTGCTGATTTAATCGAAGCAGGTAAATTAATGGATTTGAAGGATGTATTTAATCAATACGCTTCGGAAGATTTCAAAAAAACGTTGGAAGACCCAAGTCTTTGGATGAAGGTTATCAAAGATGGCGGGCGGTACGCAATTCCGATGGTAGAGAGTAAGCACCAGAACGAGCCGGTGCTGTGGCTGAGAGAAGATTGGATGAAAAAGTTTGATCTTCAAGCTCCAAAGACGCTTGATGATTTGGAAGTCATCATGGACAAATTTGTGAATGGGGACCCGGATGGCAACAAGAAGAAGGATACAGTTGGCATATCGATGGGGATTGCAGAATCTTATAACCAATACATGAGCGATGCAAGCTGGGTGTTTGGTGCATATGGAGCAATGCCAGGCTACTTCATTGAAGGTGAAGATGGAAAATTAACTTACGGATCAATCGCTCCGGGCGCCAAGGATGCTCTGGCACGGCTAAGAAGCTGGATGGAAAAAGGCTATATTCATAAAGAAGCTTTGACGCAAGGACCAGTTCAGGCAGCGGAATTGATGAACACAGGCAACTCTGGAGTAGGCACTGGACCTCACTGGATGGCGGATTGGCCCATCCAAGACGTTGCGGTTAACAGCCCGGGAGCCATTGTGAAGGCTTATCCGCTCCCAGCAGGTCCGGACGGAAAAGTAGGCCGGCGCGGCGCAGACATAGATAATGCTTATCTGCTTGTAAATAAAGACTTCAAACATCCGGAAGCTTTATTCCGCTATTTGAACAAGCTGTTTGAAGGGCAGAATAAGGTTCCTGGCTCCGAGTTTGAAAATGGCTTTTTCGAAGGCTATGACTATGTAATGAAAGACGGCAAGCCATTCTATGAGGATGAGAACCGCATTGATCTTACCCGCAATTTTATAACGGTTCCGCCGCGTGATCCGTATCTGGAGGTCAGTACATTTAGAGATCTCGCACAAGGCAAAAAGCCGGAAACAGCTTATCAGGAAGCTCTCGCAAAACGCAATCCGGCTATTTGGGAAGCTGCAGCATTATCGATGGATATGAAGAATGCGTCGGTATATAACCTTGACCGCGGTATGCCTACCAAAACGATGGCGGCCAAGTGGGATTACTTGCAGAAGCTGGAGAAAGAGTTTTACAGCAAAGTCGTGATGGGCGAAACGTCTATAGATCAGTTTGATCAATTTGTTGAGAAATGGCTGTCCTCTGGCGGCGCCGATGTCATTAAAGAAGTAACCGAGCGCTACGAAGCGAATAAAAACTCCTAGGCTATAGGGATAGTATGATGATGCCCCGTCTGCCCCGGCATATGCCGGGGAGATGCGGCTGTAGAAAGAGGTATCGTAGTGAAACGGAAACAAACATCAACAGCTGCAGATGCAGTGAAACTAACTGCAGGGAGACCATTCACTTGGAATAAAGCGTGGACGCTCCATTTGATGATCCTTCCGGGGCTCCTTGCTCTTCTTATTTTTTCTTATCTTCCAATGGCAGGGCTTATAATCGCTTTCCAGGATTTTAAGCCTTGGCTAGGAGTTGCAGGTTCTCAGTGGGTTGGGCTAGACAATTTTCGCATGATGTTTGACAGGCCGGACAGCATTCAAGTTATTTGGAATACGCTGATTATTTCCAGCGCGAAGATTATTGCAGCGCCTTTGTCCTCGATTGGCTTTGCGCTGCTCTTAAACGAAGTAAGAATGATATTTTTTAAGAGAGCCGTACAAACTTTGGTCTATTTGCCGCATTTTCTGTCATGGGTTATTTTGGGCGGTATTTTAATAGAGGTGCTGTCTAATGCGGGCCTTGTCAATCGGGCGCTGCAGTGGATGCTCGGCGTAGACAATATTCCTTTTTTGATGAATGGCAATTGGTTTCGCTTTACGGTGGTCGTCTCGGATGTATGGAAGGAGTTTGGCTTTGGCGCTATTGTATTTTTGGCTGCTTTGACGGGCATTAATCCTTCCTTGTATGAAGCGGCTGAAATTGATGGGGCAAGCAGATGGCGCCAGACGCTGGCGATTACGCTGCCAGGCATTATGCCGATCATTGTGCTGATGTTTACTTTGTCGCTGGGAAATGTGCTGAACGCCGGTTTTGATCAAATTTTTAATATGTACAATTCGCTCGTTTATGATAAGGCCGATATTATCGATACGTTTGTTTACCGCACAGGCATTTTGGGCGGCGGAATGGGCTTTGCCACTGCAGTGGGCATGTTCAAGTCCGTTGTCGGTTTAATCTTAATTGTGTTGTCTTATCGTTTAGCTTACAAGATTGCAGATTATCGTATTTTTTAAAAGCTTGGCTGAGGAGAATGACCGATACCGCTTCATGCTTTAACGACAAGCTCTATATGGAAGTAGATTTTCATACGATAAAGGCGGTTGGATCAATGGAAAGTAATAAAAGAGTTGCAGACGTTATTGTATTAGGTGGAGGTGCAGGAGGTTGCATGGCCGCACTTGCTGCTGCGAAGATGGGGATGCGAGTTATTATGACAGAAGTAACAGACTGGCTGGGGGGGCAACTAACTAGCCAGGGTGTTCCGCCCGATGAGCATCCATGAATTGAAAACTTTGGCTGTACCAGCACGTATCGAGAATTCCGCAATCGCGTTCGCCGATATTATAAGGACAATTATCCGTTGACAACGGCTGCGAAGGAAGATTACTATTTGAATCCAGGAAATGGTTGGGTAAGCCGTATTTGCCATGAGCCGAGAGTCGCACTTCAAGTCATCGAGGATATGCTTGCACCTTATATCAGCAGCGGCCGGATTATCATTTTATATGGTTATCTTCCAGAAAGTGCTTCTACAGTTGATGATATCATCCAATGGGTTCAGGTGAAGCATATTGCCACGGGATTCAGTGAACGAATAACGGGTGACTATTTTTTGGATGCTACAGAATGCGGAGACTTGCTTCCACTTGTTGGCGCAGAATATGTGACTGGTGCCGAAGCGAAGAGCGAAACTGGAGAGCCTCACGCCTCCGATCAGGCAGATCCGCTTGATATACAAGCCTTCACCTTTGTATTCGCTTTAGACTACATGGAGGGGGAAGATCACACGATTGCTATGCCGGAACAATACGATTTTTGGCGCCAATTTATGCCAAGCTTCTCGCCCTATCCGCTGTTTAGCTGGTTTGTGCAGGACGTGAATAAAACAGATCAAATGAAGAACTTTTCATTTCTGCCTGATGAGGGCGAACTGGCATCCTTATGGACCTATCGTAGAATTATTGATAAAGCGTTGTTTGAAGGTGTTTTTGAAAGCGATATTGCACTGATCAATTGGCCGCAAAATGACTATTTCTTAGGTTCGATTTATGAGGTGTCGGAAGCGGAACGGGATAGACATTTGTATGGAGCCAAGCAATTAAGCTTGTCACTGGTCTATTGGCTTCAAACGGAGGCTCCTCGTCCCAATGGCGGAAGCGGATATCCTGAAGTGAGATTGAGGAAGGATGTACTTGGAACCGATGATGGTTTGGCCAAGTATCCTTATATCCGGGAATCTAGAAGGATTAAAGCACTGTATACAATTACCGAGAAAGATGTGAGCATCGAACAACGTCATCATCAAGGGATTAAGCGCTATGAAGACAGCGTTGGTGTCGGAAGCTATTATCTTGATTTGCATCATACTGCGAAGACGAATCGCAGCTTTTATATTCCAACCTATCCTTATGAGATTCCGCTTGGCGCGTTACTACCCGTACGAGTTAAAAATTTGTTGCCTGCATGCAAAAACATAGGTACTACTCAAATTACCAACGGCTGCTACCGTGTGCATCCAACGGAATGGAACATCGGCGAAGTAGCAGGATATTTAAGCGCTTACGCCATCATGAATAATCTTACGCCTCGAGAAATAAAGGAAGTCGAGAAGCATTTGCACGCCTTTCAAGCGCTTCTTCAACAGCGTGGCATTGAGATTCATTGGCCGGAAAAAATGGAACTATAGAGAACAACCTCGATAATTGTTTCAGTTTCACAAGCCACGAAGAATGTAGAAAGGGTATTAACGGTTGTATCAGCCGTGATTATTTTTGTCTTATCGTATTTTTTAAAAGCTTGGCTAAGGAGAATGACCGATGTATCATAAAACGCCATCCTATAAAGTTTTTTATGCGTTCAATATTGCGCTGTTGACGGTACTGGCTATACTATGTATTTTGCCGCTTATTAACGTGCTGGCGATTTCTTTTAGCTCCAGATATGCGATTGATTCCAATCTGGTTACTCTATGGCCGGTGGAGTTTACGTGGGAAGCTTACTTAAAAACGCTGCAAAATGATCATTTTGCAAGAGCGATGGGAATTACACTTGAACGGACTTTGCTTGGCACGGCGCTGAGCATGCTATGTACGATTATTACGGCTTTTCCACTGTCGAAACCTGATATGGTGTTTAAAGGCCGCACAATATATGCTTGGGTATTTTTATTTACAATGCTGTTCAGCGGCGGGCTGATCCCGACTTACATTTTGATTCAAGAACTGGGACTTATGAATAGTATCTGGGCGCTTGTCCTGCCGCCTATTAATATTTTCAACATATTGCTGCTGCTCAATTTTTTTCGCGGCATTCCGAAGGAGCTGGAAGAGGCTGCATTTATCGATGGAGCGGGCTACTTCCGCAGCTTGATGAATGTCTACGTTCCTTTATCGCTCCCCGCTTTAACGACACTGTCTCTCTTTTTTATGGTAGGGCATTGGAACGCATGGTTTGACGGTATGCTTTATATGACGGATATGAAGCAGTGGCCGCTTGCCACCTTAATGCGCACAATTGTTGTCGATCTTGATTTTACTAAAATTACAATGGATCCTGCAGAAATGCGACTGTTGTCCGACCGTTCGGTGAAAGGCGCGCAAATTTTTATTTCGATACTGCCGATTATACTCGTCTATCCGTTTTTGCAGAAGTATTTTGTGAAAGGGCTTGTGATGGGATCAATGAAGGAATAGGTCATGGAAGGAGAAAGTCATGCCTGAATACCGATTGAAAAATAAAGTGATTTGGGTAACCGGAGCTTTGGGCCTGATTGGTAAAGCTTCAGTTGAGCACTTTTTAGAAGAAGGCGCTTATGTTATTGGCACTGACTTGTTGCATTTTACGCAAGCAGCAGAGCTATCGGAATTAGAGCGGAAATTCCCTGGCCGGTTTTCCTTGCATGTTTCAGATGCGACTGACGAAGGGCAAATCATAGGGATTATTGAAATAATAAAGCGGAAGTTTAACCGGCTGGACGGCTTGTTTCATAATGCTTATACACAAATTTGGAAATCGTTATCTGAAGCTTCACTGGAAGATTGGGAATTTGTTATGAAAGGGACGCTTACGAGCACATTTCTAGTGAATAAATATGCGGTATCCATGATGAAACAATTGGGCGGAGGTTCACTCGTCAATACTTCATCGGTGCTCGGGACGGTTCCCGTAAAGAATGGGCCGGTGGCATATGGCTCGGCGAAAGCAGCGGTAAATCATCTGACAAGAATGATAGCTGTTGAGAATGCTCTATTCGGTATCCGGGCCAATGCCATAATACCAGGTGATATCAAGTCAGAGAATCACGCACAGGCTATGGATAATCTGATTGGAAGAAGCGGGCGGCCAGAAGAAGTAGCCAAATTGGCAGCATTTCTGCTGTCGGATGATTCCTCTTATATAACAGGTTCCTTGTACCCAATAGATGGAGGGTTTAACCTATGACGAAGTTGGATTTTGGCGCATATACGAGAGAAGAACTGAAAGCATTTGCTAATGGAGGCTACACCGTTATTATACCTCTTGCCGCAACGGAGCAGCATGGTCCTCATCTGCCCGTCTATACGGATACGATGATTTGTGAGCGTGTATGCCGTGAAGCCATTATACAAGCGGGTTCTGCTGCAAAGCTCATCATGGCCCCTGTACTAAGCATTGGCTGCTCGGGGCATCATCTTGAATTCGGAGGAACGTTATCATTCTCTTCATCGGTTTATTATCAGATGCTTATGGATATTGGACGGAGCCTGCATATAGGGGGCTTTAAGCAAATTATATTCCTGAACGGCCATGGCGGGAATGAGTGGATGATGCAGCAGGCAGCTGTAGATTTAACTATGCAGTATTCCATCTGGACAGCTTCTGCATCTTATTGGAATCTGGCGAAGCAAGCGCTGATGGATATTGATGCGCAGCGAATAGGTCCTGTTCCAGGCCATGCGGGAGCTTTTGAAACCGCGATGATGATGTCTTTATTGCCTGATTTGAAGGCTGATGGCTTGAAGAAAGAACATCCATCTACTATCTCAATTACGAAAGAGCTGACTAATGTATTTGCAGGCCGGCGCGGTTTAATTACAGGTTATGACGGTTATACAGACGCGGCTGACGGAGCAACGAAGGATATGGGCGATCTTTTCTTCGCAGTTATTGCTAAAGCGGTAACCGAATGGCTGATTCAGAGTACGAATCACATGCAAAGCATGAAGGATAATGATGAGAGGGAGTAAATAATGAATTCCATTGCAAATAGTAAACCTAAAATTGCTGCAATTATAACGGAATACCGCTATAACTCTCACGCGGAAGTTATTGTCGGCAGATTACTTGGACGCATGGGATATGAACCGCAGATCGAGGTGGCTACTCTTTATATGGACCAATTTCCTGACAATGATATGAGCAGGGAAGAGGCTGCCTATGCTGGAATTCCGATATGTCCAACTATAAAGGAGACGATTATTACAGCTCATCGTGACAGACTTGACGGGGTATTGATTATAGGTGAGCATGGCGTTTATCCGGTTCATAGCAATGGGCAAAAGAAATACCCGCGCCGCCGCTTTTTGGAGGAAACGCTAAATGTGCTAGATGAAATTAATGTGAGAGTGCCGATCTTTTCCGATAAGCACTTGTCTTGGAATATAGACGATGCTTTATGGATGTACAATGCTTTGAATGATCGCAGTATACCTTTTATGGGCGGCTCGTCCATTCCCCATGTTCCGCTTGTTCCGGAATTGGATAGGTCAAGCCTGCAGAATCCGCAGCAGATTTTGGCGGTCAGCTTTGGAGGCACTGAGGATTATGGTTTCCATGCCTGGGAGACTGTGCAGTATCTTGCCGAGAAGCGTATAGGCGGGGAAAGCGGCGTGAAGTCAGTGCGTGCCATTCAAGGTGAGCAGGTGTGGGATGAAATGGATCAGGGTCTATGGCCGGAACCATTAATGCACTTGGCTTTGGCAACTTATTCGAATCCAAAAGAAGGGCATCCGCGCACAAGAATTAATAATCCGGTACTAATGACTGTTGAATACCTTGATGGGTTAACGGGCTATGTGCTGCAATTGCCGAATGAAATCGAGCAATGGGCTGTAGCGTGGACAAACTTTGAAAACAAAGATTATGCCGTCCGATTTGATTCAGGCTTAGGCCGTCCATTCCGTCATTTTGGCATATTGACGGAAATGATAGAGAGCATGATCATTACCGGGCAATCTTCTGTACCTATTGAGAGAACACTGCTTACAACTGGAATGATTCACTATGCCATGGAATCCTTGATAAGCAATTCTATCATAGATACGCCTTTACTTAGAATAGAATATTCACCTTATTAACAGCGGCAAGCCTGAATTGACTATTAATTTTAAGGAGTTGTGGCTATGAGTATTCAGTCGAAAGTTTTGCCTTTTTCTTCGGCTTCTTTTTCAGGCTCGCTGGTATTTGTTTCGGGACAAGGCGGCTTGGATCCTATAACTGGTGAAGTAGTCGGCCCTACGCTTGAAGAACAAACGGTTCGAACGATGTTGAATATTCAAGCTATTCTTCATGCAAACAATATGGATTTCAATCAAGTGAAGAAGGCGAATATTTTTCTGGCCAAACGGGAGCATTATGCCGAATTTAATGAAATTTATGCCCGTTATTTTTCAGCCCCATATCCGGCTAGAACGACCGTATATTGCGATTTGAACTATGATTTGCTCGTTGAGATCGATGTTGTTGCTTCCGTGGATTAGATTTGAAAAAAGTAGTTAGCATAATATTTCATCAAACAAAGCAGGTCCCGCCGGGACCTGCTTTGTTTATTATAGAAAATATATGCTTTTAAAACTGCCAAAAGGTTCTAAAATTTCTATTGTCAGAATACTATATGATGTATTATATTGTATATATTATATATAATCCATAATTGATGAAGTCCATAATTGAAAATAAAAGAACAAGCCAAATCTCCAAGGAGGTTGTACGAGATGAGGGAAACAAAGAAATTTATAATAGAGAAGCAAAATATTAGCGATGAAATCAGTGAAATTATAAAGCAGCAAATATTGGAGGGCGAGCTTAATCCGGGAGATCGGATTATAGAGACAAAAATTGCGAAGGAGCTTAACGTTAGCCAGACGCCTGTTCGAGAAGCGATCCGCAAGCTTGCCGGAGAAGACATAGTCACCATTATTCCTAATCGCGGACCATCTGTTCGCCTGCTGGAGATGGAGGATGTATTTGAGATTTATTCGTTAAGAGCCGTTTATGAGAGTCTTGCTATTAGGCTTGCGGTCAAAAATGCGAGCGATGAGGACGTCGAGAATCTTAGCCGCTTCTACGAAAACATGAAAGTTAAGCTAAATGACAATTCTGTAAGCTCATTGCTGCAGGATTCCCATTTTCTTCATCAATCCATTATTTACTTGTCCAAACACAAAAAATTGATTCATATGTACAAGACGATTTCCTTTCAAATTTCATTGGTAAATCGAATACTCGGGAGCCAGTCGACCAAGCAAAAGGAAGTAGACCAGCATTGGGAATTGATTGACGCTCTTATACGCCGTGATCCGGATCATGCCGAGTCGGTCATGAAATCTCATATTAAACGGTCCTACTTCGAATTTGCTGCAATAAGCGGAGAATCAGATGCTGCTTTTAAACAAAAAGAATGGTTTTAATCGTTAGCTAAGCTTTGAATAATTGATCCAGTCTTATATTATGAGTTGAATAGCAGGAGGGTAATGATCGATATGATGCATAACTCTTTACTCATTTTGGATAGGCTTGAAGCAGCAAATAACGAACCTTATAATCGGCTTCGCAGAGATCCTCACAGACATGCGATAAAGTTGGAGCGGAGCGTAATGAAGCTGTCGAATGTTAACTATTTGGAAGGGCAATGGTCCGTAGTGCTGGAAGGTAAGCTTGAAGGCATGGAGGAAGCCGCTATTGACCTAAAGGATTACATGCAGCGAATCGGCGTCGATATAGCTTCAAATGCTTCCAATTTCTTTATTCTTCGTGAGGATTCTGCTGTTGCGGCAGGCTCATTTTGTCGCGATGTGAACGAGAATGCTATTACTTTGTCCGCATCGGATATTTCCGGTCTTTGGGCAAGCATCGTTTATTTGGAAAAGGAAATTTCTGCATTAGGGACGCTCGCTCTTCCTATAGGAAGGATTGAGCGTGCTCCGTCTTGGAAGAAGCAAATTAGTCAAGCTCCCTATGGAGCAAATTACTTAGTGCCTGATCTAGACGATATCTATCTGTCGGATGATGCCTTTCGGTTACTCATTCATTATGGCATTAACGGCATGATTATTTATGGAGATTGGTTACTGTATGTAAATAATGCCCATTACTTCGAATTAAATCACCCACACTATGACCACAATATTGCAATCTTGAAAAAAGCGGCCAAACGCGCCAAAAAGTTTGGAATTGCATTATATTTTGTCGCTGTAAGCCCCAAGCTAGATGGCAATCATCCTATTTTCTCCCGCATACCTTCCATGAAGGGCGCAAAAATCAGTCCTGGATTAAAAGAAACGACGAAAGAAATTTATAATTTATGCTCATCGGATCACGACAGTCTCAATTTCCATGGAGAAACGATGGCTGGGCTATTTCGCGAGGTGCCGGATCTTGGAGGACTGATCCTAATTATCGGCGGCGAATCATACTACCACTGCTTTATGCGTCCGGATATGACGCATATCGACGTAAATTTAAAGACAAATTGTATGCGCTGTCAAACTAAAACGCCTGAGCAAGCTGTGAACGCTTTGCTTGCTGCAACCGCAACAGCCGTGCATAAGGTGAAGCCGGAAGCAAGCGTTATGGCATGGCCATACAGTGCATTTGTTTGGTCCAGCGATCCGGCGCAAGTCGAGCTTCTGGAGTCGCTGCCGAAGGATGTCGCTTTGCTCAGCACGATCGAGAAGGATGAGCTGTATTGGAAGGATGGCTATAAGAAGCGGATCTGGGATTACTCGATTGACTTTGTAGGACCTGCTGCCAATCTATTGAAGCAGGCCGAAGTGGTGCATAAGAGGGGGATACCGCTTTATATCAAAACGGAGACGGCGATCGGTCTCGAGTGTATTCATATTCCTTACATGCCTGCATTGCACAAGCTCGGGTACAAGTGGGAACAGGTTTCGTTAATGAAAGCAGATGGAGTAGTGCAATCCTGGATGTTTTTTGGCATGTGGGGGTCGAGGGCTGAAGAGCTAGGCTGGTGGAAAAATTGGAAGCCGGATCTGGCTATTGATGAAATTTTGAACATAATGGCCAATCGGGATTTCGGAGAGGATGCCCTGTCATATATACGCGCATGGAGCTATATGAGCGAGGCTGCCTCGCATTTTCCGTATATACCGATCTATTTCACGGGACCGGAGTTTATCGGACCTGCACATCCTCTCGTTTTTGATGAGGAATTCGAGCAAAAACCGTATTTTGAAGCCAGGCTGTATTATTTACAGGAAAATGAAGAAACGTTTTCGACAGCAGTTAACGAAGTCAAGCATTCATTAGCGCTGACAAAGCTTCCCTATTCCCATATGAACAGCACGATGATCGCGGATGAGGGAGTAGATTTAGTACAACTAGTGATTTCAGAATATGAGCTGGCTTGCGATTATGCCAAAGCAGCGTTTAAAGAAATTCAGACGCTTACTTATCCGATGGAACTTCGCAGTCGAAACTTTGCAAGAGAGGAACATGTCATAATCGAGTTTGTGTATCGTTCACTGCTAACTACATTGCATACTTATAAATTTTTGCTGGCGAAGGAGCAGAGTGATCGAGAACTAATGCTGGAAATTACTCGGCTCGAGTTAGCAAATACTGAGCAGGCTTTAGCTTTAATTGCCAAAGCTCCTTGGCTAGACTTGAATCGCCGTACAGACGGGGACTTCCCTTCCTCTAGGGTCATGATGGAAGTCAAAATTAATAATTTGAACAAAGAGCTTGCCGCTCGCTAATTAGGGTTTGAATACCTTCGATTGCTAATTGGAGGCACGGCTTGTATAGTGAGTAGTCTCTTAAGCGTCGTGCTGAAAGTAAGCTGCGGAGGAATTTAAATAAAGATGTTATAGAAGGAGGTAGAGGGGTGTCGAGGGATACAATATAACAATCCCGGTCGTGTCAGAAGGTTAAGGTGAAAAAGAAGCCGTCACTTCTTGATTTCACTGTGATTCCTTCGGTGTCGAAGAATCAGCTTTCTGGCGGACCGGGAAATGCAAGAGCAAGTAGCGGATAGTTGCTAAAAACTCTTAACTTCTATTGTCTTACGAGTCAAGTTAGAAATCAACCCCTGAATGTTAACAAGAATGACGTTATTACTTTTTAGGAGGAATTGATATGACTAAAAGAGCTTATTCTTTATTCATCGTTATCACGCTAATTGTAACCGTTTTCGCTGCTGCGTGCAGCAACAATAACAACGGTAATAATAAAAAAGAGCCGACTGCTGCTCCGACCGCTTCTTCGTCCGGCAACGGATCTGAGGCAGCTGAAGGAGGGAAATTCGATCCGCCTATCACGTTGACAACAGTAGGAACCGTTAAGCCGACCGTGACTTACGAGAATGGCGATTCCGTAGACAATAACCCATGGACTAGAGAATACGAAAAACGTTTTGGTGTTAAATTCAACACGCTTTGGACCGTAGATGCCTCGCAATGGGAAACGAAAACAAACTTAATGATTGCAACAGGCGATATTCCGGACTTTTTTCAGGCATCGCCTACCCAATTCAAGCAGCTGCTGGAATCGGATTTGATAGAGGATTTGACAGCTGCTTATGAAGCTGCACCTGAGCGGGCGAAAAACATATTAAACGAAGGCGGACCAGAAGCGCTTATGTCAGCTACGGTAGACGGAAAGCTGATGGCTATCCCATTTACCGGCGCTCCTAAGGAAGGGGCTCCAATGATTTGGCTTCGGACCGATTGGATGGAAAAGTTAAGCCTGGAGCCGCCAAAAACGATGGACGATTTGTTTGCCATTATGGACGCCTTCACAACGAAGGATCCTGACGGAAACAATGCCGCCGACACGTTCGGACTGGCGATAGACAAGGATTTCAGCACGCTGATCGGCTTTTTCAACAGCTATCACGCCTACCATAAAATTTGGATTAAAGATGCTGAAGGCAAGCTGCAATATAGCAGCATTCAGCCGGAGATGAAGCAGGCCCTGTCCGTTCTACAGGAATTGTTTAAAAAGAAGCAAATTGATCCGGAATTTGGCTCCAAAGATTTTTCGAAGGTGGCTGAAACGGTCGTTAGCGGTAAGGTTGGCGTTGTTATTATGAATCCATATGCGGGGTTGTACCCTTTCCAATCCAGTGTTGATCAGGATCCGAATGCAGAATGGAAAGCATTCCCCCTCGTTTCCGCGGATGGTCAAGAGCCGAAAAAACAAGCTTCGCTAGGCGTTTCGGGATATTGGGTAGTCAAGAAAGGCGTCAAGCATCCCGAGGTGCTGTTCAATATGCTTGATATGTGGGTAGAGCTATTTTACGAAAACAAAGATTTGGATATTAACAAGCAATTTGTCAATGGCGGCAGCAGCGGAACGAATGAAGTTTGGCAGATGAATAAACTTGCCGCATATCGCGCCTATAAAAATGCGGATCAGCATTTGAAAATTATAAAAGCGCTCGAGACAGGAGATACATCTGAATTAACAGGTGACGACCAAAGCGCCTTTACCAATATTAAAGGATTTTTGGAAGGGGATCGGACCAAGTGGGGCTGGAATGTTATTTTTGGCGAGGGAGGCTCGATGGGCGTTACGAATCAATACCGGCAAGCCAATGCTTATGTCAACGATGAATTTATTACGGCTCCGCTTCCGGTAATGAGCGAGCGCAAGGCGGATCTAGACAAGAAAGAACTGGAGGTGTTTACCAAAATTATTATCGGTTCAGCATCCATTGACGAGTTCGACAAATTTGTAGCGGAGTGGAAAAAAGAGGGCGGCGATGCCATAACGGCGGAAGTAAATGAGTGGTATGCCAATAAGTAAAGCATCGACTAGGGTCGGTGTTAGCTATTAGCGCATCATAGTCAGCATTGCGGAAAAAACACTGCTTTTTTCCGCAATCGCTGATTCGTCCACCAGAGAGGAGCAATTGCGTTGAAAAGATCTTCTTTCTCTAACCTGCCTTTGCATCTATTGCTGCTGCCGGCGGTCATTCTAGTACTTATTTATTCATACGGACCAATGCTTGGAATCGTCATTGCTTTTCAAAAGTTTATTCCAGCAAAAGGCTTCTTTGAATCTCAGTTTATTGGCTGGAAAAATTTCGAGTATGTGTTCAGTTTATCTGATTTTCCGAAAGTGATGAGAAATACCCTTGTAATTTCCGTCATGAAGATCATCGCCGGGCTGTTTGTACCGCTTACGGTGTCGCTGATGCTTAATGAGGTAAGGCAATACTTTTTCAAAAGAAGTGTCCAGACTCTTATTTATTTGCCACACTTTTTATCATGGGTTATTTTGGGCGGCGTATTGATAGACATTTTGTCTCCTTCAACTGGAATCGTCAATTCATTTATAAGTTTATTCGGCATCGAGCCAGTGTACTTTTTAGGCGATAACAGCTGGTTTCCGTTCGTCATGGTATTTTCCGATGTATGGAAGGAATTCGGATTCAGCACGATTGTTTATTTGGCTGCGCTGACGGGAATCAATCCTGCCCTGTATGAAGCAGCCATAATGGATGGAGCAAGCAGAATTCGTCAAACTTGGCATATTACGTTACCCGGCATCCGGTACATGATCGTTCTTCTGCTAACGTTAAGCCTTGGAAACGTATTGAATGCGGGCTTTGATCAAATATTCAATCTGTACAGCCCGCAGGTGTACGAAAGCGGCGATATTATTGATACTTACGTTTACCGAATGGGCTTAATTTCCGCTCAATTCGGTCCGGCAACTGCCGTAGGTCTTTTCAAGTCCGTTATTTCGCTTATTTTGATTTCTACCACTTATTATTTAGCCTACCGCTTTGCCAAGTATAGAATTTTTTAAATGATAAGCATTCAAATGTTATTCACGGGGAGGCTCAGGCATGCGCTATAAACCAACATTATCTAGACAAGCGTTCTATATCGTCAA
The DNA here is from genome assembly GCF_036541265.1 of Paenibacillus sp. IITD108. NCBI lineage: Bacteria > Bacillati > Bacillota > Bacilli > Caryophanales > Paenibacillaceae > Paenibacillus > Paenibacillus sp. IITD108. The sequence goes on along the minus strand of NZ_JAZHCT010000006.1, from coordinate 179,537 downwards.
CATTGTAGTTCTTGGCGGCCTAGGCATTATATGCGTGCTTCCTATCATACACATACTGGCGGTTTCATTCAGCTCTAATGCTGCAGCAACAGGCGGACTGGTTAAATTTTGGCCTGTTGGATTCAATTTGCGTTCTTATGTATATGTAATGAGCTCAGACCGGTTTTTTAATTCTTTGGGCATTACGATGCAGCGCGTAGTGCTGGGTGGAATTGTCAATATGGTTCTGACTTTGATTACGGCGTATCCGTTATCGAAGGAAAGTGATAGGTTTAAGCCGCGATCATTTTATGCCTGGTTTTTCTTTGTCACTATTTTGTTTAGCGGCGGTTTGATTCCTCTTTTCATGGTCGTACGCGAGACGGGCATTATGGGCTCGATATGGGCGCTCATCTTACCCGGGGCTGTTCCGGTATTTAATATTATTTTAATGCTTAATTTTTTCAGGACGCTTCCCCGTGAGCTGGAGGAAGCTGCATTTATCGATGGCGCTGGACATTTATCGACGCTGTTTCGCGTTTTTGTGCCGCTGTCCTTACCCGCGATTGCTACGATCAGCCTGCTTACTATAGTAGCGCACTGGAATTCCTGGTTTGATGGCCTGATCTTTATGAATTCACCTGACAGCTACCCATTACAAAGCTATCTTCAAACGATCGTCATCCAGCAGGATTTTTCGCAAATGACCGAGCAAGAGCTGAAAAACATGCGCTTAATATCGGACCGCACGATAAAATCGGCACAAATATTTTTAGGCGCACTGCCAGTGCTTTGCTTGTATCCGTTTCTTCAAAAATACTTTGTTTCCGGAATTACATTGGGAAGCGTAAAGGAATAACGGCGAGTGGATGGAGGATTGCGATTTATGAATCGAAATGGAACTCCCTGGTATAAGAACAGCTACCGCAGAAATTTAGTCGATATGCACATTCCAGATTGGAATGAGCAATTTATGAGCAGGTATGATGCTGATCGCTATGCAGCGCTTCTTAAATTAGCACGTGCAGATACGGTGATGATTCCGGCCAGCTCATGTCTGGGTATCAGCTATTGGCCTGTTTCAGACGGACATATGCACAATGGACTGAACGGGAAAGACTTGATAGGCGAAGTCATTGCGAAATGCAAGGACGCAGGCATGAATGTGATCGTATATTCGAATTTTTGGAGCAAATGGGCCTATGACGAGCATCCGGATTGGCGGTTCGTATCAGAGAGTGGGCGGAATACATCGGAATATTTATGGACGGAAGGCCGATACGGGGTTTGCTGCTTCAATACTTCTTACCGTTCTTTTATGCTTTCACAGATTGCCGAGCTAAGTGAAAGCTATACCTTCGACGGATTATGGATCGATATGATTCATTGGCCGTATTCACCATGCTATTGCGGAGGCTGCAAGGCGAGATATAAGCTTGAGACGGGAGCGGAAATTCCGCGTACGATTGATTGGACAGATCCTGATTGGGTACGATTCCAACGAACCAGAGAGCGTTGGCTGGCTGAATTTGCTGGAGAAATTCGCAGTTTAATGAGAGAGCTGAAGCCGGAAGTGACAGTTGGCCTGCAGTGCGCCTCCTGGTCCACAGGCTGGATTAACGGTTTTACGAATGAGTTTTTTAAACAAACGGATTACGCAAGCGGAGATTTTTATGGAGATGCTCTGCAGCAATCGTTTATATGCAAGGCTCTGTATGCATTATCCGAAAATCCGCCTTTCGAATTCATGACGTCACGCTGTCCGGATTTGACTGATCATACGACAACCAAATCGCAGGAGCTGCTTCGCGCACAGGCATTCTCGGCCATTACTAATGGCGGTGCGTTTCTTTTCATAGACGCCATCGATCCGATCGGCACCTTGAATGAGCAAGTTTACGAGCGGATGGGCGAAATTTACGGCGAGCTTGAACAATACGGGCTTTATCTCGATGCCGACGCCCGCATGCTGCAGGATGTCGTTATCTACATGAATTTTGAGTCGCAAATTGATTTTGCCCAAAACGGCCAATCGGCTATGGTTGAAACCTACAGCAGTCCTATTGCTCAAGCTGCGATGAATGCAGCCAAGTCGCTTATGAACGCCAATATATGCTACGGGGTCATTTCTAAAAAAAATATTAAGCAATTATCTCAATATGCCGTCATTATTTTACCGGATCTGCTTGCAGTCGACAAAGAAGAAATCGAAGCTTTTCGCGCTTATGTAAAAGCAGGCGGCGGGCTGTACGCCAGTAAAAGAAGCACATTGTATGACAAGCTCGGCGGCGTTCGCGCAGACTTTGGGCTCGCTGATGTATTTGGCGTTTCCTATAAAGGCATGACGAAGGAATCAGTCACTTATGCAGCGCCTGCAAAGCAATTTGACAGCTGGTTCAAGCATCATTCGACGGCTCATCCTGTTATGCTGTCAAGCGATCAAGCGATTGTTGAAGCCGATGGGGAGCAGACGTTGGAATGGATAGCGTCACAGGTTCTTCCTATTGTGGATCCAGGAAATAAAGCGTTGTTCGCATCTGCTATCAGCAATCCGCCTCGCTATGCAGCAAGTGAAGACGATGATTCAGGAACTACGCCCGCAATAGTGATGCATAGGTTCGGAAGCGGAACGAGCATCTACAGCGCAGGACCATTGGAAAATATGACCTCTGACGATCATCGTGATCTTTTTATTCATATTATTCGTGCTTTGGCGGGGAACAAGCTGCAAACAGGGAGCGATTCACCCAAATGCGTGGAAGCGGTATGGTTCCACCACGAGGCTGCCCGATGCTATTCTTTGCGCGTGCTGAATTTTCAAGATCAATTGCCTAATATTCCGGTCAGGGATATAAACTTTCATATTCATATGCAAGATGTGCCTAAAGCTGTTTATCAGGTGCCGCAAAAAACGCCAATTCCTTATTTGATCCGCGAAGGTACGGTTTCCTTCCAGCTTCCAATGCTCGAGACATTTGCCATGATTATACTGGAGTACTAGATTGTGAATCTTTCATTCGGTTAAGGAAATCAAATCCATAACTAAATACAGGAGAGGTAAAACTATGGACGCTGTTATTGATAAACGGTTACTTGCAGGCTTACAAAATAAAACGTGGTTTTTCACAGGCGCTGAAAGTCCTCCTTTAATAGAGGCTAAAGGGGCAGTTGATGCCTACCTGGCAAATCGTGAATTAGGTCCGGATGGCAGGCTGCTTAATGCTCAGGAGGAAGCGAACTGTAAACAACGGGTAGCGCAGCTTGTTAATGGTTCTGCTGACAATATTGCTTTGTTGTCCAATTCTTCAGAAATTATTTCATTAATCTCTAATTCCCTGGAGCTAAGGCCGGGTGATAACGTCGTCATTAATACGATTGAATTTCCTTCAGGCATTTTACCGTGGATTGCCCTCAAGCAAAAAGGAATTGAAATACGCGTTATAGACCATGCGAATTGGGAAATTTCTGTAGAGGATATTTTGGCGCAGGTAGATGAAAAAACGAGAGTTGTAATGACCAGTCATGTAAGCTACCTGACAGGCGCAAGATTGGATTATATCCGTTTATATGAGCAGCTGAAGCAAACGAATGCGTTGTTATTTCTAGATGTAACGCAAGCGCTAGGCGTAGTGAAGGTAGATATTAACCATACGGACCTGCTGGTTTGCAGCTCCTATAAGTGGTTGATGTCCATTCATGGTTTGGGTATTTTGGGGATTAACCCGAAGCGGGTAACGGGTCTGACTCCAAAGGCTGTAGGCTGGAGAAGCGTAACGAATATGTTCGGTGTAGCGGAGAGCCAGTCCTTTACATTCTGGAACGATGCGAGTAGATTTGAGCAGGGATATCCAAGCTACGCGACGATATATGCTTTATCCAGCTCTGCCAAGCTTTTGCTGGAAACAGGAATCGAACGGATTGAGAGGCATGTGCTGGAGCTTGGGCAATATTTAATAGAGCAGATGGCTGAGCTGCCATACCCTTTAATGACTCCGGAAGCTGCCGAACGCAGAGCGGGCAATATTTGCTTTGAATGTGCAGCCGGAGAAGAAATTGCCGAGGCATTGAAGGAAAAATCAATATATATATGGGGCGGTGATGGAAGATTCCGCGCTTCTATTCATTTGTTTAATGATAAAGAGGACGTGGATCGCCTTGTCTCACAACTGAAACAGCTGAATATTTAAATTGACAGACAGAGGAGGGGAGAAATTGAGCAACGGAGATGCGCGTCATCCTGCATTGCAGATTTTGGAGGATCTCATTCGTATACAAAGCGTTAACCCTCATTTTGGCGAAGGGGCCCAAGGGGAAGAAGGTGTTGCTGCCTACTTGGAGCAAAGGCTCAAGAAAGCAGGGCTGTCAGTAACCAGGCAGCCTGTGCTCGCTGGAAGAGACAATATCATTGCCGAGCTGCGCATCGGCAAGCCGGAATCGACGCTGCTGTTCGAAGCCCATATGGACACGGTCTCGCTTGGCAGTATGGAAGATCCGCTCAATCCGATTTATCGTGACGGACGGCTTTACGGCAGAGGGGCATGCGACACGAAAAGCTCGCTCGCCGGCATGGTGTATGCCATGGAATATTGGTCGCGCAACAGGGAGCAGCTGCAAGCTGATCTCGTGCTTTGCGCAGCTGTCGATGAGGAGGCTAACTATCGGGGAGTTTTAAAGTTCCTGGAATGGCAGGCGCCGATTGCAGGCGCAGTAGTTGGCGAGCCTACGGAGCTGTCGATCGTAACGGCAACTAAAGGCTGTTCCAGAATGGCCGTTTGGACGAAGGGAAAGGCGGCGCATAGTGCAGTTCCGGAAGAAGGCGACAATGCCATCTATACGATGATGGATGTTTTGCGGTTTATTAGGGAAGAAGCCGAGCCTCAGCTTGAGCGAATAAGCCATCCCAAGTGCGGTCAGGCGACAGTAGTTGTAGGAACTATTAATGGGGGTACCCAAATTAATATCGTACCCGAAAGCTGCGTCATTCAAGTGGATCGCAGAATTATTCCAGGCGAGACACCTGATGGGGTGCGGGAGAAATTCACGACAAACTTATTGGAGTATTTAGGAGATAAAGCGGAAAAGGTTGAAGTAATCGAGCTTTTGTCCGACTGGGCCTTGAATACTTCTGAGCAATCGTCCATTGTTTGGAAGGCTCGGGAGGCTATGCGTTCAATAGGCTTGGACGATGAAACAATCGGCGTGCCGTATGGAACGGATGCAAGCAAGCTGCAGCAGCTGGCCGGCGTTCCGACTATCGTTTTCGGCCCAGGCTCTATCAGGCAGGCTCATGCCAAGGAAGAATGGGTTTCCGTGGAGCAGGTGGAGCTTGCCGCACAATTTTACAAATCGTTAGCTGGACGATTTGGCCATTTGCAGCAGTAGTATGTAATGATGGCAAGCTTGCTAACGGACATTTATGTCCGTAAGGAATGTTTTAAGCGGCTGAATCTTCTGTAACGGACGTTTGTGACCATAAGAAGCTAATATTTATCGATATAACATGCAAAATGGGCTCTAATGGTCATAGATGTCCGTAAAAATTTAAAAAACTCGAAAAAACGGCTCTAACGGACATTTATGTCCGTCACAGATGGAGTTACAGATACCGATGAAAAGGAGTGCTTTTGGTTGAAAAAAGAAATTATTGATACGGCTTCGGCCCCAAAGCCGGGCGGCAAATATTCGCAAGCGGTCAAGCTTGGAGATATGGTCTATGTATCAGGAACTTGCCCCTTTGACTTGGTGACAGGTGAGGTGCTTTATCCTGGTGACATGGCTAAGCAAACAGGCTTGGTCTTGCAATATATTAGTGAGATTTTGAAGGAAGCGGGCACTACTCTTGATCATGTCGTAAAGGTTACATCTTTTATAGATGAGCTAGGTGATTTTAATGTTTATAACGAAGAGTATGGCACTTTTTTTAATAGCGAGCCTCCTGCTAGAAGCACGGTAGAAATTGTGAAGTTTCCGCCAGGCATGCGCGTTGAGATTGAGTGCATAGCCTATATCCCGTCTTAACGCAGTTGGCTAAGAGAGTAAATAGATAGCGGGGGAGAATGCTTGTGAAAATTCATAACAACATTTGGCTTGTAGGCAGCGGGCAGCACGGCTTTGAAATGACGCATGCGTTGGACTGCAATGTTTATTTAGTTGGAGACGGTAAGTCATTTGCCATGATCGATGCTGGAGCGGGGATCGAGCCCCACCGGATCGTAGAACGGATCGAGGCTTCGGGAATTGCGATGGCGCAGGTTACGCAGCTTTTGCTTACTCACGCGCATGGCGACCATGCGGCCGGCGCGAATTATTTTCGTGAAACCTACGGGCTGAAGGTCGTGGCTTCTGCGGAAGCAGCACCTTGGATCGCTGCCGCTGATCCTGAGAAAACGAGCATAGGAGCGGCAATAGCCAGCGGAGTTTATCCGCAAGATTATGTGTATGCTCCATGCCCGATAGACGAAGCCGTTCGAGAAGGAGATACGCTGCAGGTAGGACAGCTGAATGTGAGCATCGTGGAAACACCTGGCCATGCTAACGGGCATATCAGCTTTTTGTTGGAAATAAGCGGCCAAAAAATTATTTTTGTCGGAGACACTATGTTTGCAGGAGGCAAAATATTTATACAAAACAGCTGGGATTGCAATATTCAACTATATGCATCCGCTATTAACAAGTTGGCTTCACTATCGATTGATGCGATGTTTCCTGGCCACGGCCCTTTTCTCTTAAGCTCTGCCAGCAAGCATATTCAAAAAGCGCAGGCTCAATTCGGCCGGCTGGATATCCCGCCTAATCTTTAAATCTAGCAGCCGAAATGAATTTAATGAATAGACCGGTTTAAACAGGAGGATTGACTATGAGAAAAATGAAAGCAGCGGTCATCGGATTAGGAAGCTGGGGAGAGTGCCATCTAGAAGCTTTTCGTTCATTGCCCCAGGTTGAAATAGCCGCGATTTGCGATAATCGTGCAGATCGTTTGGATGAAATAGGCAACAAATATGGAATTGAGCGGCGTTACACCAATTATGAACAGTTAATCGAGCAAACGGACATAGAGCTTGTTAATGTTGCAACCTTCGAGAAAGGGCATTTAAGGCCGACGCTGCTAGCGCTTCAATCAGGCAAGCATGTGCTGGTTGAAAAACCGATAACGACGGATGTAGCAGAGGCGCAAGAGATGTATCGCATGGCGCAGCAATGCGGCAAGCAGGTTATTCCCGGACATTTGCTGCGATTTGACCCCCGTTATGCTGAATTGAAAAGCGCTATTTATAATGGACGGCTTGGACAAATTGCAAGTTTATTTTTTAAACGGTCCAGGCAGCAGTCCTTGTTTTCTACTTACTCTAGAACACATACCGTATATGAATTGACCGTGCATGATCTTGATCTGGCAGTATGGTATGCAGGCAGCAGGGTCAAATCCGTTCGTGCCTATGCGCAGCATCTTTCTGACAGCGCCGCTCCAGAATCATTATGGGCGAACCTAACCTTTGAGAATGGGATGTTCGCTGTACTGCACAGCAACTGGCTAACCCCGGACAAGGCGGGAGTTGAAATTTTCGATAGCGTGGAGGTCAGCGGCAGTGATGGCAAGGCCCATTTTGAAACAAGCAATGCCGGACTGCATCTATGGAATCAAGAGGGAAGTGTGTCGAAGGAGTTTTTTATTCATCATCAGCGGAACGGGCATATTTATGGGGCATTGCGCGATCAGCTGGACTATATCTCGAATTGCATATTAAACGGAACGGGTTTTGAATACGTTTCATTCGCAGACGCTGTTCACGTTATTGAGATTGCTGATGCTATTGTAAAATCCACTGAGTGCGGTCAAGATATTTTTTTGTGAGAGGAGCAGGCTGAAGCCATGATACAAGAATTTGAAGCAAATCCGCAAATGATTCCGATCGCGCTGCCTCATTTTCCAACTCGTATGCAAGCCATCATCTGGAGAAATTACGGCCTGGTGCCTACGGAACGCATTGCCGCTGTATTGGAAGCTACGGTTAAACAAATCGAAGAGGTTGCAGTCCTTATGGGACTGGAGGTGCCTCTGGAGGCGGACTTGCAATGGCTTGCCAGAGGCTACATTACGATCATAAGGGCTAATTGGCATTTGCTTACTTACGAGCAGCTCTTAACACTGCTTGATTGGACGGAGGAAAAGCTGGAATTCACGCTTAAAGAGGATGATTTTCTGTGGGTAAAGCTGGGCAATTTAAAGCCGTTCGTAAAGCCTGTACGCTATAAGCCTTTAAGCGCAAAGGAGGAGAAGCTGACTCTCGAGTGGAAACAGCGCGTGTCGGAAGCTTTCGATCCCATTCAGAAAGAGCTTGATACTACTTTTCAGGAGAAGCCGTTCGATTTTTTGGAACGATTCAAGCAGCACGATCTGCCGAGGCTTTCAGCAAGAAGGCTGCCGCTAGCTAGCGAAGCCAGGCTGGATGTGCCATGGACGATTCAGATTTTCCAAAACAAGTATAAGGGTGAAGGTGATGACACGAACGACGGCAAGGACGTAAGCATGGGAGAAGGCAATTTGTACGCCTACGCTCAGCGATTTGCCGATAAGCATGCACAACATTGGGGAGTAGAGTGGTCTGTTGCAGCATCATCGCACAAAGAGAGGCCGATTCTTCGATTCAAGGTGGATCCTGCCGCTAGTGGAGTGAAAGAAAGTCATACGATATTCGTTTCGGACGATGAAATTGTTATCCAGTCATCCGATGAGGAAGGGATTTTGCGCGGGCTGCAGTGGATCGAGCAAACGATGAAAAAGTCAGAGCTGCCATATCTGGAGAAAGGGAAATATGAGCAGACCACGAAGTTCGACCTCCGCTATATTTATTCCTATAGTGCGGTGTATGGTGATCCGCTGCTCGAGACGGAGCTGGATCCTTATCCGGAGGAGCAGCTGGAGCGATTATCGGAAGTAGGCGTTAATGGCATTTGGATGCAAAGCGTTCTATATCAGCTCGTTCCTTGGCGCGCGGCACCTGAGCTGTCGGTCAATTGGGAACAAAGGATAGAAGGATTAAGAAGGCTGGTCAAAAAAGCGTCGAAATACGGCATTCGTGTTTATTTGTACTTCAATGAACCGCGTTCCATGCCGCTTTCCTATTTTAAGGATAAGCCAGATTGGAAAGGGCAGGAGGAGCAAGGCTATGCCGCGCTTTGCACATCCGTGCCGGAGGTTCAAGCTATTCTGAGCGAATCCGTGTCCGCCTTGTTCAGAGAGGTGCCCGGACTTGGCGGTATATTCGCCATCACAATGTCTGAGAACTTGACGAACTGCTACTCAAGAGCTCCTGGCGGCAAGACGAATTGTCCGCGCTGCAGCAAGCGCAGTCCGAGCGCCGTTATTTCAGAAGTCATCCATTTGGTGGCGGATGCCGTTGCCAAGGAAGCTCCTGCTGCCCGGGTGCTTTGCTACACATGGGCCTGGACCGAATCATTGGGCTGGGACGATAATGAGATTTTGACGGCGATTAAGCAGCTTCCAAGCAATGTTACGATTCTTTCCGTAAGCGAAGATGAGAAAGAAACGAATATTGCCGATATTCAAGGCAAAGTAATCGATTATTCTATTTCCGTAGTTGGTCCGAGCGAAAAAACAGCCCGCATTTGGCAAATGGCAAAGGATAACGGATTAAAAACCGCGGCAAAGGTGCAATTCAATAATTCATGGGAGCTGTCAGCGGTTCCTTACTTGCCCGTATTTCAATTGATTGAGGAGCATCTGCAACGGTTGAATGCATCGGGGGTAAGCGGACTAATGCTGAGCTGGACGCTGGGCGGCTATCCTTCCCTGACATTAAGGCTAGCTGCGGAGCATTATTGGTCAACGGACGGAGGCAAGCCGAGAGGCATCCATGAATTGCTCGAGGATCAATTTGGAGCTGCTGCGGGAAAAACGATCACGCAGGCATCGCTTGCTTTCAGCGAAGCGTTTCAGCAATTTCCGTTTGATATCGCGGTGCTTTATCTCGCACCTCAAAATATGGGACCGGCAAATTTGCTTTATATGGAGCCTACTCATTATAAAGCTACGATGGTAGGGATTCCTTACGATGATCTTGAGAGGTGGCGCGCAAAATATTCGGAAACGGTATTTGCCAACCAGTTTAAAAAGCTGGCAAGCGGCTGGAAAAAAGGACTGAAGCTGCTTGAGAAGGCGCGAAAACATATTTCATCAAGCACCGAAGCGGATTACGATGATCTGCACCGGATTGCTAGCGCTGCTTACCTGCATTTCTACAGCACTTATATGCAAATTTTATTCGTGAAAAATAGGAATCGTTATCTTGTCGCAAAAGATGGGGAACAGAAAAATAAGCTTGGCAGCACCCTCGCCGATATTGTCCAAAAAGAATTAGAAAATGCGATGGCGTTGTATACCCTTGTTAAGCAAGATTCGCGCATTGGCTTCGAGGCGTCCAATCATTATTATTATACGGCCCAGGATTTGCAGGAGAAGGTAGTGAACTGCCAGTATGTGCTCGATCAGCTGAAGAGTGAAGTAAACATTACTCAGATGCAAACATAAAAGAAATGTAATTTTAAGAACAAAGATTTGGGAGGACTTCAGAATGAAGGTTATAGTGTGGAATGCTCCTGAGAGGATGAATGTAGAGCAGCATGAAGTACCGATGCCGAAAGTTAATGAGGTTCTGGTTCGTATACTTGGCGTAGGCATATGCGGTTCGGAAATCGAAGGATATCTTGGACATAACAGCTTAAGAGTACCCCCGTTAATTATGGGGCATGAGATTTGTGGACGAGTTGAACAAAATGGTGATGGCGCAAACCAATTTGATGTGGGACAAAAGGTCGTTGTTAATCCTTTATTATTTTGCGACGAATGCTTAAGCTGCTTAAAAGGCTTAACTCAGCTTTGTGCCAAACGGCAAATTGTAGGCATTCATCGGCCAGGCGGATTTGCACAGTATGTAGCCGTTCCACAAAGCACGCTTGTTCCAGTATCTGAGTCCATGAATCCTTACCGGGCAAGTTTGGCTGAGCCTCTGGCCTGCTCTTTGCGTGCGGTGCGCAGAGCAATTGAGCGTCATACCTTCCCTAATATCGTTGTATTCGGTGCGGGAGGCATCGGTTTACTGAGCGCCAAAGTTACGCGTTTGTTAGGGGCATCAAAGGTGCTTATAGTCGATACTAATGATGATCGTTTGCACATGGCCCGCAATATTCAATTCGAGCATATTTTTAATCCGACAAAGGGGAATTTAAAGGAGCATGCAGCCGCCTTATTCGGAAGTAAGGGAGTAGATGTCGTTATCGATGCGGCGGGATTTCAGCCAACGCGGGAATCGGGTATGGAGCTGCTGAGTCCCGGGGGAACCATTATGAACATTGGACTTGGCATCGACGAGACGAAGCTGTTTATCAATCGTCTGATCCGCAGCGAAATCGAGATTCTAGGCTCCTTCTGCTATACCAGACAGGATTTTTACGATGCAGTGCAATTGCTGGAGCAAGGCGTTATTACGGAAGAGGGCTGGACAGAAGTGAGAAGCTTGACTGAGGCCAATACGGCCTTTCAGGATTTAGTCTCAGGCAAAGTTATCAATGGGAAAATATTTCTGGACCCAAGCAGATAGAACGGCTCGAAAGGATAGGAGAAAAAAAGTGGCTGCCAAAGTCAATTAATACTGACTTTCTGGACAGCCACTTTGTTTAGACCTAAGTATGTTGTGCCTATTTAGATTGCTTGGCGATTTTCTCATGAATTTCGCTTTCAATCGCTTGAACCTGCTCCTCATCGAGCCTCTGCTGAGGCTGCGGGTGAAACCATTGGATATCGCCTTCGTGAACATAGCCTTTATAATCCTCGCCGTTAATTTGCAACGAAAATTTTTGCCGAGCGTGCCTGCGATTTTCAAAGGCATCCTCAAGTTGAAAGTCTTTGATCCCGCTAGCTATGCCACTTTGACACATTAAGGAGTGAATAGCTTCTTCAATGAATTCTACCTGCTCTTCGCCGATCATTTGACTGGGATGAGGGTGGAGCCACTGAATTTGGTCCTGATAATAATGTCCCTTGAACTCATCTCCCTGGACTTTAAAAGTGAATGCGTGCCTCTGATGAACGCGATCCTCAAACAGTGTCTCAACATCAAAACCTTCCAGTTCGGGTCGTGCATTCTTATCTTCGAGCATAGCTAGCCCTCCTCGTAAAGTCTCTAGGAAATTGTTCCTCCTAGATCATCTTATTATGCTGCTAGTACTTTCTTAAAGGTCTTGGTGTTCGATTATACCATGATTCTGTTACGATGCGGTGGCAAATAGAAAAAATGTGTTCAATTTGCTGGGTAGAATTTGCTAGTAATCTGAGGCTAAACCCAGGCACCTCAAGCTTTGAAAGGCCAAAATTAAAAGTTGAATTATTTTCAGCTTGAATGGTTTCATACAGGTCATCGAGCAGTGTATCGGTCATAAATTCACTAACGACGATCATCGAGCCTAGATGGGAATAGCCCTCTAAGTAGCCGATTTCAGTTATATTTTGTTTGCTGGGCGTAAGTTTTATATGATCCAGTACACCAAGAAGCCCATCATAATAAATTTCGGTTAAGAGCTGAATCGTCTTGTAGGTAAATCTATCTCCGCTAGGCGACCAGCCTGGCGTTACAATATCGGTATAGAGGAAAGTAGAGCCTTTTTCCATATGCACGATATTTTTTTGTTTGTAGTGAGCATTTTCGTAGGCAATTAATGGATCTGGAACAAACTCCAAATAACTGCCTTGCTTAAGATGAATTTCGGTTTCTTGATAGGCGTAATCCTTGGGCGACTTGTACACTTTAGTGGCAGATTGAGTCGTTAGCGTTACTTTCGCGTCTTCATCTGCTGAGATGTGCATTCGGTATCTGTCTCCGTCCAAGTAACCGCCGCCCGGATTGAGCAGGTAGTAGCATACCTGCCCGCTGTCGTCATGGTAAACCGGCCTCATTACTTTAAAGGCGCCTTGAAAATATACATTTTTGGCGACGGTTTTTCCATGGCGCTGCTCCAAATCAAGGTTTAATAGGCCTGTCCATTGCGACATATTATTCCAATCCTTTTAACAATACATGCTTGTTAATCCAGTCTATGATTTCGTCGAGGCCTTCATTTTCTTTTAAATTCGAAAATACAAAAGGCTTCTCTCCGCGAAACACTTTTGTATCCTTTGCCATTACTTCAAGACTTGCGCCGACATAAGGAGCAAGATCCGTTTTATTAATAATGAACAGGTCGGACTTGATCATGCCTTGTCCGCCTTTGCGAGGGATTTTCTCGCCTTGCGCTACGTCAATAATGTAGATAGAGAAATCAGCCAGCTCGGGGCTGAACGTTGCGGCCAAGTTGTCTCCGCCTGATTCGATAAAAATCAGCTCAACATCAGGATGGCGCTCTATTAAATCATCGATTGCAGCAAAGTTCATGGATGCATCTTCGCGAATGGCGGTATGCGGACAGCCGCCCGTTTCCACTCCGATGATGCGGTCTTCTGGAAGAACGCCGTTTTGCATCAAGAATTTAGCATCCTCTTTAGTATAAATATCATTAGTAACAACTGCCATGCTGACATCTGTCATATGGCGAGTCAGTTTCTCTACAAGCATCGTTTTACCTGCTCCAACAGGTCCTCCGACTCCAATTTTTACGGGTTGCATATATAACACGTCCTTTTCTAATTCCATTGCAATGTTAAGACATGAATATCCGAATATGGACACGCTCATGCTTCATTTGCGACAGCTCAATACCCGGAGAAACGATTCCGAAATCGTCCTCCGTCAGCTGTATAATCGTCTCAACTGCTTGTTCAAGCTCGGATTGGAACTGTTGAATTATTTTCTGTCCTGCTGTTTGTCCTAGCGGTATGGCGCGTACTGCGTTTTGAACCTGGCTGGAAATAGCCGAATATAAATAATAGAGGATGGAGGTTGATTGAGACACTCCAAGTCCGTGAGCGACCATCGCGAATACGATGGCAGGGTGGCCGAATGATTGTTTTTTTGTAATATTTGCTCTGTACTGAGAGAGGATGGGCATGCCATACAATTCTTCTGTCAGCTTTAACATGCGATTGCCGATCATTTGAGTACCTTGCCTAGTTTCTCTAGGCAAGTTTTGAACGGTAATCCGTCGATCCATTTCCCAGATGCGAGAAATATCCTCACTTTGGAGTGCTTCATACACTTGGCGGCAGGCAAGTCCATCTGAGTAGGTTAATTGCTCATGCAAATATACGCGCAGCCATTGTGAGAACGACGATGCATCATGCACCTTGTCTTCTTGAATATAGCTTTCCAATCCAAAGGAATGGCTGAATGCGCCTGTCGGAAAATTGGAATCGCATAGCTGTAACAAGGAGAGAAGCTTATTATCCATGACTATGTCCAATATGGCGGAATGCTTGCTTCACTTTGCGTTCCTCGCGCTTATAAGGAATTTCCAGTTGTTGCAGAAGCTCCTCAACCAAATAATCATATTGTACGAGCATATCATTATCTTCGAATTGAGCAGGCAAATGACGGTTGCCTAATTGATGGGCGATATTGCCCATTTCCATTATGCTGCGCGGGCTAATGACTAGAAGATCATCGGACAATACATCGATAATGATCATATTTTTATCATCCATATATAGAATGTCGCCTGCCAGCAGGTCACGTTGATCGGTTAGACGAATGCCGATTTCCTTGCCATGATCGGTCGTTACACGGTTAATTCTTTTGACCAAATGAGCGCTCTCCATATAAACCTTTTCCTTATGGCGCTTATTCAATTCTTCCGGGCTTAAATCTTTTATATTAGCTACTACTTTCTCGATTATCATTAAGATTCTCCTTAAAATGAGTGTTCAAAAAGTCCGGTTTTCAGAACCGAGAATATTGTATGAAACTAGAAATCGGAGGCGCGGAGCGTACTTAAAGGTACGTGAGCACTGGAGATTTCGGTTGAATGCAAGATTCGATGTCGAGACGCTCCTGAGCTACTTCGTTATCAAAATTGGACTTTTTGAACTACCTCTTAAAATAAGAAATAGCGTTGACCCATTGGCACACGATCTACAGGCTCACATGTCAGTAATTCCCCGTTTACTCGAACTTCATAGGTTTGCGGATCAACTGTAATATGAGGCGTTTCGAAGTTAAGCTTCATATCTTTTTTGGACAGGGTGCGGATACCGCCAACCGGGAGAATAATCTTTTTCAGTCCTAGCTGTTCATGAATGCCATTGTCAAATGCCGCTTGAGAAATAAAGGTAACAGAGCTTTTTGCAAGTGCTGCACCGGTTTGTGCGTACATAGGTCTATAAATATATGGCTGTGGAGTTGGAATGGATGCGTTGGCATCGCCCATCAGGCTTACGACGGCAAATCCATTTTTGAGCACCATTTCAGGCTTAACGCCAAAAAACTTAGGAGACCACAGCACGAGGTCAGCCATTTTGCCAACTTCAATCGAACCAACATGCTGAGAAATACCGTGTGTAATTGCAGGATTAATTGTATATTTGGCGACGTAACGTTTAGCACGGTTATTATCGGCGTAAGTGCTGTCACCGCTCATCGTGCCGCGCTGCTGTTTCATTTTATCCGCTGTTTGCCAAGTACGCAGAACTACTTCTCCTACACGACCCATTGCCTGTGCATCAGAGCTGACCATACTGAATACGCCCATATCGTGAAGAATGTCTTCAGCGGCAATCGTTTCTCTTCTAATTCTAGAATCTGCAAAAGCAATATCTTCTGGAACAGATGGATTCAAATGGTGGCAAACCATAACCATATCGAGATGCTCATCGATTGTATTCACTGTATATGGCAGCGTCGGGTTAGTGGAAGATGGCAAAATATTAGAGTAGCCAGCTGATTTAATTAAATCGGGAGCATGTCCACCGCCAGCGCCTTCTGTATGGTACATATGAAGAACGCGATCTTTTACAGCAGCCATTGTGTTTTCCATAAAGCCGCCTTCGTTCAAGGTGTCCGCATGGAGTGCAACTTGGATATCATATTCGTCAGCAACTTGTAAGGCATAATCCAGTGAAGAAGCAGTAGCTCCCCAATCTTCATGAACCTTGAGGCCGATAACGCCTGCTCGAACCTGTTCCGCCAATGGCTCGGTCGCTGCTGCATGTCCTTTGCCGGTAAAGCCGACATTGATCGGAAGTCCTTCAGCAGCTGCCAGCATGCGGTGGATATTCCATTCGCCCGGCGTTATAGTTGTAGCTCTTGAGCCTGCTGCCGGTCCAGTACCGCCGCCAATTAACGTAGTAGTGCCAGACGTCAGCGCCACCTGCACCTGCTCAGGATTAATAAAGTGGACATGCGTATCGATAGCTCCCGCTGTTACGATCAAGCCTTCACCTGCAATAATCTCAGTAGAGGCACCGATAATAATATCAACATTATCCATAACAAGCGGATTGCCGCTTTTTCCTATTCCTGATATTTTCCCATCTGTAATCGCTAAATCTGCTTTGTAAATCCCAGTGTAGTCAAAAATAACGATATTTGTAATGACAACATCAGCTACGCCATCTCCTCGAGTAGCAAGAGGATGCTGCCCCATTCCGTCACGGATAACCTTGCCGCCGCCAAAAACAACTTCTTCGCCGTAAGATGTATAATCTTTCTCTATTTGAATGAACAAGTCCGTATCTGCCAGACGAATCGAATCGCCTGTTGTCGGGCCGAACATTTCTGCATATTGTCTTCTCGACATCTTAAAGCTCATGATTATTCCTCTCCTTCTAAGCTGCCGTCTACTTTATTATTGAAGCCGTATATTCGGCGTTCGCCAGCAAATGGAATAAGCTGGATATCCTTTGCGTCTCCAGGCTCGAAGCGTACAGCGGCACCAGCGGGAATATTCAATCTTTTTCCGTAAGCTTGATCTCTATCAAATTGCAGAGCTTCATTAACCTCATAAAAATGAAAATGCGAACCAACCTGTACAGGACGATCCCCAGTGTTTGTTACTGAAATAACATTTATCTGCTTGCCTTCGTTACAAATAATTTTATCTTCCTTGAGAATATACTCTCCTGGTATCATGGCACATTCCTCCTGATTATCTGATTGGGCTGTGGACGGTAACTAGCTTGGTGCCGTCTGGAAAAGTAGCTTCCACCTGAATATCAGCAATCATTTCGGGAATGCCTTCCATTACATCTTCTCTTGTAAGAATAGAAGCTCCATATTCCATCAGTTCAGCAACTGTTTTACCATCTCTCGCCCCTTCCAACAGCTCGTAGGTAATAATAGCGACCGCTTCAGGGTGATTAAGCTTAAGACCCCTGTCTTTTCGGCGCTTTGCAAGATCTGCAGCTACTACAATCATGAGTTTATCCATTTCTCTAGGCAATAGATGCAATACGTTCAACCTCCTGTAGTAATTCTAAGATTCGATGTCTACCGTGGATGACCACTAGACGATTTTAGCATATAAAAAATGTGGGGTATAGCATAACCTAACATTAAATATACAAACCATGTGAAAGTGGGAGAAAACATTGGTGTTATCACGTTTTTGGGAGTTTTAATGTATGAAAATGGGTCTTGTAGAGGCGGCGATGAAGAGTTGGAAATTGAAATTCGGATGAGGCGATATATGGAAATCTGGCTTGATCATGAGGACTCTATTACGGATTTAAAGAAATTCAATATGATTGCAAAAAATTCAATACAGATAATTGTATCATCTATCTTTATCATTAATTATAGATTCTTCTTCGATAATAGGCTGGTGAAACTCCTTGATTAATCTTGAAGGTACGACTAAAGGAGTGAATGCTTGAGTAGCCAAAAGTTTCTGCAATTTCAGAGATACTTTTATTGGAATATAGAATCATTTCTTTGGCCTTTTCCATTCGCATAGCTTGCTGATATTGTAGGGGCGACATGTGAAAGGCAAGCTTAAACAATCTTAGAAAGTGAGATTTGCTTAATTTGGCCATTTTGGACAAATGATCAAGATTAGCTGTTTCATGAAGGTTAATGCTTAAATATTCTTTCACACTCTGCAACGCCTCCCAATGTGAGACAATATATTCATTTTGATAATGGTTAAGCTGTTGCAAGAGAGTGACCCAGAGATTGATTAGAAGCCCTTTTGCATTTATTTCATAGTAAGGCATTTTTTGCTCAAAGGTATGAATTAGATTTAGAAGTTTATTTTCGATCTTTACAGGGTCGGTTAGTTTTATGTAATTGGGAATGTTTAGACCAGCCGTTACATCAGGGCGAAACCATGAAAGCTGATTTGCAGAAATTTTGTTAAGCGGTTGAAAGCTAAGCTGTACATCCGGACTGTTATCTTCATAGAAAAAATCAAAATGAATATGAGGTTGATGAACGACCTCATCTCCAATGAAAGTTATAGAATGACGCTGTTTTGGCTTGAAAAAAAACAAGTCTTCTGGCTGTCCATAATATACCTCATCCTCAACCGTAACAATAATTTTCCCGGATTTAACATAAAGTATCTCGTAATCAAACAATACTCGTTCTCTAATTTTCCATGGGGGTTGAATTTTACTGTCAAGCGCTACTCTCACATAAGGTGAAATTGTATTCAGATTCACATTTAGCCCTCCGTAAAATGATTATTTCGGTTAAATAAGTGAGCTTACGGGATAAATAAATTAGCAATTACCTGTGCTACTATTCTAATATACAAAACTTTTTTTGTATATATTTCTAAATTTGGGAGATGTGTGAAATGGAGTGGAGTAGCTTGAGTATGGGAATCGGAGGTCTTAGCAAATTATCCAATGCTCTAACAAGATCTATAAGTGGGGAAAACATGAACGGCGCAAAGGGAAAAGGAGGTATGGCCGTCTCAGGCACCGGAGAAGCTTATGCTCGTGATCTTGGAATTGGGTGGAAGGTCTCACCTTCAATCTACATAGATGGGAACAGCTTGTTTACAATTGCTGAAATAGGAGAAAGCGGTTGCATACAGCATATATGGATGACTTGCCATCCAAGCGCCTGGAGAAGCTTAATTATTCGAATGTATTGGGATGGAGAGGAAGAGCCTTCAGTGGAAGTGCCTATTGGAGATTTTTTTTGCAACGGGTGGTGTGAGCGAAGCAATGTGAATTCGTTAATGGTAGCGGTTAATCCTGCAGGTGGCTTTAACTGTTATTGGGAGATGCCATTTCGGAAGCATGCACGAATAACGGTGGAAAATATAAACAATAAAAGTGAGGTTTTGTTTTATCAGATTGATTATGCCTTAACCGAAGTTCCTAATGATGCGGCTTATTTCCATGCACTGTGGAGGAGAAGTAATCCACTTGCCTATAAAGATGTTCATACTATATTAGATGGCGTCACAGGTCAAGGTCACTTTGTCGGTACTTATTTGGCTTGGCAGTCCAATAACACAGGCTGGTGGGGAGAAGGGGAAATCAAAGTTTATATGGATGGAGATTCTGATTTCCCTACTATTTGCGGAACAGGGACAGAGGATTATTTTGGCGGCGCTTGGAATTTCGAACACCCACAAGGGGAGTATGGCACTTACTCGACAGCTTTTCTAGGCTTCCATCAAGTCATAAAGCCTGACGGATTATACAGAAGTCAACAGCGCTTCGGTATGTATAGGTGGCATATTATGGATCCAATTCGATTTCAAAGGGATCTGCGCATCACGATTCAAGCGCTTGGTTGGCGCAATGATGGAAGATACTTGCCGCTTAAGGATGATATCGCATCTACTGCATTCTGGTACCAGGCAGAACCGCATCAAGCCTTTCCAAAGCTTCCTGTAAATGATGATCTTGAAGTTAATTAATAATTAATTTAAGGGGCGTGTATATGTGACTATTAGGTATAACGGTGCTGTTGCCTCTGAAGCGGCCTTCCTTCTCGGAGGTATTGGAACCGGCAATGTTTCGATAGGAAGTCGAGGAGAATTTAGGGACTGGGAAATATTTAACAAGCCTGAGAAGGGATTGTCTTTGCCTAATACGTTTTTTTCAATTAGAGCATTACCTGATGGCGGAAAGCCAATAAGCAAAATTTTAGAACGAAGGATCAGACCGCCTTATTCCAATTCTCACGGATATCATCCCTACACTGGCGCAGGTCTGCCAAGAATGAAAGAATCGACGATGGAAGTTGAATATCCCTTTGTTCGAATATCATTTGAAGATGATGAGCTTCCTGTTAGCGTGTCCATGGAAGCCTATACGCCCTTTATTCCATTAAACTGCAAGGATTCTTCCCTGCCTGGTACCGTCTTGACGTATACGGTTACCAATAAGGTTAATGAAAGCGTAGAAATCACACTGGCCGGTTCAATTATGAATCCGATTGGAGATGTAAAATTCGGTCAATTCGGTCAGATGAATTCCCCTAATATGGCACGCAATATTAATGATTTTCGTGAGGAGTGCTTCGTTCAAGGATTGTTCATGCGTTCGGAAAATCATGAGCGAAGCAGCTTATATTTTGGAAATATGGCGCTTGTCACAACATGGAAATCCGTCACTTACAAGCGCGCCTGGCTTCGAGGCTCTTCTTATGAACAACTTCAGCAGTTTTGGGAGGACTTTCATGAAGACGGCAAGCTTGAAGATTTAGAATATATAGACCCGACAGCTGCTTATCAAACGGATACGGGCTCTCTCGGTGTATGCCATAAGCTTCAGCCGGGAGAAAGTGTAAAGTTTGAATTTATTTTAAGCTGGTATTTCCCAAATCGGATTAACGGATGGAATGATGAAATTAGAATCAAGCGCGAAGGAGAGCAAATTACGCGAAATTTTTACAGCAACGACTTTTCTGATGCTTGGGAGGTAGCAAAATATATTGCAGAGGAACAAAGTCGCTTGAAGGGTCAGTCATTGCTTTTTTCAAAAGCGATGTACGACAGCTCGTTGCCTCCTGAAATTATAGACGCTGCAATGAGCAATATTACGGTTCTCCGAAGTACAACCTGTTTTCGGCTAAGCGATGGCAGATTCCTTGGGTATGAAGGAACCTTTAATAGCGGAGGATGCTGCGAGGGAAACTGCACACATGTTTGGAATTATGCTCAGACTGTTGCCTATCTGTTTCCTGAGTTGGAGCAGTCCATGCGGAGAATAGAGTTTCTTGAGGAAGTGGAAGACAATGGGTGGATGAATTTTCGAGCTTACAAAATGTTTGATGCCAAATGGCAAATGTGGGGCTATGATCAAACACCGCCTTCAACGGATGGACAGTTAGGCTCCATTATGCGTGTATATCGGGAATGGAAATTGTCAGGTGACGATAATTTTTTGCAAGAACTATGGCCATCTATGAAAAAAACGCTTGATTTTGCTTTCATTTATTGGGATGAGGACAATGATTTTGTCATGGAAGGCAAGCAGCATGTCACCTATGATATTGATTTTTATGGAGCAAACGCATTGACTGGAACATTATTGCTCGGCGCTTTGAAGACGTCTGCCGAGATAGCAACTTATTTAGGCGATCTAGTGTTGGCGAGCAAGTACACTAACGCACTGCAGGAGAGCACCAGCAAACTACACGAAAGGCTATGGAATGGAGAATATTATGAACAGGACAGCAGGGATGATGAATTTAAATATCAATACGGTGCTGGCTGCTTATCCGATCAGTTGCTTGGTCAGCAATTGGCGCATTTGTATGGGTTAGGTTATTTATTGCCGCCTAATTGTGTGCAGAAAGCTGTTCACTCCATTTATCGCTATAACTTTAGACGAGGATTTGAGCAACATTTGAATTGTCAAAGGACATATGCTTTGAGTGATGAATCGGGCCTTGTCCTATGCAGCTGGCCCAGAGGAAAGAGACCGCGTACTCCATTTATTTATTCCGATGAGGTTTGGAGCGGGGTAGAGTACCAAGTAGCGACTCATCTTATATTAGAAGGTTATTTAGATGAAGGCTTGGAACTCGTTCAAGCAGTGCGAGAGAGACATGATGGAATAAAAAGAAATCCTTGGAACGAGGTTGAATGCGGTCACCATTATGTTCGGTCCATGGCTAGCTGGGGGCTTATTCTAGCGATGAGCGGTTTTGTGGCAGATCTTGTAAATAAGAAGATTTATTTTAAGCCGATTATGAGTCAAAACAATTTCAGAACCTTCTGGAGTATGGGGAGAGCATGGGGGGTTTACCAGCAATGGAAAACCGAGAAGGGAGGAGATGATTTTCATATAGAGGTGTTGTATGGAAATGCTGATGGAATTACTGTAGTGGCTTGCGGCAAAGAACTGGTTCTGTAGTGGAAACGAAAATACGTTAAATTGAAAGCGTTTCATTAAAGTTTCAAGTTGATTTATAACTCATTATTAAGGGGAAATGTTGAGATGCAGACTAAGTCAGTGCTCATTTTCTTAATTGTACTTATTGTTGCTGTGACCATGACGGGTTGTACTGGAAACTCACCTAAGCCAGTGGATATGTCTGAAGATACGGGCAAGAAGGAGGTGGAGAAAAACAACGATTCAACAGCCAATCCTGTTCCCAAGGAAGGAAAGGAGAAGAAAATAGGCGGCGGAGGCAAGCTCACGATGTTTTACACAGCACCTGAATCATTGGATTGGCGTTATGGGGGCTGGGCTGTTATTTATGCAAGACAGCTGTACTCAGAAGGGCTAACGAGGCTGAATGAAAATTACAAAGCTATACCGGGGATGGCGAAGGAATGGTCAACTGATGATGAAGGGAAAACTTGGACATTCCTTATTAACGAGGATGCAAAATGGTCAAATGGTGATAAGTTCACCGCATTCGATATTGTACGCTCTTGGCAGCATACAATAGATCCTGCAGTTTGGTCCCAGAAAAATAACACTCCATGGTATACAACAGGTGAGTCGGAAATTGTGAATCAAAAGGATATTATGGCTGGCAAAACAAAACCGACGGAGCTTGGTGTAGAAGCAAAGGACGACCACACCCTTATCGTTCATTTGGTTAATCCGATAATGGATTTTCCTGAACGTGCGGCAATGAACTGGGGATTAGCTTTGCATAGCAATGTAATGGAAGACCCCGATCATGCATTTAAAGTAGAAAATATTGTAGTCAACGGTCCTTATAAACCGAAGGAATTTACGATTAATGAAAAAACAGTATGGATACCTAATGAACATTATTACGATAATGTGACGTTGGATGAAATTACTTTGAAAATGGCAGATAATGCAGCGCAAACTAATTTACCCGCTTATATGAATAATGAAGTTCAAATTATGCAAGTAACAGCCGCCGAGCTTGCCGCAATTGAAAAAGATCCGACGCTAAGCAAGGAATTGGTATCAAATACTTCCGCAGGCTTTAAAGTATTAACCTACTTGAATAACTCGCCAAACAGTGTGCTTGAAGATCCGCGTATCGGATTGGCGCTCAATATGGCTATTGATAAGGAGTTGTTGGCCAAAACGGTGTCGAGAGGAACCGTTGAGCCAATAAATTCATTAATCCCTTCCTTCATTGATCCTAATTGGCCGAACCAGCTGACCTATGATGTAGAAAAAGCGCAGCAGCTTCTTGCAGATGCCGGATTTCCTGATGGAAAGGGGCTGCCAACTATCCAAATATCAGTAGCGCATGGAGCCAGTGTAGATCCTTTTATTCTAGGTGTGAAGGAACAATGGGAAACAAATCTTGGCATTAAAGTACAAGTAGATAATATTGGGGATTGGGGAGCTTGGTGGACTAAAATTAATAATCCATTAGAGGAAAACTATGTAGGCTTTTATGATGATGCCTATACCCCTGCCTATGCTTCAGCCATACCTTTGCTCACCCAAGGCATGGATTATTTCAAAAAATCGTTCTCCGGCAAAAAGTATAAAGAGTTTGTAAGTATTCGAGATAATAAAGAGTTGGACAATGCGACCCGTTTGCAACGCTTGGATGAGTTTTTCCTTACAAACGCTACTGATAACGGCAGAAAATACAAGGAACTGGTCGATCAGATTTTAACTTCTGATTCTGCTACAAAGCAAAAGCTTGCAAAAGAAGCGGATCAGCTTCGGCTTGAATCAGGTCTCTATATTCCATTATATGCTTGGAAATCGTTTTTCCTTGTTAAATCAAATGTTAAAGGATATATTGCAGACAAATTATTCTTAGGCAAGCCTCTATATTTCAATGGAATAACTACAAATTAATAACAAATAAAAGGAGCAATCGGGGGGGGGGCAGAATAGCGATTCCGATTGCTTCCATTTTTACTTGAGGAGGTGGCGCAAGTGCTCATTTATGTAGCAAAGAGAATATTTTTTATAGTAATAGCGTTAGTTATTATCTCATTATTGACGTTTACATTAATGCAATTCGTGCCTGGAAACTTCCTTGAGCTGAAGGAAGTGCAGCTTAGAATTTCGGGCTCTGGAGCTAGCCAAGAGCTTAATGAAAAAATGCTTAAGGATTTTCAGGATAAATGGGGTCTTAATGAGCCGCAGTATATCCAGTTTCTTAAGTTTTTGAAAGGGGCCTTTACTTGGGATTTCGGTCCGTCCTATCAGTATCCAGATAAGCCCATGCAGGAACTGATAATGGAGCAGCTGCCTATATCGTTGAAGTTAGCTTTATTTGCGGTAGCCTTGGCACTACTAATCGGAATTCCAATTGGGATATTAGCTGCAGTAAAGCAAAATTCAGCGTGGGATTTTGTACCAATGGGCTTATCCGTATTTGCCATGAGCATCCCGGCTTTTATAGTAGGGGTACTGCTTATTCTACTCTTAAGTTTGCAGCTTAAATGGCTGCCGACTCAAGGCTGGGGGAATTGGTATAACTATATCATTCCAGTTGTGGCGTTATCTGCTGGACCAGTTGCCATCATTGCCAGATACATTCGCTCGAGTCTTATCGAGCAGCTGAGACAGGATTATGTTACTTCAGCCTGGGCTAAGGGCGGGAATTTCAAACAAGTAGTATTTGGACATGCACTAAGAAATTCATTAATACCATTGGTAACCATAATGGGGCCAATGATCTCAGGATTAATAGCCTCGGCTGTCGTTGTTGAAGTTATGTTTTTAATACCGGGGATGGGAATAAATTTCGCCGGCGCAGCGGGAAATCGGGATCTACCAATGTTAATGTCTTTTACTTTTGTATATGGCATTATCGTCATGATAGCAAATTTCATGGTGGATATTGCCTATACCGTTATAGATCCACGAATTCGTTATCAACGGACCAAAGGGGGACGTTAGCTTGAGTCAATCTACCGTATTAGCGGAATCAAATCCTGATTCTGCAAGACTTAAACGGAAACAAGAACAAAGCAAAGGATTTTACAGCCGCGCATGGCGTAAATTCCGCAGAAATCGATTAGCGGTTATCGGATTGATATTTGTTTTTCTGTTTGTAGCAGTTGGTATAGTAGGTCCCTGGATTGCCCCTTATCCCTATGATTTTAATAATTATGAAATAACTTATCAGACGCCTGTGAAGGGGCATCCTTTTGGAACAGATGAGCTTGGCAGAGATGTATTCTCCCGATTAATCTACAGCTTGCACAACGCCGTGCTGATTGCCTTTGGGGCGATTGCTATCGAGCTTGTAGTGGGTGGCTTAATCGGATCAATCGCAGCATATGTCGGCGGTCGTCTAGACAATATATTAATGCGAATCGTTGACATTTTTTTTGCATTTCCAGTGCTGCTTATTAATATTATTTTACTTGTTATTATGGGGCGCGGCTTAATTACGATGCTTATAGCAATAGGTCTCACCTCTTGGGTTGGAATGGCCTGGATATCTAGAGGAGCTGTTGTAGCAATCAGAGAAAAGGATTTCGTCGAAGCTGCACGCGCTCTTGGAGCTACAAATTGGCAAATTATTAGAAGATACATTGCTCCTAATGCAGTTGCTCCCATTATCGTTCAATTAGCCTTTGGCATTCCGTCTGCTATGATGATTGAATCTTCCCTGTCTGCAATCGGCATGGGTTTTGCTCCTCCAATTCCAAGCTGGGGGAATTTAATTACGTCCGGACAAAAATTTATGTGGAGCTTTCCTCATTTATTAATATGGCCGATGATTACATTTGTTTTAGTATTGCTGGCCTTTACATTTGTAGGTGATGGAGTTCGTGATGCGCTTGATCCTAAAGAATGAGGTGAGAGATGTTGGAAAAATTGTTGGAGGTTAAAGAATTACAAGTCCAATTCGAACGAAACGACACAATTGTCAAAGCAGTCAACGGTATATCGTTTGATGTATATAAGAAAGAAATAGTTGGCATCGTCGGAGAAAGCGGCAGCGGTAAAAGTGTTTGCGTAAAAGCTTTAATGGGCTTAATTCCAAAATCCGGGAAAATAGTTAGCGGAAGCGCGACGTTTATGGGTTATGACCTGCTCTCATTAACTGCAAAAGAACAACAGAGTATAAGAGGCAAGGACATTGGCTTTATCTTTCAGGATCCTATGAGTTCATTAAACCCGACGCTTCCAATAGGCAAGCAAATCATGGAGCCGATTCTTTGGCACAAGCTAACTGGAAGGAGTGCCGCTAAAGAGCATACTATTCAATTATTGAAGCGTGTCGGCATTCCTTCACCTGAGCTGAGGATGAAGCAGTATCCGTTTGAGTTTAGCGGCGGTATGCGTCAAAGAGCTGTCATTGCAATGGCGATTGCATGCAGCCCCAAGCTGTTAATAGCAGATGAACCAACTACAGCGCTCGATGTAACAGTACAAGCGCAAATAATGGAGCTAATAAGCTCGATGCGGGATGAACTCGGAATGTCAGTCGTTATAATAACCCATGATTTCGGCGTGGCGGCTCAATATTGCGATCGTATTTTGGTTATGTATGCTGGAAAAATAGTCGAATCGGCCTCAATAAACCAATTTCTATCGGCGCCGCGTCATCCTTATTCCAAAGCGCTGCTGAAGTCTACACCAGTGCTTGGAGTACGCAAATCTCCTGAGCCAATCAATGGCACGCCACCTAATATGAGCGATGATATGCAGGGTTGTGCCTTCGCATCGCGCTGCAATCATGTTACTTCAGCTTGCATAGCGAGTCCAGAGCTTACGGGAGTAGGAGATAATCATTATGCAGCATGCTGGAATATGGACAAAGAGGGGGATGACAATGCAGCAACCGCTTGAGCGCTATCCATTAGTTGAAGCTAGAAATATATATAAAGTGTTCCATACAGGCAGGAATAAGCTCCATGCTTTAAAGGATATATCGTTGTCTATTTATCCCGGTGAAACATTCGGGCTGGTTGGCGAAAGCGGAAGCGGAAAGTCCACTTTGGCTAGAGTGTTACTGAAGCTGCATTCTTCAACAAAGGGCGAAATTTTTTTTGATGGAAATAATATTACTAATTACCAAGATGTCCAAATGCGCCAGCATAGACAAAAAATGCAAATTATATTTCAAGATCCTTATTCTTCATTGTTTCCTCATTTAAGCGTTTGGGCTAACATTACAGAGCCGATTGTACTTCACAATAAACATGTTTCGAGGCAGGAGCGTATGGAAAAGGCCAAGTATTTGATGGAGCTTGTCGGCTTGAACAACTCGATGATGAATGCCTATCCTCATGAATTAAGCGGTGGTCAGCAGCAAAGGGTCGGTATAGCAAGAGCATTGGCACTAAACCCAAAATTTATAGTCTGTGATGAGCCGGTCTCTGCGCTTGACGTTTCTATACAAGCACAAATTTTGAAGCTGCTTCAAAATCTTCAGGAGGAATTCGGGCTAACCTATTTGTTTATTGCACACAACTTGGCTGTAATAGAATCATTTTCTACAAGAGTTGGCGTTATGTACCTTGGAAAAATAGTAGAAACGGCAAAAACAGAGCAATTGTATGACGAGCCTTTGCATCCCTATACGAAAGCATTGCTTTCTGCAGTTCCAAAAGTCAGCCCGGAAAGAAGCCAGGATCGAATTATTCTTGAGGGGGAAGTGCCATCTCCTTTGAATCCGCCTACAGGCTGCCCATTTCATACTCGATGTGCATATGTAATTGATCGATGCAAAACGGAAGATCCGCAGTTTCGTGAAGTTGGTAATGATAGATTTGTAGCATGCCATTTAATTTAAGGAGATGGTTGGATTGACAGAATGGAATCCAAAAAAGGATACAGTATTAACTACGGATGTCCTGGTCGTTGGAGGAGGCACCTCAGGAGCAGTAGCGGCAATTGCAGCCGCCCGTTCGGGAGCTCGTACTATCTTAGTTGAACAAAATGGCTTTCTCGGCGGTACTGCTACCGCAGCGCTGGTCACCCCCATGATGTCCAACCATATCGACCGCCACCCGTTAAATACGGGAATAAGCGAAGAAATCAATACGCTGCTTGCGCAGTCGGGAGACGGTGCGACTGCGCAGGACGGCAACAGCGGATGGTTCAATCCAGAAAAACTAAAATTTGTGTTAGAACATCTGGCGGTTGAAGCAGGGGTTCGCTGTTTATATTATTCATTTGTCCATGAGTTATTAATTGAAAATAATTGCGTTGCAGGCATTGTAGTTGGAAATAAGAGTGGTAGAATATTGATTCGCGCAGAGGTTACAATTGACGCCACAGGTGACGGTGATATTGCCTATCGCTCCAATGCGCCATTCGAATCAGGAAACCCTTATAATAACGGGAAAAATCAAGCCATGTCTATGCGTTTTCATATGGGGAATGTGAGTCTGCCTAAAGTAGCGGATTATATTCGTTCTATTGGAGGCATATGCGCCGATTATCCCTTTATGCATGCGGCTTCAGTATGGGGAAGTCATATGCCGCTAGAGCCAGTACTTCAACAGGCGGTTGATGACGGAATACTTAAACCTTCCGACGGTGAATACTTTCAATTTTTTTCTGTCCCCGGACGACCTGGAGAGCTGGCATTCAATTGCCCCAGAATTACAGGGAATGTGGATGGAACGAATATTTTCCATTTAACAGAGGCTGTTCTACAAGGCAGAGATATTATATTAAGGCTGGAGCAGTTTTTGAAGAGGTATATTCCAGGCTTCGAGCAAGCCTATATAGTGCTGACATCCCAAATGGTTGGAGTGCGTGAGTCCCGAAGAATTATGGGCGAATATACATTAACGGAGAAGGATGTTTGTACAGGCGCCAAGTTTACGGATGCCATTGCTCGGAGCTGCTATCCAATAGATGTTCATAATCCCAATCGTGATGAAAATGGCTCCCCCGATGATTTCAGGCACTTGCCTGAAGGACAATTTTGTGAAATACCGTATCGCTGTCTAGTGCCTAAGAAAATCGATTCATTATTGGTGGCCGGCCGTTGCATTTCAGCAGATTTTTATGCCCAATCCGCTATACGTATTGAATCTAATTGTCGTGCACTTGGCGAAGCCGCAGGCACTGCTGCTGCGATGTGTGTAGAAAGGGGGATTAAGCCTAGGGAACTAGAAGGCGAAACGTTGAGAAGCAAGCTTATTCAAAATGGCTGTAATTTAGCATAGTTGCTATTATAGGGTGAAAATTAGAAGCTGCGGTAACTTCGCAGCTTCTATGTTCTTTTAAACTATATTGCATATATGTTATATAAAAAATTATATAAATATCAAAAATCCAATATTGACGATAGAGCAAAATCTACATATATTAAGTGTAACCTGACTATTCATTTTCTTGAATATGGTAGTTATTAAAGTTAATAGTTTCTTGAAAATCGTCAAGCCATTTGCGATCTTTATGATTGATCAGACGAATTACAGCATAGTTCTCATACACATCAACCCAGCGAGATTGGGGTACCTCTTGATAAAGGCAACCACCTCCAATAAAAATAATACCTTCCTCTTTAATGAATTGATCATTTCTATCCATTCTGCAATGAGTATGACCTGAGAACAAAAGAACACCTGGATGTTTGCTGAAAATTTTGCGGAGTTCATTGGACTGCATGCAGGTATGGTCAGACTCGGCAACAGTTTTATTAACAGGATGGTGCAGAAATACAAATACAGGCTTTTTGTAGGAGAGTTTAAGTCTTTCTTGCAGCCAATTTAACTGAGCAGCAGAGATCCATCCGGCCTCATTGCCGCCTGTTGTGTAATTTTCAGTAGCTAAAAACAAAAAAGTAAAGCCATGAATAATTTTTTCGTAATAAATAGATGGACACCCTGTATAATCTAAAAAACGTTGATGGGCTATCTCATTAGTAAAACTGTGCTCTTCATAAATACCGTAGTATTCATGATTTCCCATCGTATAGAAGACAGGCATCTTGACTTGTTGCATAGTTGAAGCCGCTAGCTTGTAATCTCTTTCTTTGCCATTGGTTAAGTCGCCGTTGATCACTATGAAACTAGGCTTCAATGAGTTTACGAATTGAATTTCACGCTGTAGGAATGGAACCCATTCTACGGGGAGATCCGTATCTTTATAAGCCATGAAATGAAGATCGGAAAGCACAGAAAATGAAAATAGTGGTTTCATAGATTAGGTCTCTCCTTAGAGAAAAATCGTAGTTAATTTATTAACTACATAATAATACAAATTAACCATTTAATACAATTATTTTTCTAGGGAAACTAGTTCATTTAGAGGTGAGTGGATGAAAGTAACAGGACTCCAACTACAAAAAAGATTCACGATCAGAAGAAAGATAGTTTCTTACGTATCTCTCGTATTAATTCCAGTTGTTTTTTTTTATTTATTTTTCTTCAACAGGCTCAGCAAATTTTAGAGGAAAAGGCAGGCGGGCAAATGAGCAAATCGCTCGAGCTGTCTATCTCCTGGTTGGATGAAACGTTGCTTGGCGCTGTAAGGCTGTCTGCCGTAATAGAGTCTGAGCCGCTGACTCGTAATTTTTTGCTCGATCATCAGCAGATTTCCTTAACTGAGCAAGACGCGCTTGATATTATGGCGTTTCAGAATCAGTTGGACAATATATTAAAAACTGAATCGCGCGCTACTTCGATATGGATTTATTTTCCCTATACAAATGAGGTTATATCTACAAGATTTGGTATTTATAAAGCAACCGATCATATCGCTTTGAATTGGATGCTGAAACAAAGCGATGAAGGCAGGTTCAAATATTGGATATATCCAGATGCCACTCATTCTATGCCTGCGGGTTCTTTATTGGACTTAACTCCTGCGCGCGAGAGCGGTAATCAGCAGATTACATTCGTACGCTCTGTGCCTGGAATAGGTATGCAACATATGCCTGTCATTATTGGAGTCGGGTATTTGGAATATACCATTCTTGATCTTCTGGGCGAAGCCGCAAAAAAAGCAGAATCATCTTTAATGCTTTTCAACGAGCATGGTAATGAGGTTTTGCGTACCGGCGATATGATAGGCAAATATTTAGGCATTAAGCCGAGTTTGTTAAATCAGCAGAAAGAAAATTATTATATTGATAAAGATTGGTTGGTTGCCCGTTCTCAGTCAAAGCTTACAGGCTGGTCTATAGTATCTGTTGCTCCATTGAAGGATTTTATGGGCGGATTGCAGCTGCTTAGCACGCTGACCTATGTTTACGGATTTATTGCCATTTTTTTAGCTCTATGGATGGGACATTTGCTTATTCAAAGCGTCCATGTTCCTCTAAAGCAGCTGCTCACGGAAATGAAAAAGGTTGAAGCAGGCGATTTGTCAGCTAGAGTAAAGTACGTCCAAACAGATGAATTCGGTGTAGTAGCCGAGGGGTTTAATCAAATGGTCGAGACGCAGGATCAATTGATTCGGACGGGATATCAGGAACGTATCGCTAGACAGCAAGCGGAGCTAAGTTACTTAACGAACCAAATAAATCCGCATTTTTTATACAATACGTTAGGCGCTTTATATTCTATGGCTAAACGTGTGGATAAACATTTAGCAAATTCCCTTATGGTCATGTCCAAACTATTTCGAGCCAGCCTGAATCAGGGGGAAAACACAAGATCCGTCGTAGAAACAATCGAGCATATTGCCCACTACATACATCTTTTAAATATTCGCACGCCAGACAAATATCATTTGGACGTTTATATGGAGCCAGGCTCTGAGCAATTTCAAATTCCTTCGCTAATTGTACAGCCCATTGTTGAAAATGCGGTCAAGCATGGACTGGAAACAATTTCACGACAAGGCGTTATAAGAATAAATTTCACACTTCTCAGGTCCAATCTTCTTATAAGCATATCTGATAATGGGGTTGGCATGTCGGATGACCAGCTTAACAAGCTGCGGCAATTTATACAAAACTTTCATGCGATGGAGGGGTTATACAACGATTTAGGCGCAAAGGAAGCCAAGGACGGCTTTGAAGGCTCCGGCTATGCATTGAAAAATATTTACCGCAGGCTGCAATTGAAGTACGGACAAAATTTTGTTTTTTCTATTGAAAGCTCGGAAGGTAAAGGCACACATATTACGATACGAATACCTAAGGGGGATGGCAATAACGATGAAGCTTCTTATCGCGGATGACGAGCAGTATGTAAGAGATTCGCTTACCACAGATATAGATTGGAATAAATACGGCATTCATCTGGAGGGGGTTGCCATTGATGGCAGAGAAGCTTTCGAGATGGCTTTGCGCCTTCGTCCAGATGTATTGCTCACGGATATTCGAATGCCTTATATGGACGGACTGGAGCTTATTAAGCAGCTAAAAATGGAATTGCCCCAATTAAAAGCCATATTGCTCACAGGTTGGAGCGATTTTGAATATGCCCGAAAAGGATTGCAGCTAGGTGTTGCCAATTACTTAATAAAGCCGAGTCCGGATGAGGAAATTATTGATGCGCTTCTTGTCGTCGCAGAGGAGCTAGGTTTTCGGAAATCGGAAAAAAAGCAAACAGAGTTGACGGAGCAGGGTCAATTGAAGTCCAAAAAAAGAACAATAAAGCTGGCTTGCGAATATGTGCATAAAGACTTGAGCATTGCAGTTACGCTCACAGAAACTGCTGAAGCGGTTAATATGAATCCTTCTGCCTTCAGCAGACTGTTCAAGCAGGAAATGGGCTGCTCTTTTTCTGAATTCGTAACCTCCGCTAGAATGAATAAAGCTAAAAAGCTATTAGTAGACAGCTATTTAAGAATAAATGAAATTTCCCAGCAGGTAGGCTACATGAGTGATAGCCATTTTGTTCAAGTATTTGGCGATTTTACAGGAATGACGCCGGGCAAGTTTAGAGAAATAAACGGATAGCGGGATAATGCTGCTACATCATATTTACGCAGGCCACGCATATAAAGTGTGCCTGCTGTTTTTGTGTTCAACTGGTGCTGCAATTGTCGTTTTCTCTTATGTAAAAATACGATACAAATGCAATATGTTCTGCATATTCAGCATTTGGTCAGGATGCTATTATAAAACTGTATAAAACCAGAGGTGAGATAATGAAAATTACTGCAGCTAATTTGAATGCGCATACAAGCGTTGAAAGCAAGAAGTCTTACATGGTTGTGTGGAAGAAAATTTGGAAGTTTCGTTGGCATTATTTCATGCTGCTGCCAGGTGTCGTTGTAGTTTTTTTATTTAGCTACTTACCGCTTGCCGGGATTCAAATTGCATTTCGTGATTACAATATTTTTGCTGGTTTGTGGAAAAGTCCTTGGGTTGGATTGGAGCATTTTTCTTTTATAACGGATAAAGATTTTTGGAAGGTGTTCGAAAATACGATATGGATTACGGCGCTCAAGTTTATATTCGGCTTCCCTGCTCCCATATTGCTGGCGATCATGCTTAACGAGGTACGCAATCAGCGCTTCAAAAGAATTATACAATCGCTTACTTATATGCCCCATTTTGTATCGTGGATTATCGTTGCTTATATTATCGAAATTTTACTCGCAGAATCGAATGGTCTTGTCAATAACATTCTAGCATCGTTTGGGCTGGACAGAGTATATTTCATGGGCAAGGAAGATTGGTTCCGGCCTCTCATCGTAGTGTCATCGATTTGGAAGGAAGTGGGATGGGGATCAATTATATTCCTCGCAGCCATTGCAGGTATTGATCCGCAATTATATGATGCAGCAAAAGTAGATGGAGCTAGCAAATGGAGGCAAATGTGGAACGTTACGCTTCCGTGCATGCTACCGACGATTTCCATAATGCTTATTCTAACTATTCCTAATCTGTTAAATGCAGGATTTGATCAAATTTACCCATTGCAAAACCCTGTGAATATGCCGGTATCAGAAGTGGTGGACACTTACGTCGTTAGAACCGGGCTCAATCTTGGTTATTACGGACCTGCTGCTGCGATTGGGCTGTCAACGGGAATTATTCAACTATTACTCGTTATCGGTGCAAACAGTCTGTCACGCCGTTTTGGCGGATCTAGATTGTTCTAAGGAAGGAGGCCTACGCTTCAATGAAAATGACACTCGGCGAAAGAAGCTATCAGCTACTCAATAACATTTTAATAACCTTGCTGGCTGCAACCGCGCTTTATCCGTTTATATACATGACGGCTTTGGCGCTTAATGAAGGGCTGGACTCTATAAAGGGCGGCATTTATTTTTGGCCCAGACAGTTTACTTGGGTTAATGTGATGACTGTGCTCACAAATCCTTTAGTCCAGGACGCGTTTTGGATCTCTATAATGAGAACGGTGTTTGGTACAGCACTCGGTGTAGTCGTTACGGGATTTGCCGCGTATGCGCTGTCATTTCGGCTGCTGCCGGGACGCAAAGCGCTAAGCATTTACTTTTTAATTCCGATGCTCTTTTCGGGAGGGCTAATTCCTTACTACATTGTATTGCGAGATTTGCACCTAATAAATACGTTTTGGGTGTACATCATCCCGACAGCTCTAAGTGTATGGAACCTAATTGTAATGAGATCCTTTTTTGAGAATATTCCCGAGGCGCTTACTGAAGCAGCTGAAATCGACGGCGCTAACGCCCTAACAATATTTTGGAGGGTTGTCATCCCGACCTCTATGCCTATGCTTGCCGCCATCACGCTCTTTACTGCTGTGGCGCATTGGAACAGCTGGTTTGATGGCGCCTTTTATGTGAACCAGCTAGAGCTGAAACCGCTGCAAACCTTTCTGCAGTCGATGCTAGTCAATGCGGAAGCAGCTGAAAATCTGCGCGGCGGAAACAATGCGGCGGCATTAACAGAAGCAGCGAGCAGAGCTGTAACGCCAACCTCTTTGCGCATGGCAGTAGTTGTACTGGGCACGATTCCAGTGCTGCTCATTTATCCGTTTTTGCAAAAATATTTCGTGCAGGGCGTACTAATCGGCAGTGTTAAAGGTTGAGAGGTTCAAGTATTAGCGGGTAGAAACATTATGGTTTTAGCTTTTCTGTGAGCGGGATTGGTCCATTTATCGGCCGAAAGGGCCCGAAGCCGATAAAAGGTTCAATATAAAAAAACACTTAAAGGGGTTTGAGCGCATTGAACAAGAGGAAATTAGCTAGCTTGATTGTAATCGTTACTCTGCTTTTCTTGTCTGCCTGCACTAGCAAATCGGGCGATGGAAGCACGAATAGCAGTCCAAGTTCAAGTCCAAGTCAATCGGCTGCAACCTCAAAGCCTAGCGATAAGCCGAAGGAAATGAAAAATATTACGGTGCACGTAGGTATTAACTGGATTCCGCCGGTGAAAAACGATGGAATTTTCGATAAGCTGCGCGCAGAGGCATCCGGAGTCAACGTAAAGTGGACCTATGAAACCGGAGACAACGAGGATACGGGCAGAAGGTTGAAGCTGACTGGCCGTGATATTCCAGACGTATGGGCATTTTATGGACCTAATGGCCCTGCTCAAACCGACTTCTTGAATGCAGACGTGGTAGTGCCAATTGAAGAGTATTTAAATATGCCTGAAAAATATCCAAATTTAAACCGAATTCCTCAAGCGATTAAAGATTATTCCGTTGCCGAGGACGGCCATACTTATTTCATTCCACTGTTTATTGATATTGAAGGAAGCGAAACGACAAGAATTGAGGATGGTTTCTGGGCTTGGGGTCAGCAGGGCATTTTCGTTCGCACGGATATTTTGGAGCAGACTGGCTCAACGAAGGAAAGCCTAGCAACAATGGAAGGATTTGAGGCGTTTCTGAGCGAAGCGGCCAAATTGAAGGATCAGAACAGCAACCCGCTTATTCCTTTAACGATGGGTGACAACTTTAAAGGCTGGAGATCTATAGCAGCTGCTTTTGGCATCGACACCGCTCAGGAAGCAAGCGGAATGTCTCCTGACGGCAATGGTGGATTCATTGCGGCGCGCGATCATGATAATTATAAGGCTACTTGGGCATGGCTTAACAAAATGTATCAGGCCGGTTTGCTCGATAAGGAAGCGCCGACGCATAAGAAGGAACTCTATTTGCAGAAGCTGACGACTGGCCGGGCTGCAGCCTATATCGGTTCGATGTCTGATATCGCCGAGAATGGCTGGGCGCCTTTGCAGGACAAATCTGATGTGACAGCTACATTCGAAGCGATTCCTTTCCCTAAAGTAGATGGAGTCAGTCAATTAGGTGCGATTGAATCAACAAATCCGCTTCCTTGGACGGGTGCTTACGTGATGAAAGGCGAGAATATCGAGGCTTCTCTGCAATTCCTTGATTGGACGATAGGCAACAATGTTATGACAGTTGATTATGGTCCCCCTGGTGAAGCCCCCAAGTATGTATGGAATTACATTGACGATACCAAAACGATTTGGAGATTTAATGAAGAGTTCAAAACTGATCTGTCTAGCGGCGACAATAATTTGCTGCAAAAGTACGGCCTTCAGCCGTGGTTCCTGGCCAATACGACCGTCCCTGACGTGGATACAAATGAAGACACTGTAAAGAAAGTTAAATATGAACTGCAAAAGAAAAGCGGTATGCTGCTCGCTGGTCAAGGCACAAAGCGAGCGGGTCACAACTATGACTCAGTGCCGGTGCTGCAGGGAGGCACTATAGAAAAATACAAACCACAAATTGATGCTATTGAGATAGAATATCGCGCTAAAATGCTTCTCGCTGAATCATCAGACAAGTTTGAAGCGGCTTGGAAAGATTATCGCGATGATCTGGAGAAAAAGGGCAAGTGGACGGAGTATAAGGCAGAATGGCATAAGCAGTATGAAAAGTTCAAAGAAAAGGTTAAATATTAATTAGCACTTTGAAGCTATGGGCTGTCCGAATTGCAATAGGATGCGCGGATAGCCCCCCATCCGAATTATTTTATTTTGATAATGTGATTGGAGGTATATGATGGAAAGAAGATCTAAGCTTATTCAATCATTGCTTGCCGTAATTATGGCACTGGGGCTGATTGCGCCTCAGGTTCAAGCAGAGCAATCTCCTCCTGCTGCTGCTGTTGCTGCAGCATCTAAGCAGCTCTTTTCAATCGTTCCAACTGCAGTTTCTGATCATCTTCTAAAAGTTGAAAAACCTCTGTTTACTAATTATGAGGGAGAACGAATTCACGAGCTTTCTACGAACGGTTTCATTCGCGCAAATGTTACGGTAAAAAATGAGTCGGCATCTGCCATTCAAGCTACGATGATTGTTGCTTTGTTCAACGCGGGCAACATTATGGAAAATGTGGCTTTTATCGATAAGCACATAAGCGCAGATTCGGAGGAAGTTTTCAATGCAGGGTTCAAGCTGCCGCCTGTAGTAACAGGAAAATATGTGAAGGTATTCGTCTGGGACAGCTTTACGAGAATGCAGCCGCTCTCCAACTCGTACCGCTTCCCGGCTTTGGATGACGAATATGAAAATCTGGCGCTGGGCTTGCCGTATACCGTAACCCAATCGTTCCCTGACCGGGATGTTATGGCTTACGAATTACGGACAGCCAGGGACAACGGTACAGATTATGAGCTGACTGACGGTAAGACGGCTGTTATTACTGAAGTGAGCGCGTTCCAGGACAAAAACTGGACAGGATTTGGCCGGCAAGTAAGCCGATCTGTTGTCCTGGATTTAGGTGAGACTAAATACGTAGATTCTGTTATTGGCGGATTTCTGCAAGAAAGATTGGCTGCCGTTGAGCTGCCCCGCTATATTAATTTCGCGCTGTCCAACGATAATGTCAATTGGTATAGTGCCGGACAACTAAAGCCGGAATATTCCAACAGTCAGGCTGCGTCGCGTCAAGAGCTTGCCCAGACAGGCATTAATGTTGCAGCGCGTTATGTGAAAGTAGAGTTCGAAGTCGGAATGTTTACTTTCGTCGATGAAATTCAAGTGCTCGGCAGGGACGCTAAGCCGTCCGACCGGTCTGTAGACGTGCTTCCGGCCGAAGTCGCGCCTGTTGATGCGGCTCCGCCAACGCTTGCAGAGTCAGGCGGCGTGAAAAATATGTATCTTGTATACTATTATCCTGCGGACGGATCGAATAGTGCACTCGGCAGGTGGGTGAAGGACGATTTCAAATCGGTTATTGCCCATACAGATACCGATGGCAACAGAACAGGATGGTTGTTTGATACGATGCTGTTCACACAAGGCGGAAGCGTGTTTAATGATTACACTACGAAAGACAAGTGGCAAATGTTTTTGGATGAAATGTTTAAGGAAGGTCAGCATATTGGAGCATTGAATGCTGCGACAGAGGAAGCGAAGGAGGAGCTAGATGATCCGGAATACAAGACGAAAGTCGTTATATCGGTACCATTCCCGAATCCTGAGTCTACAGTCGATTGGGGAGTATTAAACGAAGAAACGATTAATTTCGGAATCCGAAATGGGGAAGAAGCTTCGTTCGAAGCGAGAACAAAAGCAATCGACTGGTACATTGATACCGCTATGGAGCTGTTCGACGAGAAGGGCTATGAGCATCTGGAGCTTGCAGGCTTCTATTGGCTGCGGGAGGAAGTGCCGTTTAGGACAACTAATGAAGAAGACCTCATCAAGCACACATCAAATAAAATTCATAGCTTGGAAAAAAAGTTTTACTGGATTCCGTTCTTCCAATCCAACGGCATTACAATTTGGAAAGATCTGGGCTTCGATGCCGTTATGATGCAGCCGAACTATTTCTTCAGCTCCGCCTACGGTCCGAACTCGAAAGCGGCGACCGTGGATCTAAGCCGTCTTCAAACGACAGTTGCCACTGCTAAACGCTTTGGAATGGGAGTCGAGGTAGAAGGGGATTACCATATTACCTGGTCTGGCTGGGCTACAGATTATGACGGACAGCTGTATAATGGCGATTACTCGATTCGTAAGTACTATGCTTATTTGAATGAACTTGTCCGCTCTCAACTGAACGAAACGATTACAGGCTATTACGTCGGGGCGCGTACAGTGCTAAGAGATATCTACAACAGCTCGAAGCCTAAAGTACGAGCGGTATATGACGATACAGCCAAATTCATTAACGGCGTCTATGAAAAAATTCCGATCGATGAAACGGAAATTCCGCTCCCGGTTGGAGATACATGGGATAATCCGGTCAATGTAGACGCTGTCGAAGGAGATATTTATATATCTGCTGACAATGTGTCCTCCAGGGTGTGGATCAAGTTCCCAATTAAAGCAGGAGAAGATTGGGTGGTTACCCTTACTCCGCTTAATGGTTCGAAATTTGATATGGAAACACGTCATTGGGCGTCAACTCAAACTCCTCACAGTGGGTTCTCCTATGGCAAATCAGCAGACGTGCAATCCATGCTGGTAAGCAATCCCGGCCATTCGGATACGCATATTATGCTTCGTGTATTCCCGAATGACGGCTCAAGCGGTAAATTTAAAGTCTCGCTCAGCAAGCCGGTAAAAGACGGGACATCTATGATGAATGCCATCGATTTGCCGAATGCGAGTCAGCTTGCAGGTACAGCTGCGGGAGCAGGTAAAGAAACATGGTATAAAGTTACGGGCCTAAGCAGCTATGAGCTTCATTTGGTATCAGCAGCGGGATCGGACTTTAACTTTGCTTGGTATTGGGATGCGAATAGCGGTACGCCAAGAGGCAGCTCTAATCTTGGACCAGGCCAAGCCGACAAGCTTACATTCAACAACCAATACGCTCCTTCATTTGTATATTATTTGAAAGTAACAGCAGCAACAGCTGGCAGCTATACGCTGTATAACGGCATTACTCCGCCTGATGTACAGCCGATACGCGGCAATACTTACGCGAATGCAATCGAGTTAAACGCAAATGAGGGAGTCGTATACAATTCGGCGACATTAAGTGAAGCGGTGTTGAGTGGTGCAGCAAAATGGCTGAAATTCCCTGTTGCTACCGGAGAAGAATGGGAAATTACAATAACTCCGGCGGCTGGCTCTGAGGTAGCGATGGAAACGCGCTGGGTAGAAGGACCTGCACTGAAATACACTTATTCCTATCAGTCAAAAGAAACGCAGCCGAAATCGCTAACGATTAAAAATGACGACGATTTACAAAAGTTTGCGTATATCCGGACTTTAGCGCAGCAAACAGGCGGTCATTATACCATTTCCCTTCGTAAGCTGGAATCATAAGGGAAAAGCGGGGAAAGCGAGGATCATCCCATTGAGAAAAATAGCGATACTTATTTTGCTCATTATGCTATCCAGCGGCTCCACTGGCGTTTGGGCCGCTTCGTCTACAGTAACGATTACGGCAACCGCAAAAGTGGATGCTAATAGGCAGGTTATCATTGAAGGAGCTATATCATCTGGCACGAAAAAGCAAGTAACGCTTCGTGTAATGGATGCTAAAGGGGAGCTTGAACATTTGGATCAA
Organism: Paenibacillus sp. IITD108; assembly: GCF_036541265.1. Lineage (NCBI taxonomy): Bacteria > Bacillati > Bacillota > Bacilli > Caryophanales > Paenibacillaceae > Paenibacillus > Paenibacillus sp. IITD108. The sequence continues at coordinate 138,934 of NZ_JAZHCT010000006.1, read as the reverse complement.
GCCTCCTCGGATGAAGCGGGCAAATTTTCGTTCCGGTATACGTTATCAAAGGATGTTACAGCAACCTACAACGCCTTCATCGGCGGCGATGGAGTAACCGAACTGAAACTATTGACTTTTACGTATACAAAAAATACAAATCTAAATCCTAATCCGCCGGCTGGCGACGGATCTTCCGAAGCGGACAATGCGTTTATCATAACGGAAGAGCAGCTTAAAAATGCACGGAATGGTATGGGGAGTTTGGCTGTCATAACGGTACCAGATGGAAAGGATGAATTAATTGTCCCGATTAATTCTGGCGATCTGCTTGGCTCAGCTAAGCTGAAAATTGTTATATCGGGACTTACATTGACGATCGATTCTGCCGTATTAAAGCAGCTGCAGCAGCTGCCTAAGGCGGACAGCGGCATTAATATTTCTTTGAAAGTTAAGCCTTTGGATGAAAAGGAAACATCAAAGCTGCTTGTCGGCCATTCATCCAAAGGGCTAAATTTGCAAGCTGCTGGTCCAGTTGCAGAGCTTTCTCTCGTTGTAAAAACGGTAGATGGCGAGCTTAACTTAAATAAGTTTGATAAGCCGATACTCGTTCAGCTTCCTTATGGGACTGCGAGTATAGATGCAAGCTTGCTAGGAGTGTACTACTACAATTCAAACACAAAGAGCTGGGAATACAAAGGTGGGAAATTGAGTAAGAGTACAAAACTGATTAATGTGGAGCTGACTCAATTTAGCACCTATGCCGTTTTGTCTTACTTGAAATCCTACTCTGATGTGCCGGCAAGTCATTGGGCGCATGAAGCTATTACAAAGTTATCTGCCAAGCATGTGGTGAAAGGGGTTAGCGACACGACCTTCTCGCCAGGTAAGGCAATTACGCGTGCAGAATTCACGGCGTTATTGACTAGAGCACTCGGTCTATCGGCAAGCAAAGATGCGCGCTTCAAAGATGTGCCAGCCGGCAGCTGGTATTCGGAAGCTGTGAATGCTGCATATGAAGCAGGCATTGTTAAAGGAATGTCGGCTGAGCTTTTTGGACCAGAGAAGCTAATACAACGCGAGGAAATGGCAGTTATGCTCGCCCGGGCAAATGACATGATTCAAGCTGTCGAAAAGGTCGAAACGATAGAAATAGAATACTCTGATAGTGATGAGATCGCTTCTTGGGCGATATCATCAGTGCAAGTATTAAGGAAGTCCGGTCTTATGCAAGGAGTACTGAACAATTTGTTTCTGCCTAAAAAGACAGCAACTCGTGCTGAGGCAGCACAAGCTATTAGCAATCTATTGAATATGTCGGATAGTCTGTAGTGGGTTAGTAAACGGGCATATGATGCTATTTACTCCACAACCTCAATCGGTTGTGGAGTTTCTCTATGGCTAGGATGCTTGCGATTCATTATAAAACAATAACATATTCCTCGTTGCAGTCGCTTCTGGTCACCCTGCAATGTACGACAGCTCCATCCGTTATTACCTCACTTCGCAGAGCAAAATCTTCACGAAGTATAATGGCACCATTTCGAGTATAAGCATGTAAGTTTTCAATGAAGGCAGGGCGGTAATCAACCACTGTATAATTGCATGGAATAAGGACAATTTTGCTATTATTGGCTGCGATAAAATCTCGATTAGTAGCCTCATCTCCGCCATGATGGGAGGCTTTAAGAAGAACAACGTCATCAATCCATTTTTTGTATTCGGATTTCATAATAAGCTCCGCCTGCGCTGCTCCGCAATCACCTGTAAACAATGCGCTGAATTTGCCAAAGTCCAATCGAAAAACGATACTCACATCGTTTAAGTTAGTCGGCTCATGCAAGAGTGATTTATCGGGAAGCGCAATTAATGTGAGCTGCAAGGAGCGAGTAATCGTTTGTCCTATTCCTAACTGGTCAGCTTCAGGAATAATGATTTCGCCTATTGCTTTTTTTGCATCGTTCAACACTTTTTTAAATTGGAGCCACTGTGCATAATTGAGATCATCAGGTCCACGATCAATAAACCGATCTGCGATAGGAGCGTATATGAAGCTGCCGATCGTAAGTTTGCCGCTCACAAGTAAATCAATCATCCCACCGAAGTGATCAAGATGCGGATGAGTAAGAATAACGATATCCAAATGATGAATATTATTGCTGAGCAAGTAGGGCAAAATGATTTCTTTTCCATGACCCTTTTTGCCGCCATCGATAAGCATATACAAGGTTTTATTATTCTCTTGAATAGTTATCAAATAGCTGTCAGCCGGCTGGCCATGCGGCAACCCAAGCTGACAACTTTCCCATGTATTTAACCCAAAGGAATGGATGCTTAAGCTGTTAGCACTTTTATTTAATTTCACACTTTCCATCGTCCTAATCTCCTTAGTATAATTTATCCTCGTCAGTCATGGTCATAGGGCTGCATCGCATGAAGCCGATATTGCGCTGGTGTCCGGTTCATCTGTTCCTTGAAAGCGCGATGAAACCGTTTTGGATCGTTAATACCGACCATGGATGCAATATCAACAATAGTAAAGTGTGAATAGTCAGGATTCAAGAGCAGCTCACTGCTTTTTTTAATACGTTCTCGAATGATAAGCATTGAAGGAGAATATCCGGTTGATTGCGTAATAATGCGATGGAGCTGCCGCTGGCTAAGTCCAATATGATCGGATATGCGTGATAATGTTATTTTTTCATGGAGATGCTCACGAATAAAGAAATAGATATTTTCAATCTGCTGTTCATTGCGATTGAGATCGGGAGCTTTGGTTTCAAGGGCTCGTTCCAAATGAATAAGCAACTGAAGAAGCAAACCCAATAGCATCGTCTCATAGCCTTGCCGCTTCTGATTGAATTCCCGGTGCAGCGATTCAAAAAGTAAATGAAATTCCTGCTGCTGCTCCTTGCCCTGCAGCCATTGCTCGGTTTGTCCATTCATGTGCTTAAACCAGTACAAGCCGTATTCCTTTGGAAGCTGTTCAGTCAAAAAACGGAAAATGCGTTTATCAAAAATGCAGTTGCCTATGATCAGCTTGTTTTTGGAATGTGTTGTAGTGGGGCGAAAAATATGCGATACGCCGATCGGAATAAAAAAGATGTCTCCCTTTGATACACGAACAGTCTCGTCCCCAATATAGTGAAAGCCACTTCCTTCCCAGACATAGCATATTTCAATAAAATCATGTACATGCTTGGGCAAATCGAACAGCTCATTTACACGGTTAACGTATAAGGATAGCCCTCCGGTAAAAAACTCCTCGCCTTTCTCGACCATATAGTTTTTTTTCATCGTTGAGCCTACTTTCTTGTTCAAACTTATTTTTTGAATTATCGAAGAAACCGTACGTCTTTAAAGGACGAGTGTGCCGTTCTTTCTTGTAGTCATAATAAGCCTATATGGGGGCTTAATCAACCTACAAAATTTACGAATTCATAGCTTATAATACTAATAAATTTATTTGGGAAGAGGGTAAGGGAGAAATGAGCAATCAGGATTGGCAAGCAAGCTGGATATGGGGAGCGGGAGAGGAAAGCCCGCGGAATGAGTGGCGTTGCTTTAGAAAATCTTTCTATATCGGCGAGAAAGACATAGAATCCGGAAGTCTGAGGATTACTGCTGACTCTAGATATGTATTATTTGTCAATGGCAAGCAGCTAGGAAGAGGGCCTGTTCGGTCATGGCCAGCAGAACTGTCCTATGATACGTATGACATCAAGCATTTGCTGAAGGCGGGACAAGAAAATACAATCGCCGTGCTAGTGCTGCATTTTGGCGTTTCCACCTTTTATTATGTGCGAGGCAAAGGCGGATTGCTTCTTGAGCTGCAATATAATAATCAGCTTATTGGAACAGATAACAGCTGGAAAACCTCTGTCCATCTTGGTCAGCAGCCGCGTGCCCCAAGAATGTCCTGCCAGCAAGCCTTTTCTGAATATATCGATGCTAGGCATTGGACAGCAGAATGGGCAGAGCCATCCTTTTCGGTGGATGGGTGGAGCGATGCAATCGTTCTGGGAGCCGCCGGTATAGAGCCATGGTCGTCACTAGTACCGCGTGATATTCCGATGCTGACCGAAGAAGTGGTTTATCCAGCTCGAATTGAATCGCTTGCTAAGCTTAAAACCTTTTCACTTTCAACAGCGGTTGATGTGCGCAATTCTCTAGTTATCGGCAGCGAGGATCATGCTAATGTGCTGCAATTTGTTGGATATGTGGCTGCGGGACTATCAGTCAGCAAATCCAGTAAAATTACTTTAGGCTTTCTTGCATGCGGCGAATGTTTGAAGAGTTTATCTATTAATGGAGAAATCTTTGGCGAGGAAAGTTTTTACGGCAATGCGCCCGAGAAGTATTTGGATGTAGAGTTGCAAGCTGGCGAGCATTTTATTCTGATAGACGTATCGGGCACTGTTCATACAGGCAAGCTTCAAATTGGCGCTTATAGCGACAACGGAGCAGAGCTTGCCTTTGTTAATCTATTTGGCGAACAAGCTGAAGCGGCCGAGAGCGCCTTTTATACGGTAGGCCCCTTCGACGAGGTTATGCTGATCGATCATCAATACAATCGTCCGCTAAACGTGAATCACCCTATATATATGGAACTGATGACGAAGGTAACATCTGCAAGGGAGCTTGCCGAATATGGCAGTTGGCTGCGTCCAATCAATCCGAAGTATGTGTCTGAGGCTGATGTATTCAGTCTTTGTGTATGGCGCAAAGAAAATGAATTCTACGTCGTGCCGGAGCAATTGCAGCAAGCTATCATTCCAAACCTTGAAGCAGGCGTTATTCCTCTGTTTGAAGGATATGATAGTGAGATAGTTATTGACTTTGGCAAGGAATATTCCGGGTATTTGCGCTTTGATATTGAGGCAGAGGCTGGCACTATTCTCGATTGGTATGGCTATGAATATATGCGTGATGATTATCGACAGGATATGTTCGGGCTCGATCACACTATTCGTTACGTAGCTTCAGAAGGTCGTCAAAGCTATGAAACACCGATTCGCCGCGGCTTCCGTTACCTGGCACTTAATGTTCGTGAGGCGAAATCACCTGTTAAAATTTATGGCGTGGAGATGGTGCAAAGCAACTATCCGATTGCAGAGGTTGGCAGATTCGAATGCTCGGACGGTAGGCTGAATGATATTTGGGAAATCGCCAAGCATACGACAAAGCTGTGCATGGAGGATACGTTTGTAGATTGTCCAGCCTTTGAGCAGGTGTTCTGGGTGGGGGACAGCCGCAATGAAGGTCTTGTAAGCAATTATTTATTTGGCGCGCAGGATATAATCAAACGCTGTCTGCGGCTAGTTCCAGGCTCCAAGGATCAAACTCCACTTTATATGGATCAGGTGCCTAGCGGTTGGAGCAGCGTTATCCCGAATTGGACCTTCTTCTGGGCGATTGCATGCTATGAATATTACGAGCAATCGGGTGACAAGTCATTTGCCAAGGAAATGTATGAGCATATTCGCTTTACGCTGCGTCATTATCTACTCAAGATAGATGCATCAGGACTATTTAATGTGAAGGGCTGGAATCTGCTAGACTGGTCGCCTATTGATCAGCCGAATGACGGTATCGTTACGCATCAAAATATGTTTCTGGCGCGTACGCTCGAGATGGCTTCCAGTATGGGGACACTTGTAGGAGAAACTGTGGACAGTGAGCTATTCCAAGAGGCAGCTGCTAAGCTTCGCCAAGCGATTAATGAGAAGCTGTGGAGTGAAGAGCAGCAAGCCTATATCGACTGTATTCATGCTGATGGAAGGCGCTCCAATGTTATTAGTGTACAAACGCAGGTTGTTGCGATTTTAACGGATACAGCACCGCTTGAGCGCAGGGAAGTGCTTAATCGATATTTGATTGACCCGCCTGCTCCATTTGTACAGATCGGCAGTCCGTTTATGTCTTTCTTTTATTACGAGGCGCTTAGTAAGATAAGCAGAGTAGATTTAATAGTAGACGATATTCGATTAAACTACGGTAATATGATCGATCATGGTGCAACTACGTGCTGGGAGCAGTATCCGAATTTCACGGAAAACCGCGCTAACCCTGATATGCTTTCCCGTTCGCATTGCCATGCTTGGTCATCCGCTCCAGCTTATTTCCTTAGTCGCGAACTGCTTGGCATTAAGTCGCTTTCTCCAGGCTGGACTAGTGTCGAGGTTAGGCCAGTTCCATGCGGGCTGAAGTGGGCTCGCGGCGGTGTGCCGCATCCAGGCGGAGGAAGAATTGATGTATCTTGGCAGGTAGAGGAAGAGCAGAAAAAAATTCAGATTCGGGTTGTACATCCGGAGCATGCTCAGGTAACTGTCGTGGTTCCGGAAGGCTATACAGCAAATATTGAGCAAAAATCATTGAAGTCTATATAAGTATAAGGAATACTTTTGTCAAAGAAATGTGAATGGTATTTGAAAAAAGCCTAAGCATGCAGCAGTCTATTGGGAGTCATTCCCTGCCGCTGTGCTTAGGCTTTTTATATAAATGAAGAGTAGTTAGTTGATCATGGAGCTCCGATATTCTGAAGGTGTACGTCCTTCGTAGGTTTTAAATACTTTTGAGAAATAATGTCGATCGATATAACCAACGATTTCTGCGATATCTTTAATCGGCATATCCGTTTGCTCTGCAAGAAGCCTCTTAGCTTTCAGCAATCGCTGCTCTGTCAGATGTTCCACGAAGGAGCTTGAACTATGAATGCGAAACAGATTGCAAAGATAGGTGCTAGAAATATCGAATTTGTCCGTAAGTGTCTGCAATGTTAGGGGCTGAGCTAAATTTGCGGCGATGTAGTGTTCAATTTGCTGGAATAACACTTCACTGCGTTTTTCACTTTTCAGCTCGGAAGGCTTCATAACTGCTTCAAGCCAATCTGTAAAAGCTTGTCCAGCTTCTTCAAAATTAGCTGAATCAAACAACAGCTCTTGAATGGTCACTTCCATTTCCCTAATAAACTTAGGATCGCGTTCTTCTAGCGAGTAACCAAGCGCCTTGGTTACTTTGCGAAGCTCTATCTCGATAATAAATGCAGGACATTGTACGTTCTCCCATTCTTGAAATAGCTCTTTAATCAGTTGCTGAATACTCTTCCAGTCTTGTTTCTGACCCAAATAATTTAATGTATTCAACTGGACATCGGATATGGTCAAATAGCTTGATTGTCCTTCACGCTTTAATTGCTCCTCGGTAAGCAACTGGTTTTTACCAATTACGTAGTGATAATCAAGGGAGCTTGTTAATAGACGAGCATACTTATTAGTCTCATGGACATCACTGAAGAAGGAGCTGTATGCAACTATTGCGCAGGATTCAGGTGTGGAATAGCTGTTTAGCAGGAATTGACTTATTTCATGCAAACGAGCTTCCTCATGGATTGCAAACTCAAATATAAAATAAACGCCTTTTTTATTAGGATTAGTAAAAGCCCACACCTCTTCTTCTGAACCAAGAATACCTCGTAGCTGTTTCAAATCAGTGTTAAATTTAGTGGTATGTTGATCATATAAGAGCGGATTAAACTGGAATACACTGCTATGAAGTGCTACTATTGCCAGCGATTGAAAGGATGGCTGCGCGGCGATACTAATGTGCTCTATATCCGCAGATACATGAGCCTTTAGCATATATTGCAGCAAGGCATGTTTTCTCAAATAAATATGTTCCTGCATATGAGAGGCTGCTTGCTTCAATACGTCCATTATGATGGCGGGCTCAATCGGTTTAACTAAATAATCCACAACGTTAGCCTTGAGTGCTGTTCTTGCATAATCAAAGGACGGATAGCCGCTCACAATAATCGTTTTGATATGAGGCCATTCATCACGAACATGCTGTGCCAACTCTAGGCCATCCATGTCAGTCATCCGTATATCCGTAAAAATAAGATCAGGAAGCATGACGGGTATTTCGGATATGGCTTTCTCCGCACTGTAGCATTCTGACACGATATGTATGGGCAATTGTAGATTATGTCCGCACTGTTGAATAACTTCTCTTAGATTTTCCAAAAAAAATGGCTCATCGTCGACCAGCATAATTTTCATTTTAATTCCTCCTGCTGCAGCATGGAGCCCTGTAAAGTAACAGAGATGCCGCCATCTTCATTTCTGCTGATTGCAAAGCTGAATTGCTGCTTCCATTTCATCTTCAACCTGGCAATAGAACTGACAAGCCCCATACCGCCAAGCTGAAGCGATGGGTATTGTGCTAAATTGTGATACTCAATATTTTCAACATAGGCTGAAATACGTCTCATGACATCCTCTTGTATTTCTACGTTCATACCTACGCCGTTATCAGATATGACAAGATCGAAGCGTTGGTTCGTAATGAAGCCCTTTAATTTGATGTTTAGCTGAGGAATCTCATCTCTTAAACCGTGCTGGATACAATTTTCTACAATAGGTTGAATCGTTAATTTAGGAAGACTTATACCTAGCATCGCTTCTGGCACATCGATTTCGAATTGCAGCCGATGCAAATAGCGAGCTTTCATTAGATTTAAATAATTTTCCGTAAATTGCAGTTCGTCGCCAAGCTGTGCCATAGCAGATTCGGTCGAAACAGTATATCGCATAAATTGGGATAGTTTACGACTAATATTTGCAACTGCTTCTGGCTGCTTGCGATCTGCTGTAATCGTAATGACGCTGAGCATATTAAATAAGAAATGCGGATTGATTTGTGCCTGAAGCTTTTGAAAATGGGATTGAAGCTGCAAGGTGTGAAAATGTACACGCTCGTCCATGGATTCCTTAATACGAGTATTCATTTTTTGAAAAGACCTGCGCAAGGATTCAATTTCGTCCAGCTTATAATGATTTTCAATTTTCAACTCACTTTCATTGTCCAGCTCGATTTCATTCATAGCCTGTTTGAGTGAAGCGATAGGTCGTGTTAACAATTTTGCTAATAAATAATAAAAAGCTACAGAAAAAATAATAATTAAAGCTACTGCAAGCAGCATCGTATTGCGAAATACGATAAGAGGGGCAAACAGTGAATTTTTCTTAGCAAGAGTTACAACAGAGAAGGCCTCTAAATCTGTCATTTGTCTTACAGAAATAATGCCTTGCTTATTGACTTCTGCGAAGCCAGTTTGCTTCTCCAACTCCAATTGCACCATACTTAGCATTTGCGATACTTCGTCCTGATTGGAATGGCTTGTGAATACTAATTGATTACGATTCAAAATTGAAATCGAAGAGCCTTCCATATTTTCAAGCAAGTTTGAATCTATTAATGTATTAGGTTTAAGCACCGCCTCTAAATACCCGATTTTGTAATTGCCCCACTGAAGCATCCTTGAAAGGGAAAACTGTCCATTATCCAAACTGCTTAGTACGATGCCACCTTGCTCGTTGTCAGCCATTTCTTTGAATGGAATAGTCGTCCATTCATCATGCGTAGTCTCATATTCAAAATGCTTGGAATAGCGATCACCGTTATTCAAATATAGATTTAACCGTTCTATGCTGTTGTACGTCGCCATCATCATAAGCATGTAGTTATCAATAGACTTGAATACCTGCAGAGCATTGGTGCTCTCGGGTGCTGTTTGCTTGCGCAGCAAATAGTTTGCGAGCGTAGACCTTGTATAGTCGTAGCTGTTATATAACTGAAAGGTAATACTTTTAAACATTGTAAGTTGAGCAGAAACGCTGCTGGCACTATTGCCTGCCAATTGCTCGACGCTGGTCATAATATTTTCCTTAATTTGCTTATTAAAATATAAGTACAGCGGAAAACTAATAGTAATGGTCAGCATAATAAGTGTAATGGAGTATACAAGAAACAGCTTTGTTTTAAAGCTTTTCATAATGCGTTAGACCCCCTTTCTGAAAAATAACAAAGCTTTAAAATGCAGTATACACCAATAGGGGGCAAAATTGCACTCGATGTGAAAGCGTTTAATATTTTCCCCCTGTCACTGTAAGAATCACCATTTACGTAAACGGAGGCACAAAGCTATGATAAATAGGAGCAATAAAACTACTAGGGGGAAGCAAACATGATAAAGAAATCGTTTAAAAGCATTATGGCTGCTGCACTGGGCACTGCTCTTGTTGCATCATTGGCAGCTTGCGGGGCGGATGATACAAATAAGAATAATCCGAGTCCGTCAGACGGAAATAATGACCCTGCACCAGCAGTCCAAAAAATTAATATGCTAGGACATACAACATGGTTTGTACAAGGAATGGAAGCCGTTATTCCGGTAGCCAAAGAAAATGGCTTTGAGCTTGTTATTGAAAAAGTGCCTGAAGGCGAAGACGGCGCAAACTTAATGAAAACACGCTTTGCAACAAATGATAAGCCAGATATTTTGTTCTACCAAAACGGGATATCTACTAATCATGGCTTTGGAACGCCTGGGGACGTGTTTGTTGATCAAGAAGGACAGCCATGGATGGACAATTTCGATAAATCAGCCTGGAAAAATATGATGGATACGTTCGAGGATGGGAAATGGTATGGTGCTCCTTATGGTGGTACAGATATGGGGGTTGTCATTTACAATAAGAAGGTTTTCGCTGACTTAAATTTAGAAATTCCAACAAATATGGATCAGTTCTGGACTGTATCTGAAAAAATTAAAGAGGCTGGCATTACACCTATTTACTTCTCTGGCCAAGATGCTTGGACTACGCAGCTTCCTGTACTAATTTCCAGCGCATCCAAACAAGGCTTAGAGCTAATCCCACAAATCAATGAGAATAAAGCAAAAATGACAGAGTGGGAAGATCGTAAATTTGGTATGGACTTTATAGTAGAGGCTGTAAACAAAGGATTAGCTAACGCAGATATTCTTTCTTCTACTTATGATAATGCACAAAAAGCACTGACATCAGGAGAAGCAGCGATGTACCATATGGCATCGTGGGTTATGAATGAGATTGTTGCCAAGTATCCGGAGGGTGTTGAAAATCTAGGTTCTTTTGTAATGCCGTACAAGGGCGGAGGCGAGGATCTAGCTGCTATATGGGCGCCCAAATCCATGTATATCGTTAAAGGCCCTAACCAAGAGGCTGCGCAGAAATTTGTAAACTGGTTCCTGCAACCTGAGGTTCAAGATATATTCTTTGCAAACCAAGGCGGTATTCCTACTATTAAAGGAGTAACGAAAACATCGCTTACTCCAGCTGAGCTGGATGCGAAGGCATATTTGGATGAAGGTCGTGCGATTGGATATACGCCTTACCCGTTACTTCATAATGCGAATGCCAATCTGCCTAACTACACACAAGAATTATTTGTTAAGGGTGGAAGAACAACGACAGAATTACTTGAGGCTATGCAAAAGGATTTGGAAGTTGATGCAAAAGCGAAAGGCGATTCCAACTTCAAATAAAGAAATGTAGGATAAGCGGAGGAGTTTCTTATTGAAGAAGCTCCTCTCACTATCTAGAGGTGAAGCTATGTTAAAAAAACGATTTTACTCCTATTGGCTGCTATTGCCTGGCGCACTAATATTTACGATATTTTTTATTGTTCCTTCATTAATGAGCTTTTACTTTGCCTTTACGAATCTTAACGGAGCATTCCAGGTTACTCGTTTTGTAGGTTTCGAAAATTTTGTTACTTTATATGATAATCCAAACAATCTTTTAGCCTTAAAAAATACATTTATTTTCGCTATAGTCACTACTGTAATCAAGGTGTTTCTTGGATTAATCCTTGCGATATTAGCAAACCAGGCTATTAAAAGCAAGGTAGTGCTGCGTTCGATCCTATTCTTTCCTGTTATTTTGAGTACAGTAGCAGTGTCTATTGCTTTTAAAGCCATTTATCATCCCAGCACAGGCCTGCTAAATGTATTCTTGAAAAATATTGGTTTAGACTCTTTAGCGATGAATTGGCTTACCGATCCGGCCATTGTTATGTATGCCATATCGTTTGTCGAAATATGGAAATGGACAGGTTTTTCCATGATTTTGTTTCTAGCTGCGCTGCAATCGCTGCCACAGGAGGTCAATGAAGCGGCAAAGATTGACGGTGCAAGCCCATGGCAACAATTCAGATTTATTACCTTCCCCATGTTAATACCTGTTTTAAATACAAATATCATTCTAAGTACAATTGGCGGTTTAAAAGTGTTCGATATTGTTTATACCTTAACGGGCGGCGGCCCAGGCAATGCATCGAATGTAATCAATACTGCCGTGTTTAAGGCGTATGCGGCAGGTCGAAATGGGGAAGCCACAGCAGCTAATCTGGTATTGTTCATTATCGTATTAATTGCTGTCCTTGCTCTTAACAAATTTATTAATAGAGACAACAGTAGGTGAGCCTGATGAAAAAATGGAATAAACTATTGCTCGAGCTTATCGCTATTATGGCGATAGCTATTGTCGGCATCCCGATTTATTTCGTTGTTGTGAATGCTTTCAAGACGAAGGCAGAGGCTGCCGATATGAATCTCTCATTACCATCTGATTGGAACATCATTCAAAATATTAAAGATGTATTTGCAGCAGCGGCTATACCGCAGGCTTTTATAAATACATTCATTATTACCTTCTTCGGTGTCATACTCGTCATTATTCTGTGCTCGATGTCTGCCTTTGTTATCCAGCGTCGAGATACGAAAATAACGAAGCTCCTAACGAATATTTTGATCATTGGCCTTATTTTGCCGATGATGGTTATTACAACTTATTATGTGGTAGATTTCTTTCATTTAATACGCACTTATACTGGTGTTGTGCTGCTGTTTGTTTCTACGAACTTCGCCTTTACAACCTACCTGTATATTTCGTTTATGCACGGTATACCGAGAGAGTTGGATGAAGCTGCTATCATTGATGGCGTAGGAAAATATCGTCTGTTTTTCGGTATTATCTTCCCGCTGATGCTGCCAGTAAACGCTTCTGTTCTTATCTTAACGGCTATGAACATTTGGAATGACTTTACGATTCCGTTTTACTTCTTGAACTCAGCTGGCACATACACATTAAGCTTATTGATTTATATGTTCTTCGGACAAAAAGGTTCAGATTGGAATCTTGTGTTTACTACAATATTGCTCGTGTCTGCTCCTGTTATTTTGTTATATATATTTTTACAGCGCTATATTGTATCAGGAATGACAGCTGGTGCAGTAAAAAGTTAAGCATAGAATCAAATTGGAACTGCTTCAAGCGGAATTTGTCCGCAAATTGGAGCAGTTTTTTTATATATTCGCTTCTTCTTGGAACGTAAGGAAGTATATTATATTATTTTAAGCTATAAAAAGGAAAATGGGGCAATATGTCGAATATGCTTTAGTTGGTTATATTTTCTAATAAAAATATCTGCAAATAAAATATTTTTAATAAATATTTGCTACTTCTTTAACAATCAAACGTATTTGCTTATACGAGGTAGAGGAGGTGTCAACTTTGGCTGGTATAAAGTACATAAAACTATTCGGCATTATTATTGCGACAATTGTGATTAACGTAATTGTATTCTCGCCAGGGATCCTTGGGGTTGCTATCGGGGAAAGTGCGCTGGCTTCTGCATTTGGCATTACCTTGATACTGGCCAGTATGCTTGCTCTACTTTATGGAAGCTACAATGTGTTTTTTAAACAGCCTGTTGCTTTGCCAGTAAAGGAAATCATTACGCATGAGGATTACGTCGAGGCTTTGATGCCCTTCATGCGCGTGGGCTCATTGGAGGGGGATGTCAGTTTTACACTTGATCAAATGGAACGTTTAGTAAGAAAAAACGATACATTAATGAATGTTCTAGGTCAACGGTTCGAATCTACGGAGCTAAGCTACAAAAAGTTTGCTTCAGTAATCCGAGAGGTTGAAAAGTTGTTTTATTTAAATATAAGAAGCATGATCAACCGTCTGCGTGTATTTGATGAAGCTGAATTCAAAAGTGTGATGAGCCAAAAGGCAGCCAGATTTTCTACGGGAATTATGCAAGAAAAGGCAAATTTGTATAATGAGTTCTTATCGTTCATGAAGCATTCATTGGATACGAATGAAGAAATTTTGCTGAAGCTCGATAAGCTGCTGCTTGAAATATCGCGTTTAGACAGTTTTGATCCTGCAGAGATTGAAAAAATGCCGTGCATGCGGGAAATTGATTCTTTAATTAAGCAAACCAAATATTATAAACAGTGAGGTGCTGAACATGGCCAAAAAGAATAACTTTTTTATTATATCGGGTATCATTCTAGTTGTCGTATTCGTGCTTGTTTATTTAGGTGTTAACATGACCTCCAATGTAGGAAAATCTAAGGCACAGGTGACGCTTGACGATGCCGACAAACGTCTTAATAAGCTTTATTCCAATATTTCTGTCACGACAGAACAGCCAATAAAAGGACAGATAGATTTAAACCCTGTCGATTTAGCAGCGTCGCTCCCGGATATATCTAAATTTCCAATCACAGTAAAGAACAGCACGGACTATTTTATTGAAATCTTTTCTTCCCCAGAGAAAGGGGGAACAGGTGTAGACGGCTGGCTGACGGATGTAGCTGCAGAATTCAATAAAGCCAATATTATGATTAACGGCAAGCAAGCATCGGTAAAAATTCGCAATATTGCCTCAGGTACTGCAACGGACTATATTAGGTCCGGCAAATATGTTCCTGATGCCTTTACGCCTTCAAACGAGCTTTGGGGTGAAATGGTTAAGGATAGCGGAGTTAAAACAGATCTAATTAGCAAGCGGCTTGTAGGTAATGTTACAGGTATTGTAATCGCAAGAGCGAAGTACGATGAGCTGGTCAGCACATTTGGCTCTATTAATGTAAAAAATATTACGGAAGCGATAGCCAACAATGAATTTTCAATGGGCTATACCGATCCTTTTGCCAGCTCTACAGGACTAAACTTCCTGCTAACGGCGCTGAATACTTTTGACAGCTCTAATATTTTAGGGGAAAAGGCAGTACAAGGCTTCGAAAAATTTCAAGCTAATGTTCCATTTATTGCTTCTACAACGATACAAATGCGAGATGCAGCCAAATCAGGCATGCTGGACGGTTTTGTCTTGGAATACCAAACATTCCTTAATGCAGCAGATTTAAAAGGCGCCTACGTATTCACACCGTTTGGTGTTAGACATGACAGCCCGCTGTATGCTTTAGGGAATATTTCAAAGGAAAAACGCGATATTGTCGTCAAGTTCGCAGAATTTGTGAATCAAGATAAGTATCAGAAATCTGGCAAGGACAAAGGCTTTAACAATTTGGAGGATTACAAGTCTGAGCTTGCAGATACAGACGGCGGTCTTTTGCTAGCTGCTCAAAAATTGTGGAAGGAAAAGAAAAATGTCAGCAAGCCGATCGTTGCTATATTTGTAGCTGACGTTTCAGGCAGCATGGCAGGAGAACCGCTAAATCGCCTGAAGGAGTCACTGCTGCAGGGACAAAAATATTTAGGTAATGACAACAGCATTGGTCTAGTTTCTTATTCAAGCAAAGTTTCGATTAATATGCCGGTAGGCAAATTTGATACGAATCATCGTTCCTTGTTTGTGGGAGCTGTAAACAGCTTGCAGGCAGGCGGAGGCACTGCAACCTTCGATGGGATTGTAGTAGCTCTTAAAATGCTGAAGGAAGAATTGGCTGTAAATCCGAATCAGAAGCCGATTATCTTCGTTCTTAGTGACGGTGAAACAAATGAAGGGCACTCGCTTAAAGAAATAAAAGGGCTGATAGAAGCCTACCAGGTTCCAATCTATACGATCGGATATAACGCTAATATCAAGGCGCTGCAAAGTATTTCCAGCATTAATGAAGCAGCAAGCATCAATGCGGATACAGATGATGTTGTATACAAAATTGGCAATTTGTTCAACGCACAAATGTAAAATACCTAGTCTGAGGAGGAATACTATGTCATTTTCGATGGAAGTCATAGACCCAAAAGAAATTAAAGCGGCGATTGAGGAAGAAGTAAAGCCTGTGCCTGAGGAGCTTGTCAAGCTGAAAGAGCTGGCTGAGTCCAATGTTGCTGCTATATTGGACCTTGATGTAGGTTCGCTCGATAAGCGAAGAGAAATTGTGCAATCCATTGAATCGTTCGGCATAAATACGATGCGCGCCTCTTCGGATAAAAATACGCTGCTGCAGGTTGCCGTGGGGAATTTATCTAAGACAGGGGACGAGGGCGGTCAAGTAGCCAAGGGACTAACTGAGCTGCATGTACAGCTTAAGGATTTGGACCCGAGTATGATCGATTTTGCAAAAACGGGAATTCTAGGTAAATTGTTCAATCCGTTGCGTGCTTATTTCCTTAAATATCAGAAGGCAGATACCATGATTGCCGACATTGTTGTCTCTCTCGATAAAGGAAAATCTACGCTCAAAAATGACAATACAACGTTAGAGATTGAGCAGCAGGTGCTTCGTGATCTGACGAAAAAGCTGCAAAAGGAAATACAGCTCGGAGCACTCATGGACGAATCGATTGAAAAGCAGATTGAAGCTGCCAAGCTGCGAAATGAAGACCCGGATAAAATTCAGTTTATCACGGAAGAAGTTCTTTTCCCGCTGCGTCAGCGTGTTATGGATTTGCAGCAGATGCTCGTCGTTAACCAGCAGGGCATTATGGCTATTGAAGTCGTAATGAGAAACAATAAGGAGCTTATCCGCGGTGTCGATCGGGCGAAGAACGTTACGATATCGGCTTTGAAAACTTCTGTAACAGTAGCTAGTGCTCTTTATAATCAGAAGATTGTGCTTAAAAAGATAGAGCTATTAAATCAAACAACGAATGATATTATTGCAGGCACTTCGAGAATGTTGAAAAATCAAGGAGCAGCTATTCAGAAGCAATCTCTGGAAGCTAATATATCACCAGAAACACTGAAGCAGGCCTTTGCTGATGTACTATCTGCACTGGATTCTATTAGCAGCTATAAGCAGGAAGCACTGCCTAGAATGCGCCAAACGATTGAACAGTTTAGAGAGCTTGCCGACAATGGTGAGAGACAAATTGTACGGTTGGAAAAAGGGCAAAGTTTAGGTTTATAGTAAATTAGTTGCGGCTGATTGGTTGAAGTAGTTGATGTAGAAGTGGCAGCTGACGTAGTTGATGGAGAAGTAGTGTCTCATGCGTTCACTTAAAGCAATGATGCAAAAATACATCATTTTATTCTAAAATGTCCCCTTAATTTAAAAATCCTGCGATTATGCAGGAATTATTAGCTCAAAACCTCTTATAATCAAAAAAGAATGGAAAATCCTGCATTTTAGCAGGATTTTCCTTCAAATGACCCTTATTCCCAATAAAATGATGTACATTCGGCTAGGCCCCCTTAATCTGGAGTCTGGCCCACCAAATAATGTTCAATTTTAGAATTGCTTCATAATTCACTAGATTACAGGACTCGATGAAACTCTGTTCGATCTTCCAGCTCCATGACCCACTGCGAGAATTCCACTGGCGGCATGCTTTTTAGGCTACCGTGCATTCTGCGGTTGTTGTAAAAATCCATGTAACGATCGAGCTCGTCATAAGCTTTTTCAAGTGTCATGAACTCAGTTAGACTGAATAGATCACGCTCAAGCAAGCTGTGAAAAGACTCAATGTATGCGTTCATATTTGGACTACGTGGCGGGATACGTTCGTGGTATATCCCTAGGCTCTCACACGTGTCACCAAATAGCTTGCTAACGAATTGCGGTCCATTATCGGTACGGATAGTAGGTAAAGCTACTCCAGGTTCCAGGCGATCCTGTAGAGCAAGGAGAAGTGTCTCTACGACGTGCTTTGCCTCACACGCAGGACCTCGATGCTGCCCGACGACTACACGGTCAAATACATCGATGATGCTAAGCACGAAAAAGAATCGTTGACATCCCAACGCGTATCCGTACTTAATATCTATTTGCCATAGTTGATTAACCCCGGTTACCGTCCGGTTTCTCGGTATTCTGCGTGGATGCTTGTTCTTTTTCTTCCGTTGTTTCTGAAGAATTCTTAACTCCTTGCATAGGCGGTATGCTTTCTTTTTGTTTAGAATTAAACCACGCTGTCTGCGGAGGCACAGAGCTAGATTCTTGTACCCATAAATATGTTCTTCTCCTTCAAGGAGTTCGAGCAGCCATTGTTTAATCTGTTCATCGTCGACTTTTTCACCCGTGTTCGTAAGGGAGAATCCAGGCACAGGACGCCCTTTTTTTCCGCATGAGGTACCTTGTTCGGTCTTGGATGCATCTTGCGTCTTCCGGTAATAGTAGGTTGATTCATGGACTTCCAGGATGCGCAGAACTTTAGCTGTTGAGTCCCCCCGCTTAATAAATGGTTCTGCTACTTCAAGTTTTTCAGATAAGCGGGGTTCTTCTTTTTTACGAGTTCTCGAAGAATCTCGATCTCAAGCTCCTTCTCGCCAAGAAGTTTTTTTGCCTGTTCGAAGCGTGCCTCTATCTCTTGAAGTCGACATAGTTCCTGTAGATGCTCATCTGCTGTCGGAATCTCCTCTAGATTGATTTCGTCACGGTGGTCTCTTACCCATGCACGTACGGTTTCAGGATGAATACCGTACATGCGGGCGAGTGTCCCCACCTTAACACCGGCCAGTGCTTCCTTTACGATTTTCAACCGTGTTTCTTGATTCAAGTGCTTCTTCCTCATGCCTCTCGTCCCCCTCTAATAACAGCTTAAATTATTGGGTCAGGAAACTCCAGTTCAATTAGGGGGCCTAGGAGCATTTGCAGGATTAGTCCTGAATTTTGTAAATGGAGGGACAATGAATAAAATCCGTTTAGTAGTTCTAGTTATAGCTGTTGAGGTCATGCTTACTGTTTTGCTCGGATTGGGCGCTTATTTTGGCTTTTCCATCTATCCTTATTCCTTAAGTTCATTAGGAACAACAGCAGAAGCTGAACAAATACAAGCATCGCTTCCGCTTTATATGCCCACATTAATGGATTTGAAAGTACCTTATACAACATTTGAAGCTGGTCCGATGGATTTAGGTTTTTTGTCGGTGGCCCTTACCTTGATTGTACTCGCGATCCAAAGCTTTGTGCGCGGCATGTATCTTGGCGGTCTGAAGCAGGAGATAAGGAGCAGTAGTGAAAGTTCAAGGTCATTTTTAGAAAATGGCAGGCATTATTTTGGCAGAATGCTTGCATGGTCGATTTGTCAGTTAACTTTTAGCTATTTAAGTATTATGCTGGGATATGCCTTTTTCCCGTTAGGATTTATTCTCATCATCCTATCTTTATTTTTTGCATTAACCCCTTATATCATAGTTATACGTGATCAGTCGTTTAGAAGTGCTTTGCTAAGTGCCCCGGGCATTTTACGCAGAAACTTTTGGAGCTTAGTGCTGCTTGCGCTGTTTGCCATGATTATAACAATGATAGTAGGAATCCCGAAATTTTTGCCGATGCCATTAGGATATATGCTCCCGTTGATCGGTCATGCTGTAATGGGAACTTGGCTAATCAGCTTGCTGATGAGCAAGCTTATGGTGAAGTTGCCTGCAACGCGGGAAAGCATAGCGAAGTCAGAGAGAAGCAGTGATGAATACCGTTCGACATGGGCTGTATCTCTTGCTTATCTATTAGCAGGCTGTTTGCTTATTGTTTGCGGAGGTGCTGCTTCAATGGGTAAGCATTTACTTGTTTTTGATTTTGGCTCCAAAAAAGTACTAGAGGGCTTATCTTATCAAGCTGCATATTCGAATATTTACTCGCAATATCCATTAGAAATCGCCAATTATTCGTGGTCTGATGAAGGTTTTAAATTATCCTTTCCCGAAGCGACGCTGGCAAGCCTCGCAGCAGGCAAACAGCCGCAAGAGCTTCGTGGTATTGCTGACATAGAGTGGATCGTGAATGAACAAAAAGTAATTAGTAACTATCCATCTACCCATTATGTGATTGAACCGCATTTGCGCAAAGCAAAATTAATGTATAGGCTTGTCCGGCAGCAGACAAAAGAGGGCGTTTACTACACGAGCGCTCGTGGAGCGGCTGTCATTATTGATGGCAGCGAATCTTCGCATATTCCACTTGATGTGGAAGTGATGCTTAGCGGTGATGGAAGCCAGTTGTATGTTTTGCAGTACGAGAAGCGGCTGGAAGTGAAAAATCTGCTCGATGTATCGAAGGATGGCAAGCATATGATCATAGGCTTAAGCCGTTTAAATCCTGACAATATTCGCATGTATTGGTTTAGTGATCGGGCGGATAAAGAAGCTGTTTTCGATTTGCTTGCAGCTAAAAATGACCGCTTGGGCTTATCGGGCGTGACAGATTGGAGTATGGCGCTTGCCATTGCGCTGCAAGAGGCGGACGGTCACCAAGTATCAATAATACTTGAGCTCTTGCGAAAGCAGGATGTTACTGTGACAGCACCCGAGTGGAGCGAGTTGCAATGGTCTACGTATTTGCGACAATTATATAATGTCAATGATCCTGAAGAGTTTATTGAATATATATCCAAACCGGGAAAACAATTTGAATTTGTTAGTTCTCCAATAACTAAAAAAGTGAGTACAGATGACAGCTCAGATGATTCTACAGAGACTGACGAGTTGATGCAATATGAGCTGCCGGTCATTTTTCCGAAGCAAACCTTAAAGATTAATTATACGCAATCCTATCAGTCGAGAAAAATGATAGGTTTGGAAATTAAGTTTTTAAATGAATAGCAAGGAATATAGAACCTCCACTTCCACTTAACGAGTGATTTGGAGGTTCATTTATTGTAATTTCATTTATTTTGAAAATTATGCAACCTGTCAGCAAGTTGATGCATCTTAGTAATAGATAGGAGGAGAGTGGACTGGATGTAGTAGAGCGGCTTAAGAGGAAGGATGAAGCGGCGCTGCAAGCGCTGATGGACCAGTATGGCGACTACTTGTTGCGTATGACCTATTTGCTGCTGAAAGATAGATATTGGGCAGAAGAAGCCGTTCAAGATACTTTCATTACTGCTTACACGAAGATTGAACAGCTGCGTGATGCCAATCAGCTCAAGAGCTGGCTCACTCGAATTGCGATTAACCATTGTCGAATGAGACAGCGCAGCTGGTCTTGGCGCAAGCTGATTCCTTTTGCACGGATGGATGAGATTATTGAAGAACGGGCTGAGCCTGATACGGAAGAATTATTTTTGGAGAAAGCACGCAATCATCGACTCGGAAAATCATTGCAGCATTTAGATTATAAATATCGAGAGGCAATAACGTTGTTCTATTATTCAGAATTAAGTATTAAAGAGATTGTGGAATATACGAATTTAAATGAAAACACGATTAAATCAAGGCTGGCTAGAGGGCGCGAGCTGCTGCGCAAGCTATGGGAGAAGGAGGAGTTGTAAATGAATAATGAAGACGAGAGACTTCAAGAAAAGTTGGACGGGGAGCTGGGAATGCTAACATTTACAGGCCAAATGGAAGTACTTAAACATACCCATCCAAAATCTCGCAAAGACAAATTAATAGCATTATGGAATAAGGAGCTAGAACTATCGCCGATCCCTCTTGCAGCGGCCGCTGTTTCATGCTTATTGATTTTCTGGAGCATAGGGGCATACGATACGAGCCTGCCGTTAGGAAAGAGTGTTCCATTGGTTAAGAGCATAGAACTGGTCGAAGCTGGAGGCAATATTTACTATAAGGAGCAATATGAAGGGAGGCTGAAGCAGTATGCGAAGGAAAGTAACCATTAAAGTAAAGCATCTTGTTATGACGACGTTATTGCTTATGATTGGAATCCCTTTTTTCATAAATATTGTTCAGCCCCAAGCGGAAACATTACTGGCAAAATGGCGGCCTGAATTAATAGATTGGGAGTCAAGGTCGACTAAAATAGTAGATAAAATAGATAAAGCCTCAGGTTCGAAAAAGTGGGAGCTTATTCGTGAGCATATTATTGAAGGGAGCTCGGATGATATAAGGCAGGCGCCTATTTTTGTAGGGTCTGGTATGAGTCAAAGGCAAGGGCCAAGCGAAGCTGCGATACAAATAGGCAATGAGGATACAATAAAATTTTTGGAGCAGTATATCTCATCGGGCCCAGCAGACGGTTATTTAAGCCGAGCAGCAAGACAGTTGGCCTATAAATACAGTAAAATTGGCGAGCAAGAAAAAGCCATTACTGCACTAGAGGCGGCAGAGCAGCGGCTGTTGGAGTCATCTGAAAACGGTATTAGACAAAGTTTTGGATTATATGAGCTTACCTTGCAACGGGCAAAAATGTTAGCGGACCTAGGCGATTTGAAACGTTCGGATCATTTGTTGAACGAGCTGAAAAATAAATGGGAGACGACTGATATACGTGAAAATGAACAAATAGCCTTTTTGCAAATGAAAAATTCATTGCACAGCGGGAAGCTAGAGGAAGCCTTGAATATAGTAGAGGAGCAGGTAGGTACTAAGGAGAAATCTCAATTATGGGAAACAAGTAATTATGCTATTAACATTCATGGTACGCTGTTAATGCTGCGGGATTTAATGGACCGCATGCTGGAGAAGGGCGGCAAACCTGCAGTAATATCAGGAAAAGTAACGCGCAGCGATGGAACGCCTGTTGCAGGAGTGGGTGTATTTTTAAGGCTGAAAGAAAATTTGTACCATAGCTTGATGACAGATGAGCCTTATCAAACGATTAGTGATGCAAATGGCAATTACTCGTTTCATGGAGTACTGGCTGGTAGCTATCAGCTATACCTCGGTTTAGATTACGAGCAGGTCGACGGCTACACTTGGTCAACAGGCCGCGATGTTTGGTTTGATGTGGATGATAGTGATCAAACAGGACAAATATTTGAGCAACCGCTTGTTCTGGTGCCATTAATTGAGCTAAATGAACCTGTTAATAAACAAATTATTACAGATTCAATGATTCGCTTCAGCTGGGAGCCAGTTGCTGGCGCAGCGTACTATAACTTGATAGGGCATGTGCCTGTAACGAATGGAGCCAATGGCGCTACGATCGAAACACATATCAAGACTAACTTCAAACAGATGACAGCAGACGAGCTGTATGATACATTAGCACTCATTTCTTATGGAGAAAGAGGTGATTGGAGCTCAATTGTACCGGAGCCTCTGCTTGGATTTGCTAATCCGGATGCGCTTTTTTTCTGGGAAGTGCAGGCATTTGATGAGCATGGAAATTTTCTGTCCAGCAGCAGCGGCTATCGGCTGGATGAGGATACGATTGGGAATCTACCATTTTTTTATTTGAAAACAAGAACGCTAACAGATGCGGATCAGCTGCTGCTTGCTGGAAAACCAGATGATGCATTAGCGGCATATCGTATTGCATTTGAGAATAATGAACAAGACCTGTACAGTCTGCGAATGATTACAAAAATGCTTCAAGCAAAATATTCAGTATTGGGAGAAGCTGAGATCAAGCAGGAGGAGCTGAAATATTTGCAGCAGCAGTATAAGCTTGCGCCAACAGAGCGCGTCGTGAGCAGGCTTATAGATTATTATTATGAAGAAGCGGATTGGACTGCCTATCATAAAGCGATTAACGAGTATTTATTATTATCCGACTATGGAAAATTAGGTGATTACGAGCAATCTCGCTATGCCACAGCGCTTATGAAGCAAGGAAAGCTGAAGGAAGCGCAGCAACAGTTTGAAATTGCGATGGAACTCGATAAAACTCATCGATTTGTCGGAAACTATTTGGCAGTGCTGCTTTATAATGATACGTCCTTCGAATTGGCTTTGCAGGCAGCAGAGCAATACCGAGATCGAACGAGTTGGAGCGGGTCATTCAATTGGTCCCAATTGATTGAGCGGCTGCAGGCAGAAGCAGCTAGGCAATCAGCAGAGTCTTCGAAGGAAGCCTATCTGAAGGAATTGCAGAAAGGATTAGAGTTGTATTTTTATGATGGAGATTTGAAGGAATGGCTCAAACAAATAAAACCTTATCCAGCTTTACGTTCATTTATTGAATCTTTGCAAAAGGTAAGCTAGCGGCTAAAATTTTAAACAAAAGAAGCCTTAATCAGAATCAATTCTGATTAAGGCTTTTCTATTTTTTAATATTGATAGGCTATCAATAAGATAGTATGATATTTTTTGATGGAAATATCTAGTAAGGGGGAGCGTATGAAAAAATTGATCTATTTATTTATAGCAATCATTGTACTACTAGTTGTAGTAATTATGTATAACCAGTTGAAGCTTAAAGAAATAGATATTGAGCTCGGTAGTAATTATTTGCTTGCTCCTGGCATCAAAATGGCGGCATTGTCCGAAAGTACTGCAGGAGAATCCTCCGCAGTCTTTGAGCTGGATCATAAATATAGACAACCTCATCAATTTATCGTCTACTATGGAGAATTAAAGTATAGCGGGATTCCCGACTATTCTGTGTATGATCTTATGGTGGTGCTGGATAACGACAAAGAAACAGTTGCAAAAGTGAGAGCACAAGGGACGAAAATATTTCAATATGTTTATTTCGGCTCGCGTTATGATAATACAGATGAATTTCTCGAAATCACGAAAAATACGATTAAATCATTCAAGGATGAAGGCTTGGCAGATGGGATTTTTCTAGATGAAAGTGATGTTGCCTATTGGGATAACTCTGATTTGCAAGATTCGGTGAAGCAGCAGCTATTTTATGAGGACTTAAAAGAAATTACCGATTATATCCGCTCGCTTGGGATGGAAAGTATTATTAATGGTACACGTTCCTTTGCGGAGCTTGGAGACTATTTTTTATGGGAAAGCTATTTGAGCTATTGGTCCACTAATCAAGTCAAATGGGATAGCACAACCTCGCTCACTAGGCAGCTAGCTTCGAATGGAGCAGCAACCTATGGTAGCCGGTTTAACAATTGGAAGTTCGAAGGTACTACACATGTTAAGAACGGTAAAGTGATAGGCGGCGAAAAGGGCGCAATGGAGATCATTGTGGATTTGGATAAAATGACAGAGCTTGAAGATAGAAGTGACCCTAATGAATGGGGCTATTTGGAGTGGCTTGGTCAGGGCGGGAGCGATGAGACGGTATCGATATGGACATGGACAGGAAATTCTTTGCCTTTCGATGAGTCCTCATGGACGAAGCTGCCAAAGCTATGGAAGGGCGAGGCAAGAAGTTGGAATGGCATCAATCAAACCTCTAAATATGTGAAGCTGAGATTTGAGTTCGCCGGTGCAAAGGATTTGATGATGGAGCAGGTAAGGCTGACATTCAATTATAATTATCCATACTGGAATATGGACGAGTCTAATGGGGATGCGGATACTAACCCATACGATTGGAATTATAACAACAGTCAATTGAGATATCTTCGTGAGCAAACACGCAGCGACGGCTCTCCAGTTAAAGTACTAACGCATAGTTATGGAGAGAGTACTGACCTTGATAGAATCAAAAATACATTTCTAGGCTCAGCTATTCATGGTTTGTATAGCTGGAACTTTGTTCATCCTTTAATGCAGACGGTTCATTACCCTGAAATATTGGAAGAACCGCTAGGCATGCTGCTCAGGCGGGAAGAAGCCGGCGATGCAGTAACGGGTTATTTTACAGGTGGTACTGCCTCTATTAATACAGCCAAGCATACTTATTCCTTGGATAGAGAAGAGCAGTCCTACTTTTTTGGACAAGCTATTGCAATTGATGGCAGCACAACAGATTGGAAGCAGAGTGACAAACTATATGATGAGCGAAATACGAATGGTGTGTGGGTGACGGATGATAAAAATAACTTGTATATCAAAGTAAAGGTTGCGGGCGGCATTCATTTTAATACGGATGAGTCTGTAGAACAGGACTATTATTATCATATTTATTTGGATACGAATGTTAATGACAAGGCAGGCTATAAGGGCTCTTGGTGGGAAACACCGGCAACAAGTGCAAAGTTCAGATTAACGAATAATGGTCTGTACAAATGGGATAGCAACACGCAAGATCCGCGCAGTAACAACGGATGGGAATGGATTGGCACGGATAAAGTTTTGTATCAGCTTAATGAGGCTGGAGATGAAATAGAGTATCAAATTAAAAAAAGCGAGCTAGGCAATTTGCCTGCTCAGCAGCTCAAGCTTTATGTAATAGCTGAAGATGCAAAGACGCATCAAGCAATCTTTATAAAGCCAGAAGGCTGGGATGGCAAAACCTTTACTGGTGAAATGACTTATACGCAAAAAGTATTCAATCCATACGTTCCTCACGGTTACATCCAGTCGCAGGAAATTGAAGTAAACGCCGGAAGAACTGCTGTCCTGTCATGGAAGGAAGAAGGCGTACAAGTTATGGAGAATGATGCATCCACTGTGGAATCACCGGAAGTAAAAGGGTGGATTCGGAGAAAAACAACTGGGAACGAGGGTTGGGATGATTGGGTGGAGGTCGATAATGGACAAGAGCTGAAAGGGAATTTTGACCGCATTCAGTACAGCGTGGGCTTATATACAGATAGCGGAATCTATTCACCTAAGGTATCCAATGTTCATTTGAAGATAAAGGTGAAAAAGTAGGTATCATTTAAGCCCGATTCGCTTGACACTTCCGTTACGATTTACTAATTGCTGCGCTTGCACATTCACGGAATGAAGCGGTTCAAATATTTGAACGCTTGTTTCCAAAAGAAAAAGGGTTTGGAATGCTAAAATAGTCAGGATGGATTGTTCCGGCAAGTTTGGGCAGTCCTTCTTTTTTATTCCAATGAAAGCGCTATAAAAATAGTTATTGACAATAAAATGCAATCCCTTTATATTGTAGTTAAACGGTTAACTAAAGGGAGCAGAAAGATGTCAAAGAAAAAAATAACGATCAGAGATGTAGCTAAGCATGCAGATGTATCCATTGCTGCTGTCTCCTACGTGCTTAACAACAAAGCGCATAAAGTATCCGACGATACCGTCGCCCTCATACATAAGTCCATTAAGGAGCTAAATTATATTCCTAGCATTTCGGCAAGAGGGCTCGTAAACAATACTTCGCAGCTTATAGCTGTCATCATTCCTCAGACGGAAGAGCATAAGCAGCTAGTTTTTCAAAATCCGTTTTACAGTGAAATGATCAGCAATATTGAAGCGGCAGTTCGCAGTGACGGATATCATGTCCTTCTTGCCGGAGTTGAAAAAGGCAAGTCGTATCTAGATATATCGATCTCGCGAAATTTGGACGGCGCTATTCTTATCGGAATTTATCCTGAGGAGCTATACGAAGAGTGCAAGCAGGCTAACATTCCAATCGTGCTGGTTGACAGCTATATTCACGATCAATACTTTGCCAATGTAGGCATTGATGATGAACATGGCGGCTACATTGCTACGAAGCACTTGATAGACAATGGACATAAGCATATTGCGATTGCGACAGGCAGTATTAGGCGTGATGGTGTTGTGGAAAAGAGATTTCTCGGGTATAAGCGCGCATTAGAGGAAGCAGGTCTTCCTTATCGCTCAGATTACGTTTTTGGCGAATCGGTTTCCTTTGAGCATGGCCATGATACGGGCTGCTTGATTGCTAAAGACTATCCAGAAATTACAGCCGTTTTTGCAACTGCAGATGTGATGGCATTTGGTGTTATGCGCGGTCTAATGGAGAATGGTTTGACCGTACCTGATGATATTTCCGTTATTGGCTTTGATGATATATCTTGGGCACATATGTTTTTTCCGCCGCTAACAACAGTTAGACAGCATATCGCGAGCAAAGGGCAACAAGCTGCACAACTGCTATTAGATCAAATCAAGCGTAAAAAAGTGCTGACTGCGGAAGAAAAACAGGTTTTAGTACCGCTGGAAGTTATTTCTCGCAACACGGTTCGGAAATTATAACTAAACTTTTTCAATACGAAGTTAAACGGTTAACCTTGATGGGGTCAAGGCATACTGTTTGATGATAAAGGCTGAAATAATCATTTCATTATTATTAGGGGGTTAACGATGATGAGAATGTTGAGAGGCAGGAAGTCCGTTTTTATTTTATCCGTAATAGTAGTGCTTGCGATGGTGGTAGGCTGCAGCAATAATAACGGCAGCAAACCGGTGGCGAGTGAGCCAAACAAAGCGACTGACCAAAACAAAGCGACTGACCAAAACAAAGAGAAACAGCAGGTAACCGTTAAGTTTACAAATTTCTCTGCTGCAGGTGATGCGGCACCCGCTTTGGAGGCTATGAGGGTAAAGTTTGAAGACTTGAATCCGGATATTAAAGTAGATATCGAAACAATCGGATACGATGAGTATTTTACACAAATGCAAACAAGGGTTGCCGGCGGCACTGCGCCGGACGCTTATGAGCTTAACTTCGAAAACTTTTTCTCTTATGCCAAGAAAGGTGTTTTGAAATCATTAGATGAATTTTCTATCGACAAATCGGCTTTGTATGAGACAGCATTAAATGCGTTCCAGTCGGACGGCGTCCAATATGGCTTGCCAGCGAGCTTCTCTAATGTTGTGCTTATTTATAACAAGGATCTTTTTGATAAAGCCAATGTAAGCTATCCTACAAATGATTGGACTTGGAAGGATATGGACGAAGCTGGAGCGAAAATCCGAGCGCTGGGCAATGATATTTTTGGCGTACACCAAAGCGTACAATTTTTCGAGTTTTTTAAAGCCGCAAAGCAAAATGGCGGGGGCTTGCTGAACGCAGACGGTACAGCTTTTACAGTCAATTCACCAGAAAATATCGGAGCATTGCAGCATTTGGCTGATCGTATCAATAAATCCAATATTATGGCTTCAGATGCGCAATTAAGCGGAATGGGAGACTGGGATCTGTTTAAAAGCGGCCGTTTGGGCATGATTATTACTGGAATTTGGGCATTCCCGGACTTTGTTGAAAATGTATCCTTCAACTGGGATATCGCGGTAGAACCAGGCAATGTACAAAAAGCTACGCATTTCTTCTCCAACGGTTACGTTATTAACAAGGAGTCGAAGGTTGCAGATGCGGCATTCAAGTGGATTAGTTTTATGTCGTCAAGCGAAGAAGCGGCAAAAATCCGTGTAGATGCAAACTGGGAGCTGCCGGCAGTTACATTTGCTTCTGTACAAGAAAACTATTTGAAAATAACGCCGCCAGAAAATCGCGAAGCGGTATTTGAGTCGCTGAATTACTTAATGACACCTCCAGTGATTGAACAGTTTAACGAAATGAACGATATTCTTTCCCAGCATTTATCGAAGGCTGCCCAAGGTGTAGTATCGCCGGAGCAAGCGCTGTCTGATGCGCAAAAGGAATTGGAAAGCAAAATCAAGCTTCAATAATTCATGCATTCATACGGGCAGTAAGGAGAGGATCCTGCTGCTCGTATGCATATAAAGAGGTGCATAATGAAAAGTAACTCGAAGCTAAAAAAACGGTTAATTATATTCGCCTTTCTGCTCCCTTCGCTGGCAGGTCTTATCGTATTCAGCATTATACCGATTATTTATTCCTTTCTAATAAGCTTTACAGACTGGAACGGGCTGAATCGATGGAATCTTAATGAAGGGGTTCCGAATTTAATAGGTATTCAAAATTATGTAGAAATATTAAAAAGCGAAGAGTTTTGGAAGGTTTTAGGCAACACATTCACGTTTATCATCTTGTACATTCCGCTTATTATCGTCATGTCGATCCTCGCGGCTGTGCTTTTGAATCAGAAAAAGCGCGGAGTTGGCATCTTCCGTGTCGTTTACTTTATACCGGTGCTTACCTCATGGGTAGCGGCATCATTGATTTGGAAATGGCTGCTTAGCAAAGATTATGGCCCCGTCAATCAGCTGCTTTCCTTTGTTGGAATTGACGGCCCTGCGTGGCTGCAGGATCCGTTCTGGGCGATGCCGGGCATAGTCATTGCCAGCGTGTGGAAGGATTTGGGCTATTTCTCGCTCATTCTGCTAGGCGGTTTGCAAGGCATCAATCCAACCTATTATGAAGCGGCGCAAATCGATGGCGCTAATGCCTTTCGCAAGCTGATGCATATAACGATTCCATTGCTGACACCTATTCTTTTTTTCGTCATGATCATCAGCATCATCAGTTCCTTTCAATTGTTCCCGCAGGTCATGATTATGACTGATGCAGGACCATACGGCTCAACGCAGGTTATGGTGGAGCGGATTTACCGCTATTCATTCAACTATCATAAGATGGGCTATGCATCCTCCTTCTCCTGGATTTTATTCATTATCATTTTTGTATTTACGCTCGTTCAATTGAGACTTCAGAAAAAGTGGGTGCATTACGATGGTTAGAAAACCGATCAACTCACTCCTTTACTATGTGATTGCCATTATATTAGCTGTATTTGCGTTATTGCCATTTCTATGGATGTTAAGCACCTCGCTCAAAACAGAAGGCGCATTAATGAGCATTCCGATTCAGTGGATTCCAGATCCGATTAATTTCTCAGCCTATACGAAGCTGTTTGAATTATTTCCATTCGGCAAAGCGGTGCTGAACAGCGCCTTTATTACAGCGGCGACTACAGCAGTTCGATTAATATCTTCCTTAATGGCCGCTTATATTTTCGCGAAGGTGTCGTTCAAGGGGCGAGAGATCGTTTTTGCTTTATTTCTGGCTACGATGATGGTGCCTGCTCAGGTGACGACAATTCCTGTCTTTTTAGTTTTAAAGGAGCTGTCGCTAATTAATTCCTATTCAGGCTTGATTTTGCCTTCTATTTTCAATGCGTTTGCAATATTTATGCTGCGCCAGCACATCAAAACGATTCATGACGATTTTCTAGATGCCGCTTATATGGATGGAGCGTCCCATTTTCAAATGTTCCGCAAGATTATTATTCCATTAAGCGTGCCGATCGTGATGACACTTGCTGTACTAATTGTTATGGAAACTTGGGGCGATTATTTCTGGCCTTTAATTGTATTGTCGGAAAAGGAGAAGATGACGCTCACGCTTGCCCTTGCGCAATTAAATGGGCAGTTCTCCAGCAAGTACAATATTTTAATGGCAGGAAGCTTAATATCAATGGTTCCGATCTTGCTAGTTTATCTGTTTGCGCAGAAATTTTTTAAAGAGGGATTACAGCTAGGAGGCGTTAAATAATGAGCTACGAACAATCGACTACACATATTGGGCAGCAGATGCTAATGGGATATATGGATGTCAAATGCGAGCGTTGGAGCGAAGCGTCCGCCCTGCTGCAGGAAGCGGAGCGGTCGTTGCAGCCTGAAGAAAGCTTGCTGTCGGATTTATCCGGCTGGCTTTGGCTGCTGGGCGAATATACACAGCAGTCCAAGGATGATAGACTTGCAGAACGCTATAAGGATAAGATTATGGCTTGTATCGATGCGATAAGTGCCGGATGGTTCAAGCCTGCTGTTCACTGGATGTATGGAGACCGTCAGGGCGTATATTTAAGCCAGGTGGCGCTTCACTACGCCGCGCTGCGATCCGCCGGCTTTATGCTTGTATCAGATACAGCGCTTCGCACAAGCAAGGAGATGAGAGATCAGCTATTTGCTACATTCATGAATGGCATCGCTATGGTCAGCGAGCAGGGAACGACGGAGGTTAGAGCGGATATTGTGCTTGCAACCGTGCCATTTGGCTTTTTTACGCCTGGCGACCTGGCTTTATTAAAGGGTCTGGAGGCAATTGACGATGCGAAGCTGTCTGGCGTTGAAGCGGCAATATTCAGCTGGTATTACGCGGAATGCGGCAAGCTAGCCAAGGCCGGGCAGCTGTACAGCCAAGCCGCGCAATCTGGCAAGGACAGCCCATTTGTAGAAGCGGTTCAGTGCTTGCTGACGCTTTATCGGGAAAGTGATGAAATCGGCTTTGACCATAGGCCTTTAGGCAGCGAATGCCCTTATTTTGCAGAGGAAAATGAACGCTATCCCCGAACCGTGCTGGAGCAGGATGATGTCACGATAAAAATGATCGTTCGCGGTCCTTATGAAATGGACAGAGCTGCCCTTCATTATACACTGGACGGAGCTTCCTATGAGAGTGTAGAAATGTCCTTTGTGGCGGCGGCATCAGCGGAGCAGGAGGGATTCTGGCAGGCGGTTATTCCGAGCGCGCCCGCATATAGCCAGGTCAGCTATTACTTTGATGCGGCTCATGAATCGGGTATTTATGAATCCAAAAACTATAGCTACGAGGTATATCGCTGGGAAAGTTTTCAGCCATTTCATGTACAACTGCAAGGAGCCAGCACGGTATATTCTTATGCACCGGCAAATGGGGTAACCTATGCCAGGCTGAGCGTTACTGCCAATCCCGCTAAGGGAGTGCAATATGAGCTTACTTTTCATAGCAGCGCCAACAGTTTGGCAGAAAAAGAGCGTTCAGATCTGCTAATGCTTAGCAGCAATCAGCAATCTCCTCTCCCCAAATTAACTATTTTGCAAAATAGAGAGCGAAAAGCAGTGAAAGCTAGGCTGATCTATGAAATAAACGAAGACTCTCGCTGGTACGGGTTGGGGGAACGGTTCTCACAGCTTTCCTACGAGCAAGGCGAGCTGGATAACTATGTTTATAATCAGTATAAGGATCAAGGGCATCGAACCTATATTCCAATACCGCTTGCAATAGGCGGGGATGGCTTCGGTATTTTTTTACAAAGCTCTTTATATTCGATTTACCGTTTTGGCACGAAAAAGGCAGCGGAGCTGGAAATAGAAGCGGATATATCCCCCAAGCAGCAAGAACTGGTTTGGCATCGGCTAATTGGCGAGCCTGCTCAGCAGATCAAGCAGTATTGCCATATTACGACCCTGCCTAAATTGCCGCCCAAATGGGCTTTTGGCCCTTGGATGAGCAGCAATAACTGGGATAGCGATAAGGAAACGAGATATCAGCTGGATCAAAATAAAAAACACCAAATTGCCGCAACAGTAATCGTGCTTGAGCAATGGAGCGACGAAGCAACCTTTTATATTTTCAACGATGCACAGTATGAGGGGAAGGGCGGGGAAGAACGCTTCACATACAATGATTTTACTTTCCCCGCGTGGGGACGATGGCCTGATCCGAAGGGGCTTGTCGACCGGATTCATGAAGACGGGCTGAGATTGCTGCTCTGGCAAGCGCCGGTTATGAAGTATATGGAAGGACTGGTGCATCAGCAGCATGACAGGGATGAAGCAGTTATGCTTGAGCGGGGTTATATGGTGCAGGAAGCAGACGGTTCGCCTTATCGTATTCCAAGCTTTGAGTGGTTTAGAGGCAGTCTGGTGCCGGACTTTACCAATGAAGCAGGAGCCGGCTGGTGGCTTGGAAAACGCCAGTATTTGCTTGATGAGCTCGGTATTGACGGCTTTAAAACCGATGGCGGCGAATGTATATACGGCACCAGCCTGCAATTTCACGATGGACGCAGCGGTGCAGAAATGCGTAATGAATATCCTAACACCTACGTTAATGCTTTCCATCAATTTGCGAATCAGTTCGTTCCAGGAGGAGCAATCACGTTCAGCCGGGCAGGATACTCGGGTGCACAGGCAACGCCAATGCATTGGGCGGGGGATGAGAAATCGACCTTTGCCGCGTTTAAGGCAAGCATAGTTGCCGGGCTGAGCAGCGGTTTGTCGGGCCTTCCGTTTTGGGGCTGGGATTTAGGAGGATTTTCTGGCGAAATCCCATCTGCCGAGCTGTTTATACGATCTGCGCAAATGGCAGCCTTTTGTCCGGTTATGCAGTACCATGCCGAAAGCAAAGGCCAGTACAATATGGACCGTACGCCATGGAATATAGCCGAGCGAAGAAATGCTCCTGAGGCACTTCATATCTATAAGCAATATGCTGATCTTCGCATGAATTTATTGCCTTATATTTATGAGCAAGCGCAGCGAAGCGCTGCTACAGGCGAGCCTTTAATGCGGGCGCTATGTTTTGATTTTCCGCAGGATCCAATCGCAAACCGCATAGAGACGCAATATATGTTTGGCCAAGCGCTGCTTGTAGCCCCTGTACTGGAAGAAGGAGCGAGGGAACTGAATATGTATTTCCCGGCAGGCCATTGGGTTAGCTTGATGGATCATGATGCTGCTCCAATAGCCGGCGGGAAATACCTGGAAGTAACCGCAGCGCTAGAGGAAATTCCGGTCTATATTCGTGCTGATTCTGTTATTCCGGCGCATGTATCCGGGGATCTGGAGCTTGCCAGTTATGTTGGGAACAGCATAGAAATTGATCATGAGCTTATGCTGATCGCATACGTGATGTCAGCAATCAATTATACTTTTTCCGAAGAAGGAACTTATCATGCCGAGCTTTCCGTACAGACAGATGGTGCAGTGATGCACATACAAGCCAATATATCAGGACCGCGCAGCCCTGTATTATGGCTAAAGCAGGCGGCTGCAAGCAGTCATTTATCAATAGATGGAACTAATCTTCTGGAAGTTACGAGAGTGGATCAATTAGATGAAGGATGTTTTATGCGCAGAGGCAATGATATACTGCTGCGTTTAAAGCTAGGCCGGCAAACGATACAATGCTGCTAGCTGCTTGGCGGGGGAGAGGCGCTGCTCTCTTCCCCGCTATACATCATGAATTGCATCAGGTGTCTTTATTCCATTTTAAATTTGGGAGAGTGATGATCTGTGCAAGTTTTTCGTACTGGTTTGATCAGCTTTTTAACCATCCTTCTGCTCACATCCATGAGCGTACCGGCAATGGCATTGGGTGGTATATGGCATGATCCGTATGGTGATGACGATTTGTACACAGTGCAGGAATCAGAACGGTATCCTCGTGATCCGAAGGCCGGCGAGCAAGTATTTATTAAAATGAATACATGGCCGATTGAACCGGGCCAAGCCGTTTGGGTGGAATGGAGCCGTAATGGCACACCGCAAACGCCTATCGGAGCTGCATGGAAATATAATTCCTCCAGCGATACGTACTGGGAAGCTGCGCTTGGCAGCTTTAATAAAGGAGACCGCATTGAATACACCGTCTATGCCAACCAAAATGGAGCAAATACGAAATCGGCTGGGCCGTATCAATTTACGGTAACCGACTGGGAAAGCCTGACAAAAATTAATAGTTATATGAATCTCAGCAATCGTATCCAGTTTCAAGGAGAAGCAAATACCGGAATTTTCACCCCACAATTAAACCTCTTATTTGAAAATAGCGAAACTGTTAGAGTTCAGCTATCGCCTAATGGCTCGGGAAATTTTGCAAGCGGACAAGCCGTTTACACGATCCATGAATCAGCTTCGCAATACGATATAAAAACATCCAGCATGACTGTACGCATTCAAAAAAATCCATTTCGCATGAGCATTTACGACGCAGACGGCACCACCTTATTAACAGAGCATTCCTCTCCGGCAACAAGCCGCACCATGTCTTGGCTGACCAATGGCACTACCATTATTGATCAGGTTCAAGATCATTTCAGCACCCCTGCCAATGAGCAATTTTATGGCTTTGGAGAGCGTTACAGCGAGCTTGGCAAGCGCGGGCAGGAAATTGAAAACTATGTATTCAATCAATATTTGAATCAGAATGAAAAAACCTACATGGCTATTCCATATTTTGTGAGCACAAAAAACTATGGCTTGCTCGTTAATAGCACGTATTATTCAAAATTTGAAATGGCATCAAGCGGAGTGCCAAGCGATCAATACCGTTTTTCGGTTCATACGGGCGGCAGTCCCCAATCCTTATTAGACTACACGATTTATACCGGAAGCGATATGAAGGATGTGATGTCCAATTATGCTCAAAATGTGGCGCTGCCTCAGCTTCCGCCCAAATGGGGATTTGGACTATGGCTGTCGGCTAATGAGTGGGACCGCCAAACCGAAGTATTGGATTTGCTAACAAAGCTGGATACGTATCAGATACCATCGACTGCAATCGTGTTAGAACAATGGAGCGATGAGGAAACCTTCTACATTTGGAATGATGCGACCTATACAGCAAAGCCAGGCAATCAGGTGTTTACAGCTGCCGATTTTAATTTTAGCGGCAAATGGACAGATCCAAAGGCGATGATTGACAGTCTTCATGACGCTGGATTAAAGGTGCTATTATGGCAAAATCCTTCGCAGAAATATACGCCGTATGCATACGAGCAAAAGGATAATGATACAGCTTATATGCTATCGCAAAATTATAATGTGAAGGATGGCCAGGGCGGAGATTACCGTATTCCTGCCAATGGCTGGTTTGGCAACAGTCTGGTGCCCGACTTCACTAACCCGGCTGCTGAAGAGTGGTGGCTCTCCAAGCGGAAATATTTGCTGGAGGATATGAATATAGACGGCTTTAAAACCGATGGCGGAGAAATTATTTGGGGCAGAGACACTACGTTTTATAACGGTAAAAAAGGCGATGAAATGAGAAATCAATTCCCTAATGAATATATAAGAGCATTTTATGATTTTGCCAAATCTTATAAGCCTGATGCCATGTCCTTTAGCCGAGCAGGGACGACCGGCATTCAGCAGTATCCGGCTCTATGGGCTGGCGATCAGGATTCCTCCTTTAATACGATGCAGCAGGCGTTGAAGGCGGGGTTATCGGCTAATCTGTCGGGCGTTCCTTTCTGGAGCTGGGATGTCGGCGGCTTTACAGGAGATTATCCATCCGCGGAGCTATATAAACGATCTGTGGCGCTGGGGGCATTTACGCCTATTATGCAAATTCACTCTGAAAAAGCAAATCCTGCAATAAGCGAGGAACGGACGCCTTGGAATGCTGCTGCCCGCAACGGCAATGACACTTCTATTATTGATACCTTTAAAAAGTTTACGAATTTGCGCATGAATTTATTGCCTTATATTTATAGTGAAGCAGCTGCTACAAGTGCGACAGGAGTACCTTTTATGCGTGCCATGAGCCTGGAATATCCTCAGGACAATCAGACGCATTCCTTGCAATATCAATATATGTTTGGCAGCAATCTGCTTGTTGCGCCTATTGTGGAAGGCGGTACAAACATTAAAAATGTTTATTTGCCTGAAGGAGAATGGATTGACTTCTTCTATGGCGCGCAGCGGCCGGGCAATCAGACGATAGCGTATTATGCTGATGCTGATTCTATTCCTGTGTTTGTAAAAGCCGGAGCTATTATTCCGCTTAATCTGAATGCTGACTATCAATTAACAGGAGCAATAGGCAATAGCTTGGATCAGTATACGAATCTCGTTTTCAGAATCTATCCTTCAGGCAGTAGCGCATATGATTGGCAGGATGATATTGGTGGTGGCCCGGTAGGCAAATCCGTGAAGCAAATTCAAGTGAATGAAAGCTATGCAACGGGAGAAGTGACCGCAACACTGCCGCCAATGGATATGCACAGCACCCTTCAGGTGTTTGCATCCAAGCCGTCTGGTGTGACAATTAACCATGCAGGCGTGACAGAGTATAGCAGCAAGGCTGCTTTACATGCTGCTGCGCAAGGCTGGTATTATGATGCCGCCGATAAGTTCGTCTATGTAAAAGCAGCAGCTGGTACGAGTACGCGTACGGTAAAGCTGTCCGGTACAGCCAAGGCTGAATATGAAGCAGAATATGCAGCTCACCATCAAGTGAGCACGAATACGAACCATGCAGGCTTCTTAGGCTCAGGATTCGTTGACGGTTTTGAAACGGTGGGTGATTACGTGGAATTTGATGTGTTTGCTGCGAACAGCGGCGCTCATCAACTGGATATCGCGTATACTTCTGCCGGGGGCGCAGCTTCCCGCAATGTGTATGTGAATGGCGTCTATTCCGCCACTGCGGCATTGCCAGGCACAAGCAGCTGGAGCAGCTGGCAAACTGTGACACTGCCAGTAAATCTATCTGCAGGACATAATATTATCCGGCTGCAGTATGATAGCGGCAATACGCTAGGGATTAATGTGGACTATATTCGTCTTCGCTAAAGAAGATAGAGGTATGAGCTGTTAATCATTTACTAGAAAAAGAGGTGTAAAGCTGTGCGAGTGAGGATGCGAGTAGTCAGCTGCTTCGTGCTGCTTGCCATGATGGTTCAAATGGGGATGCTGCCTGCATCCCCTGTCAAGGCATTTGCTGCAGCGCTAGGCAATATTATTAATGTTGATACAGCCCCGGATACACTTACTTTAACGATTGATAATGGTCTGGAGCCCGGCGACGATATTTTGGAAATTAAAGCCGCTGAGCAAAATATTTTGAAGTTTAATTATCGTCCAAACGGTGTTGCATCAAGCGCCAGCACGCCTATCATTGATCCAGATGTGACGTGGAGCTCCGTGGGGGCTGCAATCGATAGTACCGGTGATCCTATTGTGGTCACTACAAGCGATTTGAGATTGGAAATTACTCGAACACCAGTCCGATTGACGTTGAAGAAGAGTGACGGGACGACACTGCTCTGGGAGCCGTCAAGCGGCGGTATGTTCCATGACGGCGTTCGTTTCCAGCATGATCAGAATCATAATATGTACGGGATCCGCAGCTTCGATGCGATGGAGGATGTTGGGGGCATATTGCGCAGTGATAATCAGCATCCGGCTCATGCGGGACAGCAGGGGGATGCAGGCGGTCCGTTTATATGGTCAACGGCAGGCTATGGATTATTGGTAGACAGTGATGGCGGTTATCCTTATACCGAATCTGCGACAGGCAAGCTGGAGTTTTATTATGGCGGAACGCCTATAGAGGGGCGCCGTTATACCAAGTCCAATGTGGAGTTTTATCTTATGGTAGGAGATCCCTACAATATTATGCAGGCTTATTCCAAAATAACAGGTGCAGCACCAATGATGCCAAAATGGTCGCTTGGCCTCAGCAACTTTGAGTGGGGCATTAATGAAAGTGAGCTAAAGCAATCGGTTGACCGCTATCGCGCATCGAATATCCCGCTCGACGCTTATGCGCTTGACTATGACTGGAAGAAATACGGTGAAAGCAATTACGGTGAATTTCAATGGAACACGACCAACTTTCCGAGTGCCGCTACGACTGCATTAAAAAATGAAATGGACAGCAAAGGGATGAAGCTTATAGGCATCACAAAGCCGCGTATCGTAACAAAAGATTTTGGCGGCGCCCGCACCTTGCAATATTATGATGCGGAAGCAGGCGGCTATTGGTATCCGGGACATGGGGAGTATACCGATTATTTTATTCCAGTAACCGTGCGAAGCGTTGATCCTTATCAGGCGGCTGTACGCAGCTGGTTATGGAACAGCAGCATAGATGCATACAACAAAGGTATTGTCGGCTGGTGGAATGACGAAACGGATAAAGTTTCATCTGGAGCGGCTCAATACTGGTTCGGCAACTATTCGACTTTGCATTGGTCACAGGCTATGTATGAGGGGCAGCGGCAATATACGAATGGTGATGAACGTGTATGGCAAACAGGCCGAACGTATTATCCCGGCACACAGCGCTATGCGACATCTTTATGGTCAGGCGATATCGGCTCGCAGTTTTATAAGGGAGAGCTATTTTCTTGGGCAACAGGAATGAAGGAGCAAGCTCCAATTATGTTATCGGCTATAAATATGGGTCAGGCGAAGTGGGGAATGGATGCAGGAGGCTTTAATCAGCCTGATGGAACGATCAGCAATCCAATGCCTGAGCTGTATGCAAGATGGATGCAATTCGCGGCAATGACACCGGTTGCGAGACTGCACGGCAATTACAATCAGCAGCGTCAGCCTTGGTATTATGGCCAGACAGCAGAGGAAGTGTCCAAAAGCGCCATTCAATTAAGATATTCCTTGCTGCCGTATATGTACAGCTATGAGCGGCAAGCTTATGAGCAAGGCGCAGGTTTGGTAAGACCGCTGATTTTTGACTATCCTGGCGATCCTAATGCCGCCAATATTACGGATTCATGGATGTTCGGCGATTATTTATTAGTGTCTCCCGTTTTGGACAAGGGCCAAAAGTCGAAGTCCATTTATTTGCCGCCGGGCTTATGGACAGATTATTTCCGCGGACATACGTATACAGGCGGTCAAGTGATTACGTATAGTCTCAACGATCGCACGTGGACGGATATGCCTATTTTTATTAAGCAAGGAGCTATTGTTCCTTCGCAGGAGGTGCTCAATTATGTCGATGAAAAGGCAGTGGATACCGTTCAAGTTGACATATTTCCAGCAGCAGAGCGGACTTCCTTTACTTACTATGATGATGACGGCCAATCCTATCAATATGAGAGCGGCAGCTTCTTTAAACAGCTAATTACAGCTCAGGACCAAGGCAGCGCTGGCTATAATTTACAGGTGCATGGCAAAGATGGAAGCTTTAACGCTGATGTCAGCCAGTATATATTGAAGCTTCATAATAAGAGCGCAGAGACGGTTAAACATAATGGCGCTAATCTAACGGAGTATGCTTCTTTGACACAGCTGGAAGCAAGCAGCGGCAACGGCTGGAGCAAAGGAAGGGATATTTATGGCCCGGTTACTTATGTTAAGATTGCTGCGGGTCTAGCAGCGCTTTCTGATATTCAGGCGATTGGCTCCAGTGCGGTTGTACAGCATAGCATCAGATATGAAGGAGAGCAGGGCTCTTTAACGGGCGCTTCTTTAGCAGCAATGGCAACCGCAAGCAGCGGTCATAGCGGTTACTCTGGCACAGGTTTCGTTGAAGGGCTGCACCATAACAATGCAGCAGTTACTTTCTATGCGGATGTAGCGTCAGCAGGCGACTACGATATCGATCTTCGTTATGCCAATGCTACAGGTTCAAGCAAAAGCTTAAGTATTTTTGTAAATGGCGAGAGAATCAAGTCGACCGATCTTCCAAATATGGCGAGCTGGAGCACTTGGGGGAACAAGCAGGAGCGATTGCCGCTAGAGGCGGGCCGCAATATAATTACGTACCGCTACTTTGATGAAGCGAATGACAGCGGCAATGTAAATATTGACTATATAGAAGTGCCTTTTACTCCGGTGCAGTATAAAGTAGAGCTGGAGCGAGGGAAGCTGGCTGGCGGCGCTGCGGTAAACGATAATCACTGGTTCTATTCCGGTACAGCTTTTGTAGATAATATGCTGACTGCAGGAGCCAAGGTAGAATTTACGGTAGATGTCGGGGAAGCAGGCGTATATAGCACTTCGCTGCGCTATGCGAACGGAAGCGGGTCGAATAAGTCGATCAGCACCTATGTAAATGGTATTAAAATCAGGCAAAACATATTGTCTTCGAGCGGAAATAACTGGAATGTCTGGATGGAAGCAGCGCAGAGCTTAACGCTGCAAGCAGGCTTGAATACGATTGCGTTTGCTTATGACAGCTCGGATAGCGGCAATGTAAATCTTGACCGATTTGTACTGTCTAAGTCTGCGATTGCGCAGCCTCAATCCGAACTTAATTTGCTCGATAATGGTGATTTTGAAAGATCGCAATCGTCAAGCAGCAACTGGACAGAGTGGCATCCGGCAGGCAATGCGACTGCTTATGGAATTGACAGCGGCAATGGCATGAATCCGCCAGAGTCTGCGCGTACAGGCTCTAAACGAGCATACTTCCATGCACCGGGTGCTTATAAGCAGAGCATTCATCAATTAGTTGATGTTCCGGTTAATAATAGTCACTACAAGTTTGAAGCATGGGTTAGACTAAGCGGCAATGGAGCAACGACTGCGAGGGCTGAAGTGGATCAGTATGGCGGGAGCCGGCTTGATTACAATATCCCTCACCACGCTGAGTGGAGGTTTATTAGTATTGACAACATTTATGTTACCTCTGGAGTAATAGATGTCGGCTTCTATGTGGACTCGCCAGGCGGTACAGTGCTGCAAATCGATAATGTGCGTGTAATCAAACAGTAATTAGTAATAGAAAAAGAAGCTCTCAAAAAACCATTTATTTTTGAACTGCAACCAATTTGTCTTACATTTGGTGGTGGTACAAGTAATAAGTGGTTTTTTGTTATAATAGATGTAAGGCAAGCTTTTGGCAAAGAGTGGGGTCCGGTAATATCCGATTTTACGAGGCGGGTAAAGGAGGAAGTTGAACAATATGTTAAATAAAATCATTATCGTGTTGATTTCTCTGCTAGTGCTAATCGGTTGTTCTAAGGATAGAAATGATAGAGAGCGTATTTTATTCGGCGATGCAAGTGTTAATTTTGTATCATTAAACGATGAGTATTTTGATGAGGATTTGCTCAGCATAGAATATCGAATTATTAATCAAACGAAAGAAAGCACTGGTCCCTTCCATGTTAACGTTGTGATTCATGATAAAATTTTGCAGGACTACTTAGGATTAGAACAATATACTTCGTATGAAAAGATGGGTCATGATGGAATGGAGATTGGAGCAGGCGATGTATTTCAAAGTGGGGAAAACTTGCACGCGACGAAGGGGATTGGCGAGCTCTATAGGAGCCTTAATCCCGAGCATCAACTCATTGAATTGCAGATGGTCAATCCGAAGACAGAAGAAGTTATCGCTTCAAAATGGATTCATAATTTTTTATATGTGTATGAGACAACCGCTAAGCCCAAACAAGCTAAATCTAGCTAAGTATGTTGAGCTCGAATTGATCCTAGTGATGCGGACACTGATGACCGTTAGCGCTCATTTTTCGCGAACTTCCACTTTCTAGCGGACAGAAATATCCGTTAGCGGGAAAAAAACTAGAAAATTCGACGGAATGTTCTTCTAATGGTCATAAGTGTCCGCATATGCAACAAAAAGACTGTTTTTTGGGTCTAACGGTCATTAATGACCGCACCGCAAATAACATCGCATCGTTTGTTCTTTGCCTATTGAATATCAGCTTGTATATTGCTATTTTCTATAACATAGATTGAAGACATGCAGAAATGACCATAATAGAAATAGAAAATAATAAAGGATGATTTTATGATCTATATCTATAATGACTATGGGGGGACGCATACAACGTCTCTTGCAGCTGCTTATCACTTGAAACAAATTACACATCCAGAACGAAAGCTAACTAAAGAAGAAATATTGAATGTAAATTACTTCAATAAATTGAATAAAGATGATTTTGGAAAACTTATTTTTCACGGGGTAGATGAAAATGGAGATTCAGTATTTACAATAGGCAGGAAATCCTCAAAACTTGTTGTTCCAGCATTAAAAAATTTAAGCCTATTACTGCAGAGTAAACACCATTTTCATGAAAAAATAGTATTTTCAAATACCTCGCCAACTGTACCGTTCGTTATGTCAATTGGTGGTTTTTTTTCAAGGGGATTAAAAATTGATTTCATAGGTGTCCCCTTATTGGTTTTAGGTGCTAAACAATGCTGCGATACTATTTATAGGTTGGTTGAGAATACTAAACAAGTAGGGATATCCCCTAATGAGGAACAAATTATTATTCTAGAAAACAAAATATATAAAGGATAAAACATTGCGCATCCGGGAAAGGATGCTTTTTATTTGGGATGGGGTGAGATAGTGGTGGACAAACCTTTCGAATTAGGAGTATTCCGAGGGCTGGGCATCTTCTCTTTTTTGTAGTGGATGTCGCGGCATATCAGTTCATTCCGAATTTAACGGTTGTAGGAAGTGCTATTGTAAGGAAATCAGCTCAATTTTAAATCTAACGGATGTAGGAAGCCTTATTTGCTTAAAATCAGCAAAAATGCGATGAAAGTTAACACTTAACGCTTCTCACAACCGTTACAGTTTCAAAACCTCTTTTTTCCACTAAATAACGCTCCTCATAACCGTTACAGTTGTGAGGCTATCGAGCGTGCCCAGTGCCGCTCCATTTAATTGTTCGTTACCCGCTCGATTCGTTACAGTACTAACCCGACTAGTTTTGCGGAAAATAGATTGGCAAGGGAGACTTAAAATCGCAGAGAAACAATGAATCAGTTATGCAAACTGCATGAGTTAATAGTGAAAACATGCTGCTTTTTTGACAATATTGTTCAAATTTTTGTAACATTGGAAACGCATTCGCATGAAACTGGGCATACTTCCCTAATGAAATAGGATGTGTATGGAATTTTTTGTATGCCTTTTTAGGACTATGTACTCTGTCGCCGCAATACAGTTCTTGGGTATCCTACTAGGGACTGAAAATTTTAGGGGGAACAGGAAATGAAAAAACTGGCAATTTTTGTAGTATCAGCAGCATTGGCATTAGGTTTGACAGCATGTGGAGGGAAGGATAACGGTCCTTCAAACGGTGGAAACAGCAGCACGCCGCCAACAAACCAAACTGAACAAAATCAAGGTTCTGGCAATAATCAAAATAATGCTTTACCTACCGTCGAAGAGCTAATCGAGAAGTCTACTGCAGCAAGTGCTGATCTTAAAAGCTTCTCCATGACTTTAGATATGAAGCAAAATATCAACATTACTGCTGGAGAGCAAAAGCAAGAACAAAAGGTAGAAATGAAATCAACATCTGATTTTGTTAAAGAGCCATTGACAATGTTTCAAGATCTAGATATGAACATGGGAGAGCTAGGCAGCCAAAAAATGGTGCAATATATTACGAAAGATGGCATGTTTGCACAGATTGAAGGCAACTGGGTGAAAATGCCTGAAGAGACTACTAAAGAATTGATGGCTACTCTAGAAGAGTCATCCAAGCCAGAAAAACAACTTGAAAACTTCAAAGCAATTGCTAAGGATACTGTTGTTACTGAAGAAGGCAATGACTATGTATTGACTGCAAGCTTGTCTGGCGACAATGTGAAGGAGCTTGCTAAATCGTTCATGAATCAAGGCGGCCAAAATGAAGAGATGGCAGCTATGCTGGATGCAATGAACATTACTAGCATCAAGGTTGTAACGGCGATGAACAAAGAAACTTACTATCCGACCAGATCTGATGTTGTGATGTCAGCTGAAATGGAGCAAGAAGGACAAAAAATTACAATCGACATGGATATGAAGAGTGTAATCAGCAAGTACAATGAAATCGAAGAAATCGTTGTACCAGAAGAAGCGTTGA
Organism: Paenibacillus sp. IITD108; assembly: GCF_036541265.1. Taxonomy (NCBI): domain Bacteria; kingdom Bacillati; phylum Bacillota; class Bacilli; order Caryophanales; family Paenibacillaceae; genus Paenibacillus; species Paenibacillus sp. IITD108. The sequence continues at coordinate 94,175 of NZ_JAZHCT010000006.1, read as the reverse complement.
ACGCGCCTAGCATGTAATTGATGAAATAAAATAAAAGACGTCAGGCTTTGCATTTCTGCAGAGCACAGGCGTCTTTTTTTATTGATGAAACTATATGTTTTTAACAGGTGGTTGCAAAACTCGTCTGGAAAATCTAACGAATACGGGTAGTGCTATTGTGCCAAAAAAGCTTGTTTTAAATTTGTAACGAATCGTAGCATGCTTAATGGTAGTAAAACGCTGCCCAAATGAGCATTTGTTCACAAATAGCGACTCTACGAAGTGCGTCGATTAATTGTGAGATTGGCATGCAAAAAGAAGGGGAACGAAGAGCAAGATTGGGAATGGAGAAGCGGCAGCGACCGCCTTTGTAGGCCAATTTTATCCTTTACAGGGGTTATTTCATCAAAAAATTGGACTACAACAGCGGTCGGAATCCCAAACTTGATTGTAGTAATATCCCTTGCGATTGCTTATTGCCCTATTCACAATTAATCGACATCCTAATGTGATGCGTTAGATTTCAAAAGGGGCATTTTATGCAAAATAGCGCCTTCAGGATTCGTTGAAAAATGAATGACTTCTCGAGCACCGTCCAGGTTTGTTATCCGGCTATGCGCATTCCTCATGAAGGACGCCGGAGAAGTGCTTTGTTGTGGTATAATGGTTATATCCGATTCAATTAGTTCGTTTGAATGGAAGAAAAGAGGCTGTTATACATGCAAAATTTTGCTGATTGGAATTTGAAGTTAAAGGAAACCTTTAACGCCACAAACCCATTGGTTGTATTGACCGTTAAGGAATCTGGAGAAAAATTAGGATTATCCAAAGATTCAATGAAAGTTTTTGTGGAGAAAAATAATTTAACGAAGGTGCGGATCAATAGAAATACCCATAGATACCTTTTGTTAAAATCAGAGATAGATGACATTATTAGAAAAAGAGAACAACAAAGTTAATTGAAAAAACAAGCTATTCCAGATTTAATTTCCGGAATAGCTTGCTTGCTAAGGGGTTGAGCATAGGCTCAATCCCTTTCTCGCATTATCGATTATTTAATGGTTGATAAGATTAGCAATGACTTGAATGCCCTCTGCTCTAGTGAGCAATCCTTTTGGCACAAACGTATTGTTGCCGCGGCCCTGCAGCAATCCAAGCTCATGAGCAGCCCGTGCGGAATTGCTTGCCCATGAACTTATAGAAGCTTGATCCGAGAAGCCGGCATGATCGCTGGAACCAGCTTTTTGTCCAGACTGCAGCTCGTAGGCTCTTATAATCATAACAGCCATTTCTTCTCTCGAGATTGATTGTGTTGGAGCAAATTTGCCATTGCCCTTGCCGTTAATAATACCGGCTTCGTATGCAGCCGTTACGGCTGATTCATACCATACGCCGGGAGCGACGTCTGTAAATGGATTGCCGGTTGTTGCCTGCAGCTGGAAGGCGCGTACGATCCATGCAGCAAATTCTGCTCTCGTAATCGATTGGTTCGGTGCGAAGCTTGTTTCGCTCACGCCTTGAACGACATGTCTGGCGGCCATTTGCTTGATCGCTGCTTCTGCCCAGCTGCCTGCTGCAATGTCTGAGAACGATTTATCCCATTCAAATACGCCATAGGTTCCTGGCTTACTGATATAACAGTAATCATATCGCCTTCTAATTTGCCGCCAATGTACGTTAATGTTCCATCTTCTGCAATGGCATATACGCCAAGCAATTTGCGGTTATTTTGTTCGTCTATCGGGAAGCTAAGCTGCAGCTGTGCATGAAATGCGGTTGTATCTGCAGGTTTTCCATCTTTCGTTACGATAGATAAGTCGATTTTATAAGCATGACCTGCTTCCTTTACTTTAAGCTTCTGATTGGCAGCTGCTGCTTTGGCTGCAGCTTGCTGTTGGCTTTTCTTGTCTAAAGGATGAAATGCAAAAGCAATTTGTGCTTGAGCAAGCTGCTCATTTGCAATTTTGCCTTGCAGCTGTTTGAGCGTATCAGGCGCGATGCGGGCCGTTATAGCGCTGCTGATTAACTCGACAAAGGCATCTCCAATCAGATCATAGGCATTAGCTGGCAGCCAAACTTCATTTTTATCGTCGTCGACCGCTATAGAAGCTTTGCCGCCGGAAGCTTTTAGATCGTTGCTGCTAACGATTTGAATATACTCTTTAGTTACAGGTATGTTTGGAGCTGCCGTACTAGGATTTTCAGGATCAGGATTGCCAGGGTCGGGATCAACAGGCCCAGTTGAAGCTTGAATGGCTACTGTTATTTCTTTATTTTCACCAAGTGCAATGTCCGAACCGCCGGCAAATGCACTTGCAGAACTTTCCTTCAGCACAATGCTCGTCGCAGGCGCGGCAGCAATCGCTTTAAAAGACAGCTTCGCTACTATAGTATCTGCAGTAATGACATTGCCTTCAGCTAGTGAAGCCGTGATAGCGATAGAGCCGTTATTATTGACTGCATTAAAATGAGCAGCTTCATCAGAAAACGGAGCATCTGCTGTTACAGACAGTAATTGCAGCTTGGCAGGATCATAGCTCAAATCAGCTTTTACGCTATTCAAGTTTACTACTTGATTGGCATACAAAGACAGCTCGAATGTTTCGCCTGACTTCACGCTTAGCGGCGCGCTTATATTAAGCTTGCCCGGGTGAGTCAAATCGGTAATTTTCATACGATACATAAGTGTACGATTAGAAGTTGGGGTTACACCGGCATGCGGCGAGAAGTAAATATGACCGTCCTCTCCAATCGTAAAGGCTTCTGAATCAGCAAGCTTCACATGATTTAAGGTTACTGGATCAATTGCTGTCAGTCTCCGTCCCAAATGCATATACAAAACGCCATCCGACCATTCTGCATGGAAGGAGCCCCATTGTCCCCATGAGCTATCGCTCGGGTACAGATTTTTGTACTTAACCATTGCCATTGAAGCAGGATCAATCGCAAATACATAGCCATTCACGCCGCCCCAAAGCAAGCCGTCAGGTCCAATACTAAGCCCGCCAATAGACGGGGGATTGTTCAGCCCGGGAATGTTAATGGAGATTTCTGCGATTTTTTGCTCTTTCTCTACGTCCCAAGCGAAGATTTTAGCTTCTTTAGCTACAGTTTGCGAGCTCAGCCCGCCATTAATGTTCGTGGATCCATAAATAATTCCGTTTTTATAGGCGAGTGAAATAATACTCTGATCCTGGACAATATTACGATAAACCTTGAAGGATTGAGCGGGCTCTTCCCCTTTTGGATCGTATACCATCATCGCTCCGCCCAGCTTTAAGTAATCCGGTATATTTGCAACGAATATTTTCCCGTCCCCAACGATGCCGCGTATCGGACGATCCTGTTCATCGCCGATGTTAAACAGCTTTTTTGGATTATTTCCGTTTGCCGGCTCATACACTTCGAATTCCGCATGGGGGTAAACGCCAAAATAAACTTTATCCTCAAATGGCGTAACGCTTCCTGCCTGCCCCATGGGAATTAATTTAAAGGCATGATTGAAAACATCATATTCTGCTGCTTTTGAAGCCTGCATGCCTGTAATATAAATTTTCCCGTTGTTTCCTTTCGCAAATATATGAGTGATGGACGGGGCAGGCGGAAGGAAGTTGGCAATTTGCTTGACTTTATTTGTCTGCACGTTATAGTACGTGTAGCCGCCGCTGAAATTCATCGTAACAAGACTGACTCCAGGCAGGTCGGGGTCATCAATTTCTACCCAATCTGCCCCTCGGAAGCCTGTTCCGTACGGCGTTCCCAGCTCCTCTAATTGAAGCGTATTGAGGTTGAAGGCTTGGATTTGCCCATTCACCGGCATATAAATCTTACCGTTTAAAGATGTTTTAGTTAAATGCAAGCCGGAGGAGCTGTTTTCAATTTTAACATCCAGCCATTTATTCTTATCCAAATCGTAAATATATCTCGTTTGCGAAGTGTCGAAGCGGGCAATCAAGTACTTGTCATCAACGATATCTAAATCATACACATAAGCCTTTTCGTTTAGCGGTGCAGCAATCTCTTGCTTTTCGCCAGTGTCGACATTTATTTTATGGATTTCGTTCACAGACGTCCCGCCATATATATAGCCTTTGCTATAAGCGATAGAACGTACATATTCTTCGCTGATGCGTCCCATCAATCGGCCATAATCGCGGCTTGTATCGTTAACAGGATCATACTTAATAATTTTGCCGCCGGGACCGGTGGCGATATAAATATTGCCGTGTTCATCATGATCGAGTGCCCAGAATACTTTTTCTCCGCTAAACGTAAATACTTTTTCGACTTGCTTCGTGCTCGGAGAGTATGCCCAAAGCTGGTCGCCAGCAGCAATGTAAACGGTACCGTTAGGCGCAACAGTATGACTCCAAACATCTCCGCCGCCTTCAAGCGGAAGACTTCGAATAAGCGTGTTATTGTCCAAATTAATAACATGGAATATAGGCGGAATGCCTTTTACCGTTGTATACATGACATTAATGCCATCCTCAACACCTGTACGTCCGTCAAACAAGCCAACTGTATCTGCAATTGGAGCTCCCAGATCTTCATAGCTGCCGAATCGTTTATTGTCCAGCTTTCCTGAGCTGATATCGCCGATGTTTACGAGAATTGTTTGGCTTTGCAGAAGCGGATGCACGTCATTCATCATCGTATCCGTACCCAGCACCATCCAGGCCTGCCCAGTGTCGCCAACGGCCTTGAATTGAAGCTGTACAATATCCGAGCTGGCAGGCAGCGGCTGGCTTGCGTTGGCAGAAGCTAATATGTTTACTTTGCCTGGAGAATTAGCAGCCTCTAATGAAGCGCCTTCTGTCTCAAAGTAAGGCTCCGGCGTAAAGCCTTCATATTGCAGAAGCTGGCTGTCATAGTGCAAGCTTGCATCCAGCTTTTGCAGCGATTTAATTCTTGAGGCTGAGAGAGTGACTGTAAAGCTATCTCCAGCATTTAACTGACTCGGAGCGGCAAGCATAAGCTTTGCGGGTGAAGGGTTGGGCGCGTGCAAAATTTGCAAATCGTCGTAGTACGCTTCAGCAATTGCATAAGAAGTCGTATACACAAGCAGCCTTGCATAAGCTGCATTGTCCGGCGCAGTAACCTGATGAGTCGTAATATCTGTCCATTTCTCTACAGGAAAGCCTTTACCGGTTTCATAATGTATTTCAGGAGAACCTACATCGAGTTGTGTATTGCTTTGATCATAGAAGCGCACCGTAATGCTTGCCGTACTATCGTTATTGAGATAGACCTTGCCGGCACCTGTATAGAAATCGCCAGGCGTAACGGTTATAGGGTCACTTATCATTATGACTGATTTATCTCTTAACTGGTCGTAAATCTTCAAGCTGTATGGAGCCGAATAATAATTTTTATCGGAAACAGCAGCATAATGCTCATCTCCGGATGGCAGGGAAATATCAGACCAATTAGGAATTTTATTATTGACTATACCTTGATCAAAGCCTGGGTTTCTTAAGCTTGTTCCTATAGGTTCAGCCAGTTCGATGGAAGTGTTGTCAAAATAGACAACAGCAGTTGCGCTGTTTGTTGTGCTTAGCTGTACGTGAGCATATCTTGCATTAGCAGGAGCAGCTATAGATGGCGATGCGACTTTTACCCATTCGCCAATGGGTATTCCATGTTTTGATTCATTGTGAGTGACTTGTTCAGGCATATTGATTAATACTTTATTCTCGTCACTAAAAAGAATTCTGATGCTGGCCATGTTGTTTGTAAAGCCGGCATCTTCAAAGTACATGAACGCAGAAGCGTTATATGATTGTCCTGGTGTTATCGGAACCGGGCTGCTGCGCAGAGCAATTGTTTTATTGTTAAAATGATCAATAATTTTCAAGCTATGACTGCCTTCATATTTTTGCTTATCGCTAACCTCGAATGAAAACCCTTCTCCAGTACTCGACGTAACCAGAGTCCAGCTGCTTGGCACAGCAGTCCCTGGTCCGTTATCCTCAAAACTGCTATTAGGTACAGGAAAGACGGTTTCCATGGCAGCAGAAAAGAATTCCGCAGTGTTTGTTTCTGTAGTTTCTGTTTCTGTAACTTCAGCTTCTATAAGTTCAGTTTCTATAACTTCAGATTCTGTAGCTTCAGTTTCAGGTGTCTCTCCAGTTTCTACTTCTACAATTTCCTGTACGGCGTCATCTGTCGCATGAACAGTGCTTGATAATATGCTGGCAGACAGGATTAGACTTAGACATAACATAAAAAAAGCTGTTTTTTTCATCCATTTCATAGCAATATACCCCTTTCGATTCAGGTTATTAGAGAGCTAATGACTTCTCCTTTCATTTTGTTGTAGCCAGACACTTTTATGATGTGGTATCCTTGTGGTATCCAAACATAGCGTAACCGCTTTCTTACGAAGTGTCAATTTATCATTTTCCACATCATGTCATTTGGGGGATAGCAGAAATAACGACATATTGATGCTGTAACAGGTGCTGTGATAAGCTAGTCGTTTCGGCTTGCTAATCATGATATAATCACTTCTTAAGGACATTACATAATTTAGATAAGGAGTAAAATCATGAGTAATAAGTCGGATCGCATTACCTTCCAAACGCGATATAATGATATGCTGGACACATTGCGTCATGAGATACTAACTTCTATCCGGCCCGCCGGAGAATATATACCGTCAGAGCTTGCGTTGTCAGAGCAGTATCAAATAAGCAGAAAGTCAGTGCGCAAGGCGCTTGATATTTTAGTGGCAGACGGGCTGCTGACCAAGGTTCCCAGAGTTGGCAATATGGTCAATGCTGTTGAGGAATTTCAAACCATTACGATAAGGCTTGGCTATTATCCCTCGCTTGAAAATGAGGCCGCGCTGCTGGATTTAATCGATTTGTTTCGCCGCCACTATCCGCACATCAAGGTGGAAATGTTATCGCTTCCTTACCGCAATTATGTGGAAACAGTACGTGATTTTATTCATAACGGATGGGTTGATGCCGTTTCAATTAACAATAAAGATTTTTTGCATGCGGCGGAAAGCGGGGAACTGGAGTTGTTTGAACCGCAGTTTTCTCAATTGGAGCATTATTCTTTTTTAACATCGCTGTTTACCGAAAAAGAGCAATTATACGTAAAGCCGTTTATTTTTTCTCCTATCATTTTGTGCTATAACAAGGGTATGTTTGCTAGAAGCGGCATCGCTGAGCCCGATAGCAGCTGGACATGGATAGACTTGTCCAATGCGGCGCGAATGACTAAAAAAAAGCTTGATACACTCGGTTTTTATCTCGATATTGCATCACTCAACCGTTTTCCGATATATTTGCTGCAAAACGGCTTTACGTTTGAGGATGATCCGAAAGATAGCTATAACGGTGAATTACTGTGGGAGCATTTGTTGGCTTTTCGCGATTTATTTTACAATCAGGGGGAGTCTCCCGCGTTTTTAAGCGAAGCAGACCTGGATACGGAGAAAATGTTTCTAAATGAAAAAACAGCGATGATCATTACGTCTTATTATGCTCTTCATGCGCTTAAGGAAGCTGCATTTGCTTATGGCATTGCTCCAATCCCGCATGAATCGGAGCCGAGCACCTTTGTGCTGGCTACCGGGCTAGCTGTCAGCCGGCATTCCAAGCAAAAGGATGCTGCCAAGCTGCTGGTAGATTTTCTAGCATCGGAAAAAAGCCAATTGCTTATTAGCAACCAGACGCTTAGCATCCCGGCACATCAGCAGGCGGCAGAGCGGGCAGGAGAGGAGCATGCACACCGTCCTGCCGGCTTTAACGGTTATTTGGACATACTGCCTGTGCTTCGGAATTATAAAGATTTGAATATTTCGATCCATGAATTGGAGCATTTGCATAGTGAACTGAAATTGTTTTGGTCCAAAATGGAGGAGCCGGATGCGGTTAAAAACCGTCTTGTTCGATAGATAAAAGCTTGCAACTACGCCGATGTTATGTTAGCTGTTGCTTAATTAATTTAATCATCATACGGGCTGCTGTTGAATGTCCAGAAAATTGATTGACGGTGCCTGTAAAATATAAGTCCGATTTAGGATGATAAAATGCAAAGGCGCCTGATTGGCCCCAATGGCCAAGCAGACCGTCCTTCAAATCGAAAGCAGTAATAGGCTGCTTGGAAATGCCCGTTCCATAGAAGAATAGACCTGGCCCAAATAGCAAATTCCAGCGAGCGGTCAATTCTGAAAGATCATTTTTAGAAAATAGCTGTCCATTAAAAAAAGCTTTCAGAAATATCATCGTATCACGAGCAGTGGACACAATGCCTCCTTCCGAGGTTACGGAGGTCATATACTTTGGAATGTGGACCTTCTGGTTTTGAAAATATAAAGGTACGGGACGCGTGTCTTGCATGTTTTCGTATACATAAGTTTTCTCCAATTGCAGGGGATCAAATATATTATGTTTAAACATTTCCCCAATAGGCTTATTTGTAATATTTTCAATAATTTTTCCGAGCAATTGATAGTTCGTATCAGAATATAGCGCTCTACCTTTTTGCCCAGGCTTGAACCTGGGCTTTGTTTGTTTAATAGCATCCAGTGTTTTTTCGAGAGGCCAGATTTGATCATGGCCGCTTGCCAGCTGATCAATAATGTCAAATGTAAAATAGCTTCGAATGCCTGTCGTGTTCGACATGAGATGCCTGATCGTAATATCGCTGGAATAGTCAATACCTTTTCTAATATGAAGCCCGCTCATAATATCTGAGGAAAGATACTGCTTAATGGGATAGTCAAGCTGGAGCCGGCCAGCAGCACGCAGCTGCAATATAATAGTTGTCACATACAATTTCGTAACGCTAGCTATAAAGTAATAATCCTCCGATTGGATATTTCCGCCGCTGCTCATTAGCGATAATGAAAGATCAGTATTTTCAACGCGAATGACAAACCCCCAAATGTTTTCCTTTTTAACTGCCTTTTTTACTAGCTCATCTAAAAAATATTGATTTATTTTATCCAAGATAAACGTCTCCTCTCAAAATAGTGGCTGCACTGACTGACCTTTTACAATCCGCACCAAAATATAACGTTAGATACATATCGATCGATACATTATATTGAGGAAGTTTTAGATTAGCACTAAAAATGGAGCTTACTCAGTCTCAAGACGGAACAGATTCCGTTCCTCAGAAGGTTTAATCGCATTTTGAATTTATTTACAATACAAATGAATGTACTATGGTTCATCTCTATGTAAGGAGGAATGGAAGTGGACAGTAAATTTAGAAAATCAATTGCTGATCGATGTGAATGGGCAGTTGATGCCCGTGGACTTGTTAAACATTTTGGTGATAACCGTGCGGTAGACGGTGTAGACTTACAGGTTCGGACGGGATCGATTTATGGCGTGCTTGGTCCGAATGGAGCAGGCAAGACGACGACTATTCGCATGCTGGCGACCTTATTGCGAGCAGATGCCGGCTCAGCCCGTATATTTGGATATGATGCTGTAAAAGAAGCGCAGATCGTGCGCCAGTTAATTGGAGTAACTGGGCAATACGCGTCTGTTGACGAGTCGCTTAGTGCAACGGAAAATTTAATTATTTTTTCCCGTTTACTTGGACTTAGCCGTACCGATGCAAAGCGGAAAGCAGCTGATCTGCTGGAGGAATTCGGCTTATCTGAGGCAGCCAAGCGTCCATTGAAAAACTTTTCCGGGGGTATGCGCCGCAGGTTGGATTTGGCTGCAAGTCTAATCGCTCAGCCGCCGTTAATTTTTCTGGACGAACCGACGACAGGGCTTGATCCGCGCACGCGGGCTCAGATGTGGGAAACAATCCGCAAGCTGGTAAAGTCAGGATCAACGGTGCTTTTGACAACGCAATATTTGGATGAGGCTGACCAACTGGCAGACCGAATAGCCGTTATTGATCGCGGTAAGGTTGTGGCTGAAGGCACGGTAGATGAGTTGAAAGCCTCGGTCGGCAGCTCGTCGCTGCATCTAAGAACATTAAATCCGCTTGATATTGCAGGTGCCAGGCAGCTGGTAGAGAAGGTGCTTAACGTTCGTGCAAATGTTTCTTCGGAAGCAGGCAGGATTACTGCGCCAATGGCTGATGCTGACCTTGTTACTGATCTGCTAGTGGCGCTTCGTGCGAAGGGCATTCAGCTTGCGGAGATCAGTGTGCAAAAGCCGACACTGGATGAAGTGTTTTTATCCATTACAGGCCAGGGTGTAAAAGAGGAGGAGCCGGCTGTGTCCGGACATTCAGTCCTAGAGGAGGTGCGGGTATGAGCAGCTCATCAGTGAAGCAAGAAGCCTTATATTCATTACGAAAAAGAACAAGTTTTAGTCAGTCAGTGCGCAATTCGTTTACGATGGCTTACCGTGGATTGCTCAAAATTAAGCGCACGCCCGAGCAATTGTTTGACGTTACATTTCAGCCGATCATTTTTACGCTTATGTTTACGTATATTTTTGGCGGTGCGATATCCGGAAATGTGCAAGCGTACTTGCCGATTATTATTCCCGGCATTTTGGTGCAAACCGTTATTACAACATCAATCGTTACTGGCGTACAGCTGCGCGAGGATATGGACAAAGGGGTATTTGACCGATTCAAGTCATTGCCGATCGCCCGGATCTCTCCATTAGCCGGAGCATTGCTGGCCGATACAGTCCGTTATGCGATTGCAACAGTGCTTACGCTTGTTATGGGCTATGTAATGGGCTATCGTCCGGAGAGCGGAATTGGTTTCGTTGCAATATCGGGGCTGCTTGTCATCATTTGTTCCTGGGCTGTCAGCTGGATTTTTGCCTTTTTTGGCGTGATTGCGCGAACAGCATCAAGCGTTCAAGGGATATCCATGATCATATTATTCCCGTTGACCTTTTTATCGAATGCTTACGTCCCTGTAGAAACAATGCCGAAATGGTTGCAGTGGTTTGTAAACATTAACCCAATTTCGCATTTGGTCACTGCAGTAAGGGAGCTGGCCAACAATGGAACAGTCGGCAGCGATCTTGTTATTTCATTAATCGGCGCTGCTGTTATCGTTGCTGTATTCGCTCCGCTGACGGTGCGGGCATATATGCGCAGAACTTAGTATAAAAGAACAGAAGAAGCCTTCCTTGAATGAATGCCCGCAGTTTTATTCAGCCAAGGAAAGGCTTCTTTTTATTGTTCAAAGCGATCCAGCCTGTATTAAATACTTCATATTTGAATTGTAAAATGAATTGACTATTTAATTTGACGATAATTTCTATGTCTTTATATAGTCTAATAAACACTATTTCAAATATTTGTGCTATTATAGATATATTATCGTTCAATTAATCAATTAAATTGATTAATTTGTGGGGTTTATTATTTTTTGGAAGGATGAGAGACGTGGAAACAAGGAAAGAGAAATTGCTCCAGCAATATGATAGAAAAATGCGTCCGAAAGCAAAGCTGGAAGGTAATATTCGCTGGTATTCGCCTATGGATGAGCCGTTTCAAATTGCAGGCTTTGCCTGGTTTGCTCAGGAAAGAAAGTATCGCAGACTGCCGACGCTGCCGCCTGGCGCAGTTCCAGAAGCTGTAGAGCATCTGGCTAATCATACTGCAGGGGGACAAATTCGTTTTCAGACGGATTCGACGTCCATATCGATAAGAGTGAAATTGACAGGGAAAGCAGATATGGCCCATATGCCAGCGACAGGGCAATGCGGCGTTGATTGCTATGTCGATTCCCCGGATACTATCATTCCACGAAAATATGGCAATACAACCATATATGATCACACGCAGACTGAGTATGAGTGCGCCTTTTTTTCCAACTGGACCGCAACGATGCGTAACGTATGCCTAAGCTTGCCGCTCTATCAAGGAGTCGAGGAAATATCAATAGGTTTGGATGAAAATGCGACATTGCTTGCTGCTCCAAGCTATGTTTCCGATAAAAAAGTAATCGTCTATGGCACGTCCATTACACAAGGGGGCTGCGCATCACGGCCTGGAATGATGTACACCAACATACTAAGCCGCAGAATTCCGCTCGAGTTTCTCAATCTTGGCTTTTCAGGCAATGGCAAGGGGGAGCCGGAGGTAGCAGAAATCATTGCCCAAATTGATAATCCGGCATGTTTGGTCGTTGACTACGAGGGGAACTGTGTAAGCACGGAGCTATTTCGTCAAACGCTTCCTGAATTTATAAAAATTTATAGAGAGGCTCATCCGTTGACACCGATTTTGATCGTTTCTCGGATACCTTACGCGCGTGAACAGCTCACTCCTCATTTAAATGAAATGAGAATGGAGCGCATGCAGTTCGAGAAGGAGCTCGTCAAGGAACGGCGTGAGCAGGGCGACTTGAATATTTACTTTTTTGAGGGCTCCAAATCGCTGGGTGATGACGATTTCTTCGAAAGCACGGTAGACGGCTCGCATCCAACAGATCTGGGCTTTCTTAGAATGGCTAATGCACTCGAGCCGGTGCTTAAGACATTGGTATTATAAATTTAAGAAGCCGGCGGTGCTATGCTGCTGGCTCTTCTAGTGAAACCTGTGTATTTAGAGTAATGTTTGTAGAGAAACCTACAATTTGTAGAGTAATATTGGCCATTGATTGTTTGGATGTAGTGAAACTTATGTTTTAGGCTAAAGCTGACCTATAAGGTTCTAAACGCTTGCCTCGGATTGCCGCCTGTTTCTCTAGCTGGTCAGACGTTCCGCTAATACGTCCAAAATCGCAGTTTTGAGGAGGTAAAGTGACAGACGTTCCGTTATTGATCCATAAATCGCAGAAAAAGCCCTACTTGGAGCCGAATAGCGGAATGTGTGACCATGTCGATTCATTTGGGCAACCTTAGAGTTGCCGCAGCATAACAGTACAAGAGAAGATTGCCTCTCCTCCTGCTGATCAAGCTTTTCTTCCCACGGATTCCCCTTTCACAAGCGTGACATATATTCGCTCTTTGTCAACAGGCTCGTCATTCAGCATTTTGAGCAGTCTGTTCCTATATTTCATCGGTAACGCTAAAATAGTATTGTGCGGAACTTGAAAAATTGGAGGCAATCATGAAATACGAAATTATATTGTTTGACGTTGATGATACATTGTTCGATTTTAGCATGTCACAAAAAAATGCCTTGCATAACACCTTTGTAGCGTTCGGAATACCTACGGGATTGGCGGATTATGAAGCCAAATATAAAGAGATCAGCAAAGTGCTTTGGGGTGATTTGGAGCAGGGGCTTACGACTCTGTCTGCACTGGGCGTAGAGAGATTCCGAAGACTGTTTCTTGAGTCTAAGCTTGAGATCGATGCTGATAAGTTCAGCAGCGCATACCTTGAAAATTTGGGCAGGCAAGCGTATCTGATGCAAGGAGCTGTTGAAATATGCGGCAATCTTGCCGGGTGCCGGCTTGCTGTAATTACAAATGGATATGCGAATGTTCAGAGAGCAAGAATCGGCAGCTCTCCTCTTCATAACACTTTTGAGCAGTTGATTATATCGGAAGAAGCAGGCTTTCAAAAGCCAGATACTAGAATTTTTGATTACGCATTTTCCAAACTCAAGATAACAGATAAAGAGAAGGTTTTAATTGTAGGTGATTCTTTAACTTCTGATATTCAGGGAGGTATAAATTATGGAATCGATACCTGCTGGTACAATCCACTGCGTAAGGAAAACGATACTGGTATAAAGCCGACCTATGAAATCTATAAGTTAAATGATATTTTGAAAATTATTGAGTGACTGGAAATGGACGCTAAAAGGAGATTTTTCATTCTGAATAGAATGAAAAGTCACCTTTTTTATTTTTATGCAGCTTACAACTTAATGGTATGAACGATTGAACAATTATCCAATAGGAATGGACTAAATTAATATTTTTCAAGATAGCCAATTACTATAATTGATGTATCCGCTTTCACTTTAGCTGATAACAATTTGGGGGGATTGGTTTGAACAATAATCTGCTGCGCAGGACGAGCAAATGGAAAGAAAGGGCAGCCGAGCTTTCCAAAAACAAGTGGATTTATCTTATGTTTCTTCCAGTGCTGATTTGGTATGCCATTTTTGCTTACTGGCCCATGTACGGTATTTTAATTGCGTTTCAAAAATTCAATATCGTCAAAGGAATGGCAGGAAGCGACTGGGTCGGCGTTAAAAACTTCATGCTGCTGTTTAATGATCCTTATTTTCCTCGCATTCTGCGAAATACGCTGCTGCTAAACATCTACAGTCTTATTTTTGGCTTTCCGGTGCCTATCATTCTTGCCCTGCTGTTTAATGAGATCAAACAATTAACCTTTAAAAAGGTCACGCAAACCATCAGCTATTTGCCTTATTTTATTTCAACCGTAGTCATTTGCGGCATGGTGCTAACCTTTCTTTCACCCAGCACGGGAACAGCTGCAGCAGACAGCCCTTTAAATACACATTGTAAAATGGGGGCTTGGCCGCAAATTCTGCGAACATTTCTTCCAGCATCGTTTCAGCCCATTTATCTGATTTTCCAATAAGCGGAATTTTAGTCTTTAGCTGCTTAACCTCCATCCAGAAAGGTTTTAAATAGGAAAGCATAGAAATATTGTAATCGCTTTCAATACCTGGTTGATGCTCAGTAATCGCTTCAGGCATAAATTCACAGCCGATAATTTCAAATATGCCTCCAGCTTCAATCTCCACGCGGTGCATCGTATAGGGAGGAATAAGAAAGATATTTCCTTTTACCATTTTATATAATGGCTGGTTTTCAATCGCATGCATAAATTCGCCTTTTTTAACAAACCAAATTTGAAAATAGTCATGAATATGATTTTGTATGCTGCCCCAGGTATGATCGATTTTGTACAGTTTACAGTGTTCATTTTGATCTAGATATTTGCGAGAAGAATAATAGATAACATCGGTTTCCTTCCATTTCACTTGTTCCATATATCTGCTCACCTTTAGCTATGATCTGTAGTTTCTACCATTCTATTGTATATTTCCAGTATTAGCAATAAAATAGCAGGATTAACTTTATTGGAAGATTGGTTATTATAAGATTAGAAAGGGGCTTTATTTATGATGAAGAAAAGCATTGCGCTCACTATGATATTTGTATTGCTATTTTCACTAATAGGGTCAATGGAGGGCTACGCGCAGCAAAATAAAGTTGTTATAAGCGCGCCGGACGGAGCATCAATCGTCATCGATTATATAAATGAAGCAAGGGCCGATGGAAGTATCGGCTTGTTCAGCAGAGATTTTGGCGAAAGCACCGCTCCTTTTGGCTTGGAGGATCAGCTGCTCGAATTGATTGTCGCAAATGGAACGATTGTGGATATAGTCGAGGAGGATGCTAACGGCAGCTATATTCCGCCTAATGGCTATGTTATTTCTGCTATGGGCTCAGCGCGTTCCGAGCTCGAAGCATTCACCATTGGTCAGTCTTTAGTATTGACGGGCTATGAGCCTGTCTATTATCCAGAGCAATATTTTACGATTCAAAATGTGACCATTCCTATAACTGCTGTAAATCCTGCTGTCCGGACAGCAGCAGCTGTTGCGTTGTTCAACAATCAATTTCCGTGGAAGGAGACTGGCACGAATCCGTATGGAATCGAGCTGACTGTCATTGACGGGCTGATTACTCGTTTTGATGACTATAATCCAAGTCAGCCGCAAGGCAATAATTCGCCAATTCCAAGCAATGGAGTAGTACTTTCAATTCACATTGACAGCCCCTATTTGCAAGCTGTTCGTACGGCTGCCAGGGAAGCGATGGAGAGTCAAAGCGTCGTGGATATCGTGCTAGATAATGTGCCTATGTATGGTGCAGGCCGCATCGCTACGGATGCGGTCAATCCAACGAAGCACGAAGACAATCCTTCCGGATGGGATTATGCGAATAATGCCCCCTATCCTGGTTTTCGCGGTGCTGATCAGCTCATTGTATATACTTCAGCCTATGGCCAGCCTGCTACTGGCACGAACCCATACGGCTATGAGATTGCCGTTGATCATACCGGTCGGATTATGTCTGCCGGCGGCAACAATTCGGTCATACCGGATAATGGCTTTGTGCTGTCGGGACATGGCGTGAAAGCAGACTTTCTGCAGCGTCTAGGGAAAATCGGAGGGTATGCTCACTGGGATGGCGAGCTCGGCAGCGTAACTGTACAGTATAAGCCGGATGCTTTCGTTGCACGGGAACAGCACCGCGTTCATGCTGCTGAGCAGGCTTTAGAGACAGCCAATCAGCAGTTCAGAGATATGGATAAAGCTGCTGTGCGAGAGAAAATTTCAGAAGCTGAGCAGAAAATTTCAGTAGCGGCAAGTTTGATGGAAGCAAAGCAATTCCGGGCCGGCATGGTGCTATTGCGAGAGGCAGAAGCAGCAAGCCAGATTGCTTATTATCGAACATTTGAATCGCGACGGGTGGAGGATCGGGCTGCTTGGATTCGCCCAGTGGAGAAGTCGCGTGCCGAGATTGAGAAGGTTCTGGATGATTTGCTGTCCGTAAACATCAATAAGCTATATGTTGAAATCGACTATGATGGTCATTTTATTTTTCCAAGCAGCAATGGACTCGTTACGTTAAATCCGGCTTTCAATGGACTGGACGTGCTGGGAACGTATGTTGAGGAAGGGAAGAAGCGGAATATCGAGATTCATGCTTGGGGCAAAACGTTGTTTGTCCGTCCTCCGCAGCATATGGCTCTGCCGCGCGAGCAAGAAGCGACAGATGATTCATCTTACGCGGAGACATGGGATATGTATAAGAACGGCTGGCTAATGGCCAATAAGCAAGGCAAGCATTTGTTCCGCGACAGTGCATACGTGCATTTTTATTTCTTAAGTCCGTCCCATCCGGAAGCGATGAGCTGGTTAGCCGGTGTTTATCGTGAAATCGCTGAAAAGTATGATGTGGACGGTATTCAGGTTGACTATGTACGCTATCCATCTGAAGACCCGTATTATCCAGGGCAGGATCCGGGTTATGAGTCAATCAGCCGCGACTTATTCAAGCAGCAAACTGGAAAAGATCCGCTGGTTCTGGCGGCTGATGATCCCTTATATAAAAAATGGAATGAATTCCGTGTGAATTTAATTAATCAGGTGCTGTACAATATCGCAGATGCTGTTAAAGAAGGGAACGCTGATCTAGAGTTCTCGGCTGCTGTATGGCCGAATTATCCGCGTGCCAAGTCCGAGCTTTATCAGGATGCCATTAACTGGATAGAGCGGAGTTGCCTTGATAATATTGGCATTATGACCTACAATCCGGGCACGGAGCTGCCGGTCAAGGATACGATTGATGCGCTCAAATTCGCCAAGGGCAAAGCAGCTGTTATGACCGGCCTTGCTGCCTATATCGGTTCATCCAAGGAGATGCTGGTAGAGCAGATCGATGCGGTACGAGAAGCTGCGGATGCTGACGGCTTTGTACATCCGGCTAATGGAGTAGCTATTTTTGAATACGAAACCTTGTTTAAAATCGGCTACGACGAAGCGCTTCGCGAAGGCGTATTTAAAGACGCCGCTGTTACGATAGGGCGTGAACCGGATAAGGCAGTGAAATTAATCTACAGCGAAATTATTCGCAAAATAGATAGTCTGTATGTTCCAGGTCAAGGCATGAGGGTAAAGGATGCTGAAAAATATAAAAAAGAGCTGAATAAGATGATGCAAAATGTCGACAAAAACTGGAATAAAGGTAAAAAGAAATCGAAGCTCGATAAATTACTGAAAGAGATTGATAAATTTAAGAAGGATTTGAACAAGGATAAGCATCTTCATGAGCTGGTAAAGGCTCGCATCAGCACTGACTTGATCCAGGCGCATGATATTATTACGCTCGCGATGTCTAAAAGCTAATTTAGGATTTTTATGTGACAACAGCACCGTACGCTTTCCTAGCGTACGGTGTTGTTATGTTTATGGATCAAGCTGCAATCGGCGAAAAGAAAGGGTAATAAGAGTTAATAGCTGTTTATTATTTTTCACTATTTTCTAAAAAAATCAAAGGAATATGATTTGAACGGCTGCCTTCACAACCATCTAATTTATAAAATACTCCATTCATGTTTTCATTAGAGAAAGGCTCTTGTCTTATATTGCTGCAAACCCCTTTTTTGATATCCCTAGCAGAAAATTTATCCCTGGAGTTATCTATTTTATAAAAGATTTCATCATTTTGACCACGTGTGAGATCTTTGATAATTGGATCGCCCTCGTCAGTGTAAACGACTATTCTAATCTCATTTCTCTTCTTTTCAAGAAATTCAAAAAAATTGTTTAAATGATATTTACCACTATGAGTAACTACAATATCTCCATTTTTTATTGCTTTTTTTGAAGGATAGTTATAGTTAGAGAAAAGTGCAATTAGAACAAACGATACAATTAAACAAACACTAATTACAAAGAACCATCTACTTTTCATCGTCTCACTCCCTAATACAATGATACCAAGAAACATACAGAATGAAGTTTTGTATTCAAAATTATTTTACATACAATTTACGTTATTTTTACATGAAGCAACATGATGAAGCAGCAGAAAGAGGTACTATAAGGGTAAATATGGCTAAAGGATGACATGATATGGAGACAATTGGTTCGCGATATTTAAATCGGGATTTAAGCTGGGTCGAATTTAACAAGCGGGTGCTTCAGGAAGCTAAGGACCCAAACACGCCGCTGCTTGAGCGCGTGAAATTTTTATCAATCGTATCCAGTAATTTGGATGAGTTTATTAGTGTTCGCCTTGCCGGCATTCAAGACCAGATTCGTGCAGGCTATGCCAAGAAGGATTTTACCGGCTATACACCCTCTGGGATTTATAAAAGGCTCCATTCGCGCATATCAGGCATGGTATCAGAGCAGTATCGCACGTACCGCGATCTTGTCAGGCAGCTGGGCAAGGAGCATATTATGTTTCTTAAATACGAGGAGCTCTCTTTAAAACAACGCAAAGCGATGGAGGATTATTATCACGATATTATTTTTCCTGTTTTAACGCCGATGGCAGTTGATCAGAGCAGGCCGTTTCCGCTCGTTCATACAGGGTTTGTCTATTTGTCAGTCGTATTACAGCGTGAGGCAAGCATCTCGGAGGAGCTGCGGTTTGCGATTGTCCAAATACCGTCTAATTTATCCAGATTTATTGCTTTGCCTCAACATTCTAATAGCAAGAAGCAATCCTTTATTCTTATTGAAGATGTCATCAGGCATCATGTCCATACATTGTTTAGCGGATATACCCCGGTTGCTGTAGACGAATTTCGGCTGACACGCAATGCAGATTTAATGATTGATGAAGACGGAGCTGAGGATCTGCTGGAGGAGATTGAGAAGGAGCTGCGCAAGCGCCGCTGGGGCTCTCCGGTCAGGCTCGAAATACAAAAGGGCTTCCACCCTTTTGCTCTAGAGATTTTAGAGGATGAATTTGAGATTAAAGAGACCATTTTCGAAATTGATGGTCCTATTGATCTTAGCTTTTTAGGGAAGCTTACCTCGGCCATTAAAGGGAATGCAAAACTGCGCTATCCTCATATAGAACCGGTCTATCCGATGGAATTCGAAAAGCACGATAATTTCTTCCATGTTTTAAGCCAGCGTGATGTGCTCGTCTATCACCCTTACGAAAGCTTTGAAGCCGTGACGGATTTTATTATTCAAGCTTCTCAAGACCATGCTGTTATGGCTATTAAAATGACTTTGTATCGGGTGAGCGGCAATTCTCCGCTTATTAAAGCCCTTGCGCACGCAGCCGAATCAGGCAAACAGGTAACCGTCGTAGTAGAATTAAAGGCGAGATTTGATGAGGAGCGCAATATTGCATGGGCGAGAACACTGGAAAAAGCAGGCTGCCATGTTGTATATGGGCTCGTCGGCCTTAAAACTCATGCCAAAATTTTGCTTGTTGTACGGCAAGAAGGGGCGGACTTGAAAAGATACGTTCATGTCGGGACGGGGAATTACAACGACATTACGGCAAGGCTCTATACGGATATCGGCTTTTTCACAACAGATGCCGCAATCGGCGAGGATGCCTCTGATTTGTTTAATTTAATAACCGGCTATTCTTCGCTGGAAAAGTGGCGTGCCTTTACACCTGCTCCGGCTGATATGAAGGATAAATTATTCTCTTTGATCCGCCGGGAGGCGGAGCATGCCGCAGCAGGACGACCTTCCAAAATCATCGCCAAGATGAATTCTTTATCGCATCAGGAAATGATCGATGAACTATACGCAGCCTCTCAGGCAGGCGTGCATATTGAGCTCATTGTACGCGGCATATGTTGTCTGCGCCCGGGCATTAAAGGACTTAGCGAGCGAATTACGGTCAGAAGCATCGTCGATCGCTTTCTCGAGCACTCGCGAATTTATTATTTTGAAAATGGCGGCAATCCGGAAGTTTGGATCTCGAGTGCGGACTGGATGACCAGAAATTTAACACGCCGCTTGGAGCTTATGTGTCCCATCTACAAACAAGACACACGCGATACGCTCATTCAAATTTTGATGCTGTCGCTTAAGGATAATGTAAAGGCGCAGCGGCTTATTCAAAATGGCAAGTACGAGCCGATCACAAACGATCTTCCGCCTTGCAGAAGCCAGTTCGAAGCGCTGCACATTCATTCCTGGAAAAAGAAAACGAAGGATCGGCAGCTAGTATTATCTTGAAAGGTGCAGATTCCATTTTAAGCCAAGTTTCCATGCTTTTTTGAATGGCTTTACCGCAGCTTCAAGCCCTCTAGTTTCCAGCAGGGCTTGTTTGCTGCAAAACAGCTCAAGCTGCAAGGCATCTGCTTTTATTTCTGCAACAATATCTTCCACAGCCCCCGTCTCGCTAATGTTAAGCGCAATGGCAATATGCAGCAGCGACCCTATTTGGGCAATCAGCTCAGCATCTGCGGGCTCGAGCAGGTTGCGGTAAGGAGCCAAGGAGGACGCTTTTGCTTTTCCTAAGGCAGCTGCTGCAATATTAGCGCATAGCAAAGCTTCGCGGTGCGTTAAACCAGCAATGGGAGCATTCGTCAACCAATATAAAGTATGCTTGTCGTATTGGTGATAGTGAATACTCCCGCCAATTTTATACAGCATGGCTGATACATAGAGCAGCTTCTCAGCCTGCTGCTTATACTCCTGGGGATACGCTGCATATTGAGCGAATGCATCCAGTAAGCGAATCGCAAGCTTGTAGACATGAAGCAGATGATCAAGCCTTGCCGTAGAATGAAAGGCAAGCAGAGAGCGCGTTTGCCTTGGGATAACTTCTACTGCAGCCGGAACGCCTAGTCCGGCAGCCTCAATCAGCATTCCTTCTCGTAAACCAGTGCCGCTGACGACAACCGATGAAGCTTGTATGTATGCCATTATTGTATTTAAAATAATGACTCCTGGTGCGATAATATCAGAGCGTGATTTTGACAGCCCATCCAATTGCTTGCGTTTTGCCAAAGGCAGGGAAGGCAGCAGCTGCGCAAAATATTGAATCTCATTCGGATCGAGCTTGTAATGGTGGGCAGTTTTTAATGGATAGTTTGCCCTGTGCTGATCTAATTTGCTTAGCGCGCGGATCGTGCCGCCCAAACCAATCAAGGGCAAGCCGGGCGAGCTCATAATCCAGCTGTGCTGAGCCAATAATTGCTCCAACTTCTTCGTTAAGCTTGAAATATCGTGTTCTGTCCACGCTTCAGGCGATTTGCCGCAGCTGGCATGGCCATTCACGGCTCCTATCGGCAAGGAAATGCTATGCAGCAGCCTTCTGCCTCGGAATAAAGTAACTTCTGTGCTGCCTCCGCCAATATCAATAATAAATCCGTCCTCGTACTCTATATTGCTGACAACTCCAAGAAATCCGTAATAGGCTTCCTGCTCGCCTGATAATATTTGTACTTGCAGTCCAGTATGCTTAAGGATGCTATTCGCAATTTCTTGCGAATTTGAAGCATTCCGTATTGCTGCTGTGGCAGCAACTCGTATGTCACGGCATTTATATTGCAGGCAAATATGATGGAATTGCTGCAGGATGGGCATGATGCTTATTAGATCTTCACGATACAGCTTGCCATCAGCGTTTATTTTTTGACTAAGCCGTGCAGATTCTTTATTTTCATGAATTAGCCGATATTCTCCGGCCGAGGTCATTTCATAGACAGCTACCCGAATCGAATTGGAGCCAATGTCCACAATTCCGAATGTATGATTGTTTCCCATATCCAAGCTCCTTATTCTTGTTTTTTGTAACGATCGCCAGGCGGTTTAAGGAACATTATGGAGGATGCTATATGAGATTGCAAACGAAACGACAGCGTTTAAGAGCCCGTTTATTTAAAGATTATGTAAACGATTTTGCAAACCGCTGTTTCAATTAGATATAATCATTTGTCATATTGCGATCAATTATTTTATAATAAACATAATGAATGGGGGTTGGTAAAAATGGCAAATCACTTTGCCGAGGCTCGAACCTGCTCATGCGAAGCCACGATTAGGGCGATTCTTTGCATGGGCCGATGAAGCAGGTAGCACATTCGCCCAATTAATAAGAATATCGTTTCTAATAAGAGGCTTCGCACCTTATGTTTAATTAAATGAAATAAGGAGCGGGTAATAATGACAACGCCATTTATTAGAAACCATCAATATAATGTAATTAAAAAACAAGTCAAGCATTTGCAGAACACCTATAAAACAGTATCTGATCTCAAAATCATTGAGGCTGTCAAGCATAGCGCGCTGATTAAAATTACGGATGCGTTTGGAGAGCTTGCTGAAGAGCAAAAGCAAATGCTCGTACGAATCGTTGAGCTGGATACAGTAGAGGATCTGGAGCAGTATTTGCTTTCATTCAAGCCTTATCTGCTTGCGTTTCCAGCAATTACTGGCAAGCAGCTTGTGAAGCTCTTTCCAAAGGTGAAGAAGCTGAAGGCGCCTGACACAGCTGCTGTTGATCTTGACAGCATAACCTATCTTGGCTGGACGGATATTGCGCAAAATAAGCTGTTTATCGTTTATTCTATGCAGGGTGAGACGGTTGGCATTGAAGGCAGATTTACGCCTGCTAAGAAAGGTGTCTGCTTCTTGTGTAACCGGCACGAGGAAGTAGCGCTATTCACGGCGATTACGAAGTCGCGTCCTGCCAATGCGTCACCGGATTACTACAAAGCGATCGGCAATTACATGTGTATGGACAGCAGCGCTTGCAACAGCAATATTACAAATGTAGAGCCTTTGGAGCAGTTCATCCGCAATGTCATAAAGTAAAAGAAGAAGAGATGCTTCTAGATTTCAAAATGAAGCTCCTTCGTTTCCTGCTGGCAGGGGACGAAGGAGCTTCTGTAATTTCTTGATGAATAGCGGAGTGTCTGTCTTTGCCGAAGGATGCCTAAATGAATCGACATGGCCACACGTTCCGTTATTTGCTCTAAAACCGCCATTTTTTTAATTTCGCGGACATACATTCCGCTATGAGGCTCTAAATGAGACTTTTTCTGAGATTTATTGATCAATAGCGAAACGTCTGCCACTTTGCTGCCTCAAAACTGCGATTTTGGGAGTAATAGCGGAACGACTGACCGGCTAGAAGCTGTTGGGCCATGGATTGGGCTACAAGCAAACCGAAAGAGATGTTACTGCGATCAAGTTTGGGTGGAGGGCAGCTGTTGTACGTAAATTGAACTTTTTGATGCTAATAGCTGCTAATTCTTTATCTTGCTGTCTTATTTCGCTGTCCGTTTACAAACAGAGCATCTTTCTTGATAATAAAATCATGTAGTCGACTCTATTCAAACAAATTAAAAGCGGTGATGATGTGAACAACTCAATTAAAGAACAGCTTATACAGATGGCAGACCAGGATTACAAGAAATTCGCGTCAGCTTTAATTCCCAATATCGATAACATGCTGGGTGTTCGCCTGCCGAAGCTGCGCAAGCTTGCCCAACAGCTAGCCAAGCAGGATTGGCGTTCGTACTTGGCTAAAGCGGACAATGAATATTTTGAAGAAGTGATGCTGCAGGGTATGGTTATCGGTTATCTGAAAGCTGATATTGAAGAGGTGCTGGAAGCAGCAGCTGATTTTGTGCCGAAAATAAATAACTGGTCCGTGTGCGACAGCTTTTGTGCAGGATTAAAAATGACGAAAGCAAATAAGGAACATGTATGGGGATTTTTGCTTCCCTATTTTGCATCGGATCAAGAATATGATTTACGCTTTGGAATAGTGATGCTGCTCAACTATTATATTGAAGCTGACTATATCGAACGTGTACTGCGGCTGATCGATGAGGTGGACCACAAAGGGTACTATGTGAAAATGGCAGCAGCATGGGCGCTTTCTATTTGCTATATAAAGCTTCCTGAGCCGACAATGCATTATTTGCAGTCCAGCAAGCTCGATGATTTCACTTACAACAAGGCGCTGCAAAAAATTATAGAATCGCTGCAAATTGATAAGGAAACGAAGCAGCTGATTAGAAGCATGAAGCGTAAACAAAGCAGCTAAATAATAGCATGTAACGCAAGTAAATGCTCCTTTAATGAGTCTAATTCAGAATATCTGTTGGGTCGCTAAAGTAATTGGAACAACTGACCGCGCAAGGTAATACCCTGAATTAGTTAATCATAAAGGAGATATTAAATGAAAACGAACATGACTTTTGACTACATTATTGTCGGTACAGGTCCAGCAGGGGCTGTTCTTGCTAAGGAGCTTTCTGATAATAAAAGAACGTCTGTACTTGTTTTGGAGGCGGGTAATAATCATGATAAAGATATACCGATTAGTAATTCGACCTTTGCTCCTGAACTCGAGGAAAACTTTTCTCCCCAATATTTTTGGCAAGGGAAAGGGATACCGCAAACTGGGCTTGATGATCGCTCATTTGAATGGACGACTGGCCGCCTAGCAGGCGGAGGCTCTTCCATTAATGGGGAACAATATGTACGTCCAACACAGGAAGTAATGCGAAATTGGGAAACATTGCTTGGTATATTGTGGTCGCCTGAGAATGAAACAAAGCGGTTCAAACGATTGGAAAGATATAATGGCGAGACAACGAATAAAAGCGCGCGCGGTTATCATGGCAGAATAGACATTAGGCAGGCTCCGAAAAATCCGACCACAATGGCTGAAAAGCTAACCACTGCTATGGAACGGGCTACTGGATTTCCAAAAATTGATGACTATAATGATCCTGACACTCCACTGGGGCCGTTCACACGTTGGCAATTATATCAAAAAAGAAACGGTCAAAGGGTTAGTGCCTCAACAGCATTTCTCTCTTCGGATATCGTGACGCCTAAAGGACATGGTGTTTTTGGGCGCAAGCTGACCGTCTTATATAACACGACTGTTGTCCGAATTCTTTTTGATAATCGATCCGCTATAGGAGTACAATTTTTGGAGGAAGGGAAATGCGTTAAAGCATTAGCGCGCAAGAAGGTTATTGTATCAGCAGGAATAAACAGCGCTCAACTTTTGATGCTCTCTGGAATCGGACCTGCTTTTACGATAAGAAAAGCCGGTATTCCCCTTATATTTAATAATCCAAACGTCGGGAAAAGATTGAAAAATCACACATTAAATTCCGCTTCATTTTCTATTAATAAAAAAGACCGTGCGTTACCGGCTGATGATCCAAATGCTTTATACACAGGCGGGGCTTTTTTGCCCGACCCCACCGGTAAAGACCCGCATAGACGCGCAGTACAGCTAATTGGTATCGGTTCTGATGATCAGTTGAACATAGCTGTCATTTACTTAAGGCCGAAAAGTGCAGGTAATATTGTAATCCAGAGTAAAGACCCGCTTAATATTGTATTAGCTGATGAAGGATTTCTGCAATACCTGGAGGATATGGAAGCTGTAAAAAATATTTTCACAATATATATTAAGGATATTGCTGCCGAGCTTGCCAAAATCGATTCCTCGTACCAGCTTGTATCGCCAGATTTAGCTACTATTGAAAATGAGGAACGGCTTGAAGCTTTTATTAAAGAAAATTTCGATCACAACCATCATCAACAAAGCTTTCTCCGCATGGCCCCTTTAAGTAAAGGGGGTGTTGTTGACCGCTTTGGAAAGGTTCACGGAGTGAAAAATTTGATTGTAGCTGATGCTTCTATTATTCCTTTTACGGTGGATGGCAATACTTCTGCAGCAGCTTACCTTATAGGTTACACGATAGCCCGGCATTTACTTGGCACGCCCCGACGTAAAAAGAAGAGTCAGCCCCTTCTGCTTGACTGGGAAGAAGAATAGTTGAAAAATAACCGAGACAGCGTTTATTTTCAAAATATAAAAGATAGTATAAGTTATTGCTACCTTATATCTGTTCTTATATTTTATCGGTAAACGCGCCTGTCCAAAGGACGGCGGAGCCGTTTATCCTTGTGAGCAATGGTCTCGGTTTCTATATGGGCAAAGAGGTGCTGCTTGTTTCTTAAGGCTCAAACCCTTTTTGACTAATGAACAGTTCATTTTCAGCAAATATAGCTTTCATTCGCTCGTAAACCATTTTGTAGGCGCCAGGCTGATACCACTCTTCCAATCCAAGCTCTTCATAAAGGGCTTGGATTTTTAAGTTTTTCGTTCGTTTGCCGCCGCTGCCGTCGCCCATAAAATAATCATCAATACATACTCTTCGAACTAACGGGCGCAATAGAGCCGCAAATTGCTCACTGCTCGGAAGCATCGGGGCAATAGAAGCTTGAGCGGGTATATTAGCTTCGTTTAATTGTTTAAGCGCCTTTAATCTGGCTGGAATAGGAGGGGCTGAAGGCGTGAAATGCTTTCTTATATCCTCGCGATCCGTCTCCACCGTCATGCTGACGCGCACGCTCTTGCCAAGCTGTGACAGCAGGTCGATATCTCTAACAACTAGCGGACTTCTCGTCTGCAGCAGCAGGAAGTCAGGCGGTTGATCGACCATTGCCTCCAATATTGATCGGGTAATCCGCTCTTTATATTCAATTGGCTGATAAGGGTCTGTGCTGGAGGACATAAATATGGTAACAGGCCCTTTCTTTTTTGCGCGTTCTAATTGCTTTGACACAATGGCAGCTGCATCCCTTTTAATATCAACCCATTGCCCCCAATCAGCATCGCGAAAAAGTGAAACCGGCATTTGCCGAACATAACAGTATGAGCAGCCAAACGTGCAGCCCGTATAGGGGTTAAGGGAGTGGCTGTAGCCAGACAAAAAGCCAGTGCCTTTGTTAAGCAGTGTTTTGGGCGCAGTATAGCGCAGCTCTGTTTTCATCTGTTTGCAACGCCTCCTGATTCCTCCATAATATTTCTAAAACATATTATACTATGCTATACAGGCTTATGACTGGATAAGGCTTGTCAGAGGGATATTTTATTTTTACAGCTAGACAATATTATCCCCTTTCTAGAAATTTGTGCTCCTTACAGGAAATGAATGCGCTTTTATAATAAAGATGTAAACGTTAATAAAAATTTTGAAAGGGGAAACAAAGATGAAAAAAAGATTAACATTATTTTTATCTGTACTCACGGCCGTATCCGTTTTTGCAGCAGGCTGCGGCAAGACAACCAACAATCCTCCGGCATCTGGGAAAGAATCTGAAAAGCCAGCTCAAACCACTTCTCAGCCATCACAGGAACCGACACCTAATAATGATCCTTTCGAAATTACAATCAGACATACTCAAGTCGGCGAATCAAAAAAATTCCGTTTGGCACTATTGGAAGAAGTAGTGAAGAAAACAGAAGCAGCAGTACCTGGACTAAAAATCAAGCTTGACCCTGTTGATTCCGAAGTGAATCGTAAAGAAAAGCTTAGAGGCGAGATGGCTGCGGGCAAGCCGCCAGAAATTTTTGACGTATTCGGCAGCCCGGACGCAGCGCTTTATGCCAAAGAAGGCTTAATGCTTGATCTTACCGATATTCTAAATGAACTTGGCATTAAAGAAAAATTTAATATTTTGGCGCCATTCACGTACGAAGGCGGCATATACGGATTGCCAATTGGCGGTTCAATCGAAGGATATTTTTACAATAAAGAGTACTTTGAACAGAAAAACCTGAAGATTCCTGTAACGATTGCAGAGCTGGAGGAAATCGCAGCCGCTATTAAAGCGGATGGTAAAATTCCATTTGCGCAATCCTCCAAAGATGCTTGGATACCTTTGATGACGACTAACAATCTATGGTCCTACTATGCAGGTGTAGATATTACGTACGGCTTCAAAACGGGTGCTACAAAGTGGACGGACGAAAAAATGGTCAGCGCTGTTGCGAAGCATCAAGATTGGGTAAACAAAGGCTATTTCAAAAAAGGTGAGCTTGGTTTTGACTATGCAGACATGAGAAACCAGGTTATCACTGGCGAAGCGATTATGATGATGGACGGTTCATGGGCTAACTCCGTATTTAGAGATCCTGCTCAAGCAGGTGACCTGGTAGGGAAAATCGGGTATTTCAATATGCCTCCTGTAAATGCAGGTGATCCAATTATAGTGATGCAGGATGCTAACAACGGTTACGGCTTCTCCAGTGCGGTTGCGAAGGACCCCCGTAAGCATGCGGCTGTTAAAGAGTTCATCAAAAATATGTGGACAGACGAAATGCAGCTGCGCGGTTTGAAGGAAGACGGTTTGCTGCCAGCAATGAAAATGGATTTGGAGCAAATGAAAACAACATCTGACGATCCGCTAATGCAGGATATTTTCAGAGCGGTAAGTGAAATCGGAACTTCATATCCGGCTTTTGATGCGCTAGTGCAAGCTGATGTAAATACAGCGCTGAGCATTGGTATTCAACAGGTAATCGGCGAAGGCCTTGATCCGGCGAAAATGCTGGAAAGCGTTCAAGCAGCGCAAGATGCAGCAAACGCAATGGAACAGTAATTCAACAGTAATCCAATGATGAGGCTGCAATCATTTATGAATAGATTGCAGCCTTCCAAGAAAGGGTGCCTCTTTCGCTATAAGGTGTAGGAGCGCCCTTTCTATATATAAAGAGCAGGTAACATAGCAGATAGAGCCTGCAACCAAGGCATAACAATGGAGGTCACTATGGATAAAGCGCTAAAAAAACCGCTCACTTATTTAATATTCGTGCTGCCGGCTTTTATATTATTTCTTGCCTTTTTTATTTATCCGATATTTACGGCAATTAACAACAGCTTTACAAGCTGGAATGGCATTTCACAGAATATGAATTATATTGGCATGGATAATTACAAATTTGCATTGAAGGACCCTGCTTTTGGTCGAGCAGTTTTAAATAATGTTTATTTTATTCTTTTTTCTTGTTTGATTCAGGTACCGTTAATTGTAATTTTTTCTTTGCTGATTGCAAATGTGAGAAAGCTTAAAGGGCTTTACAAAACAGCGGTTTTTATGCCGTCAATTATGTCCACAGCTGTTATTGGGATTCTGTGGCAATTTATTTATAACCCTGACTATGGCTTGCTCAACAAAGTGCTGGGCTTGTTCGGCATCGATGCGATCTATTGGTTGTCCGAGAAAAAATGGGCGATGATCTCCATTCTGATCACGAATGCTTGGCAGTGGACAGGATTCTACATTATTATGGTGCTGGCGGCGATCATCTCCATCCCTAAGGAGCTTGACGAAGCAGCTGCCATTGATGGGGCAACAGGCGTACAAAGAGCGATGCGTATTACGCTGCCGCTTATTAAGCCAATCGTTTCTGTAGTTATAATGCTTTCCATTGCAGGTGCGATGAAAGCGGCGGATATCGTGCTTGTTATGACGAAAGGCGGTCCAGCCGGTTCAACTGATGTTATGGCGACCTATATGATCCGTTACGCAATTACCAGCTTCAAGCATGGCTTCGGCAATACGATTGCCGTATTAATATTTGTATTCACTATGATCATTACACTTGTCTATCAGCTATTGTTTGCAAGAAGCAACGAAAGGATTGAATACTGATGAGATCGCTAAAAAAGTCGATACCGCATGTTTTTCTAATGGGCTATTTGCTAATCATTTTGTATCCATTTCTGTTCGTGCTATTTTCTTCAGTAAAAACGGATAATCAAGCGATTGCAGCAAATCCGTTTGGCTTGCCTAGCTCCTTTCAGCTGGACAACTATGTGAATGCATGGGTAAATGCGAAAATCAGCACTTATTTTTTGAACAGCTTATATATTGGCGTGCTTGCTGCCTGTCTATCTATATTATTTGCTGCCATGTTAGCTTTTTCCGTTACTCGATTGCGGTTTAACAAAA
This sequence comes from Paenibacillus sp. IITD108, assembly GCF_036541265.1. NCBI lineage: Bacteria > Bacillati > Bacillota > Bacilli > Caryophanales > Paenibacillaceae > Paenibacillus > Paenibacillus sp. IITD108. The sequence goes on along the minus strand of NZ_JAZHCT010000006.1, from coordinate 64,025 downwards.
TCAGCTTGATTGTATTCCAATTAATTTTAATTGGCATGCTCATCCCAAATAATTCCTTGTTGCTTCCGATTTATGGCATAATGAGAAGACTGGACATTCTTGATACGCATATGTCGCTTATTCTTCCGTATGTTGCCAATGCCATCCCGTTTTCGGTTATTATATTGGCTGCTTTTATGCGTTCTTTGCCTGGAGAGATTGAAGAAGCTGCAGTAATGGACGGCTTAGGACCGACGGGGCTATTTTTCAAAATGATACTCCCTCTTACTGTCCCAGCGATTGTAACGGTCTTTATCGTCAATTTCTTAGGCAACTGGAATGAGTTCCTGCTTGCGAATTATTTCTTGTCCAGCGAAGAGCTTAGAACATTGCCTGTAGGCATGGTCGGCTTTAGAGATGCTTATAATACTAACTATGCGCAAATGTCTGCCGGAATCGTATTCAGCATACTGCCTGTTATGATCATATACGGAATTTTGCAAGAAAAAATTATTGAAGGCGTAACAGCAGGCAGTGTGAAGGGCTAGGCAGAAAGTTGCTTATTAGGAGCTGCCATTACTATGAATTTGCGAAATAAGCTGTTTCTGGCTTTTATAGGGCTTGTTATTATGCCGTTAATCATTCTTGGAGTGATTACTTTTTCCGTAACCTTCAAATCGATCGAAGAAAAGCATAGCCAGGAGGCGCAATACTCTCTGAAGGCGATCAGCTATAGCATAAAAAATGTGTTCAAGGAAATTGATAATGTTACGGATAACGGGATTGCTACGGGCGTTTTTCAGGAAGCGCTTAAAGCCAAGGACCCTAATTCGCAAAATTTATCCGGCTCTACGCAGCTTGTTTTGAATGCGACACAGAAGCATTTCCGTTCGTTGTTGTACAATCATCCTGCAATCGAATATGCTTTCTTGTATAATTTGCAGGATGTTGAGCGGTCTCGGATTATATCTATATTTAATAAAGAGGATTTTATAGCGATGCCATATGAGCGGTTCAAGGAGCATGAGTTATATGGCGAGGTTATGGCCAGAAATGGATTGCCCAAGTGGATAGCTCCGTATGAATACCCTGAATTGACCGGCAAGAACCGGGTATTTACTCAAATCCGATTAATTAAAGAGCTAACCAAGCTTGATAAGGTCGGTGTTCTTGTCGTTCAAATTAAAGACTGGGAGTTTGAAAGCATCTTCCACAGCTTGGAGCTTGGAAGCAGCTCGAGAGATACGCGGTTTTTGCTTGTAAATGATGACGGGCTTATTGTATACGATTACAAATCGGAGCTGGATGGTGAAAGGCTTCAAAAGTTTATGTCCAACAATTTGAGGCCGGCTGATGCGTCCACTAGCTTTAAAGGAAAATTCAACGGGGAAGAAAGTATTATTTCGATTCACCGGATTGAGGATTATTCCTGGAGTCTTGTTTCTGTTACATCATGGAGCTATCTGTCTAAAGAGCTGTTAACCTTTGGCAAATGGTTTGTGCTTATTATTGGCTTATGTTTAATAACTGCAATGATGTTTAGCTTGCTCTTTATGAATCGGATTACGGGAACGATCGGCATTATTGTAAGGTTTATGCGCAAGGTTGAGGATGGTGACTTCTCTGTTCGTGTGGAGGAAAAAGGTGATGATGAGCTCCTATTGCTGCAGCAGGGCTTTAATAATCAGATGAACAAAATCAATGAACTTTTCGAGGAAGTCAAACACGAGCAGCGCAATAAATCAAGTGCAGAGCTAAGAGTGCTGCAAGCGCAAATTAAGCCGCATTTTTTATTCAATACATTGGAATCCATTAACGTTTTGGCCGTGCAAAATGAAGGTAAAAAAGTGAGCAAAATGGTGCTGCTGCTTGCAAGAATTTTGCGAATCAGCATTCAAGGCAGTGAAGAAATTAGATTGAAGCTGGAAGTAGAGCATTTGCGCAGCTATTTGGAAATTCAGAAATTCCGATTTGAGGATTTATTTGAATATGAAATCGATATTCCTGAAGAAATGATGAATGGTATTTTATTGAAACTTACGCTGCAGCCGCTTGTTGAAAATAGCATACAGCATGGCTTTGAAGGGATAAGCTATATAGGAAAGATTAAAGTGTCGGGCCGCATGAGCAATGATCATATGGTGCTTACGGTAGAGGATAATGGGATTGGTCTTACGACTGAGCAGCTGCTGCGTATTCAGCAGACCGAGGCAGACTATTCCAAGCATATCATTGAGCAGCAAAATGACAATCAGGAGCAGCGCGGCTTGGGGCTGCGCAGTGTCGTTCATCGTTTGCGCTATCAATATGGCAGCAATGGCGCGTTGTTTATTTGCTCAGAGCCAGGTAAAGGGACGATTGTCCAATGTATGATTCCGTACAAGGATTGAGGTGACGGCATGAAAATAAAGGCGATGCTTGTTGATGATGAAATTCATATTTTGAACAATTTATCTAAGGTGCTGCCTTGGAATGATATGGATATTGAAATTGTTAGCCTGGCCCGCAATGGCGTTGAAGCGCTGGCTGCAGCTAAGAAGCATCGGCCTGACTTGATATTGACCGATATTCGCATGCCGGTCATGGATGGCATGGCTTTGCTGAAAGAAATTCGTCAGCTTGGCATGGAAAGCGAGGTATTGCTGCTTACCGGCTATCAGCAGTTTGAATATGCGCAGGCTGCTATTCATTATGGTGTGCAGGAGTATATCTGCAAGCCGATTAATTACGAGGAGCTTGAGCAATCCGTTAAGGAAGTTGCGAAAAATATTCGTGAGAAGCAGCTGCTGCAATCGAAGGAGCAGAAATTTGACCGCATTGCTTACTTGGCCAATAAAAATTACTTATTGCAATCATTGCTGGGTCAAAGCTACAAGGAAGAGCATCCGCTTTGGAGCGAGGATGAAGAATGGGTGGATGAGCTCAGCTATTTTATGTATTTGGTAGATGTTAATGAATACGCCTATGCCTCGGTCCAGTGGACTGTTGCTGATCGCAAGGATTGGAATAAAAAAATTAGAAAAAAGCTTAAAACGATGCTTGAAGAACGGCAGGCAAAAGAGGCAGCTGTGCTGCAAATTCGCGAAGGAGAATGGTGCATTATCATTCCAAATACGACGAATGAAAGCGTCATGGAGTCCAAACAGCTGAATCGTATGCTGTTCCAGCTGCAGGATGAAGAACGTGCGAATGAGCATGTGCATTTTCGGATGTGCGTCAAGCAAATTCCTTGCTCGGTGGCGGAACTGGCGGTTGTATACAAACAAATGCAGCAGCAGCTGACTTATCATAATTCAGACGAAGCAATCGTCATTGCCGATCAGGCTGCTATTGATCTGGCGCGAACGGTTCATGCTGATGTCGATGTAAAGTGGCAATGGATTGAGGAGCTTAGCAAGGGCTTGCGCAACGGCAGCGCTGAGCTGCTCGGCCAAGTGATCAACAGTATGAAGGAGCGGTTGCCGCAGCTATGCCTGTTGAGTGTTGCAAGAACAGAGAAGCTGCTTCATTATTTGCTTATCTATTTGCTTCGTGAAATGCGGGAGCAGCAAATGCTGGGGCAGGAGCAGGAAGAGCAAATATGGAACCAGCTGCAGGAGAGCATGAATGTAAAGGAGCTGCAGGCGCTTGTCCTCTCGCTTATTTCACAGGCGCGCAGCTCGCTGTCGACGAAAAAAAGCTCGGAGGTACTGATGTTTTCCGCTGAAAACTATATCCAGCAGCAGCTGGACAAAGATTTCGGCATTGACGATATCGCTCAGCACTTGGGCATCAGCTGCAGCTATTTTTGCTTTTTGTTCAAGCAGCATTTCGGAGAAACCTTTGTTGAATATTTGACTAGGCAGCGTATGGAAATCGCCAAATCGCTGTTAATGAACAGCGACAAAACGATTACGCAAATCGGCACACAGGTGGGATATATCGAGCGCAGATATTTTACGAAAGTGTTCCAGAAATATACGGGCATGACGCCATCAGAATACCGGATCAAGCATGCTGAGGCTGATATTAAAATGTAGTTGGATAAACATTATAGTTGGATAAACATGAGCAGCGGTTGCCTTTGGCAACCGTTTCGTTTGTTCCGAAGGTTCTCTAATGGGGTGCTTGTTGCCCAATCCTTGGCCCAACCGCTTCTAGCTGGTCAGCCGTTCCGTTATTTCGTCCGAAATGGCAGTTTTGAGGTGGCAAAGTGACACACGTTCCGCTATTGACCAACAAATCGAGGAAAAAGTCCCTTTTGGTGCCGAATAGCGGAACGTGTGACCGAGAAATGAAGTAAATGGCGGTTTTAAAGCAAATAACGGAACGTGTGACCATGTCGATTTTGTATCGAATTCTGAGAGACTGTCGATTACTTGTGGGCAACTATTGATAAGCAATGAGAAAGGGGAAACGGAGAGCAAGAATGGGAATGGAGAAGCGGCAGCGTCCGCCTTTGTAGGCTAATTTTTTCCTTTACAGGGGTTTATTTATTCATAAAAATTAGACTACAACAGCGGTCGGAATCCCAATCTTGATTGCAGTGATACCCCTTTCTATTGCTTGTTGCAACTATCCACAATGAATCGACAGTCTCTCTGAAGGCGCTATTTCGCAGAAAAAGGCCTTTTCGAAAATCTAACGCATCGTAGAGACGCTATTAGTGAACAAAATGCTTATTTGGCAGTGTTTTACAGCTAATAAGCCTACTACGATTCGTTACAAATATTAAACAAGCTTTTTCGGCATAATAGCGCGCGCTACCAGCATTCGTTAAAGTTTCCAAACAAGTTTTTCGACAACCTGAGTTTTGCAGCAAGAGTGTAAAGTAGAGACTTTTTAGAGTTAGTCAGATAGGCAGCAATGATATTTTTCATTGTCAAAAAAAAATTTAGCAAAATAGGGTTGAACTTTTCATTTCAGCATGATATTATTTTTCCATTAACGAATTGACCGTTTTCTTATATTGGTCAATCGGTCAAAAAGTCGAACTTTTCACAAGAAGGAGGCGTTAGAAATGGCCATTGATCGGCGGCAGCTTATCGTTGAGGCGGCGGCAAAGTCTTTTTCGTTGTTCGGTTACAAGGCGACGACCATGGATGGAGTAGCCAAGATCGCGAATGTCGGCAAGGGCACGATATATACGTTTTTTACGAACAAGGAAGAGCTGTTCCAGGAAATTATGAATCGGATGATCGGCGATGTGAAGCGGCTGGTGGAGAAAGTAATCGATCCGGACAGAACGTTTTTCGATAATCTGAACGCGGCCTTGGAACTGCTGCTTGATTTCCGCGAGGAGCATGAGCTGGCGCTCAAGCTATCCCAGGAAGTGCGGGAAATCGGAACTCCGATGGCGGTTGAAGGTTTGCAGCAGTTGGAGCGGGCCGTAGTTGGCTATATTGCGAATCTGGTGAAAATCTCGGTGGATAAAGGCGAAATCAAGCCATGCGAACCGGAATTGACGGCTTTTGTTATGTTAAAGCTGTACATGGCGCTCACCGTCGAGTGGCAAAAGATTCATAAGCCTTTGGAAAAAGACCAGGTTGCGGAAAAACTGAGGTTTTATCTGGAACAAGGATTGGCGCCAGCGTAAGCGGGATGCCTTTTTTTACGGCTTAAAATGACCAGTTGTCCGTTCTGGTCAATCGGTTTTATTGTCGTTTTTGAGGAGCGGACTGAATAAGCAAGCTGATGAAGAAACAAACAATATTAAGGAGTGGATAACTATGAAAATGAAAGGCTTGCGGCAATTTGGCAAAGAATTGTCGGCAATTGCACGCAATAAAAAGGTGCTAATTCCGGTTATCGCTGTTTTGACCGTGCCGGTTATGTATACCGCGATGTTTTTGGGAGCGTTCTGGGATCCATATGCAAAAATGGAAGAGCTGCCTGTTGCGGTTATAAATTCGGATCAGGGCACTGAGTTTCAAGGCAAAGTCATGCATATCGGAGACGACTTCGAGGAAAAATTAAAGGAAAATCCGAAGTTTCAATGGTCCTTTGTAAGCAAGGAAGAAGCGGTTCAAGGTATGAAAGACAACAAATATTATATGGCGATTGAAATTCCGGAGGATTTTTCAGAAAAAACAACGTCGCTGACATCAGATAAGCCGGAGGCAGCAAAGCTTTTATTTCTTCCGAATGAAAGCTATAACTTCCTGGCCGCCCAAATCGGCAACACGGCTGTAGAGCAAATGAAAGCGATGCTGAACAAGGAAGTAACGGAAGTTTACACTCGGACCGTATTCGAGAAGCTGGAATCGGCGGCGGACGGCATTGTCCAAGCCAGCGACGGCGCAGGCAAAATTGCAGACGGCACAACAAAAGCGAAAGACGGCGCAGAGTTGTTGAAGGCGAATCTCGGTAAGTTGACTAGCGGTACAGTATCGCTGCAGGATGGGGCAGCCAAGCTGAATGAAGCGGGCAAGCAGCTTCAAAGCGGAGCCTCCGATTTGAAGGATGGGGCTGCGGCGCTGGAAGGCGGCCTTGGGCAGTTGACGGATGCTAGCGGACAGCTTGTTGGCGGCGCTGCAAACGCGCAGGACGGCGCATCGAAATTGGCGGGCGGCTTGACGGCTTCCGCAAACGGTACGGAGGAATTGAAGCAAGGTGCAGCAAACCTGGCGGCAGGACTTGAAGGAATGGCCGCTAACAACGAAGCATTGGCCAGCGACCCGAACTTCCAGGCACTGCTTGCTGCAAGCAAAGGGCTGGCGGGCGGTTTGGAGAAATCGGCGGCGGGCCAGCAAGAGCTGCTGGCGGGCGCAAACAATCTGGAAGCCGGCTTGAAGCAATTGGCTAGCGGAGCGGGCACCCTGCAAACCAAACTAGGCGAAGCCAAGGCTGGAGCAACCACATTGAGCGGCGGACTTGGGAAGCTGCAAGGAGGTACTGCTGAAATGTCCGCAGGCCTGAGCAAGCTTGCCGAATCCGTCGGCTCCATGACTTCTGGAGCGAAGCAGCTTGAAGAAGGCGCAACTAAAATGACATCCGGCTTGGTTGAACTGGAAGACGGCACGCATGAGCTGTCCTCAAAATTGAGCGACGCTACCACGCAAACTTCGGAGTTGTCGCTGACGGACGATATGGTCGGCATGTTTGCTGAACCGATCCAGCTAGATGTAGACCGTGTCACAGAGGTTCCAAACTACGGCACAGGCTTTGCGCCTTACTTCTTGTCTCTGGGCTTGTATGTCGGAGCTTTGCTGATCACGATTGTTTATTCGGTACGCGAACCGGCTATCAAGCCAGCCAACGGCTGGAGCTGGTTCTGGAGCAAGGCGCTGACGCTGATGCTGGTCGGTGCGATTCAGGCGCTGATTGCGGATGCCGCGCTGATCTTCCTCTTGAACCTGGAAGTACAGAACATGGGCATGTTCATCCTGTTCTCAATTGTAACAAGCATCACATTCATGATGCTGATCCAGTTCTTTGTCGCATCGATGGGCAACCCTGGACGTTTCGTAGCGATCGTGCTGCTGATTCTCCAGCTTACCAGCTCTGCCGGCACATTCCCGCTTGAGCTGATCCCTGGCTGGCTGCAGTATGTAACGCCTTGGCTGCCGATGACGTATTCCGTAGCCGGTCTCAAGGATGTTATCTCCAGTGGCGATATATCTCGCATGTGGGGCGATGCAGGAATGCTTGGCATTTATGCGGTTGTGTTCGCAGCGCTGACGCTGACGTACTTTATTATCAGACATCGCAACGAACGTGGCGAAAGCAATGAAATTGCCGCAGTTTAACGGCATGTATATGTAAGCTCTGATACAAGAAAAAGAAGATCGCCTCCACTGCCTGTTTATTAAGGCGGGAGGCGATCTTCTTTTTGTGCGTATTCTAAAGCTTATTCCTGATTTGTCAGCTTTTGTTCGAGCCGTTCAATGACCGTATCCAAAAGTAAGGAGGATGCTTTGAATAAGCTCAGAGAGTTAAATGAACAAGCCTTTTCACTGATGAAGGATAATTGTATTATTATTAATACATCCAGAGGTGCAGTCATTGATGAGGAAGCTTTCGTTAAGGAGCTTGAGAAAGGCAGATTTTTTGCGTGCTTGGATGTGACTGAACCTGAGCCGCCGGCGTTGGACCATCCTTTCCGCTGCTTGCCAAATGTCATCTTGACTTCGCATATAGCAGGAGCTGTAAATAATGGCCTCTATCGTATTGGAAAATATTTGATGCACGAACTGGCCAGCTTTATGGAAAACAAACTGCTGCACGGGGAAGTGAAGCGTGAGCACTTATCATCGATTGCCTGATTCGCAACAACATGCTGAGTAAATAATATATGCATGGCAGGAGGGAACACATGTCCAGATATGTAACGATTAGTACGATAGGCCCTTACAGTGCGATAGTTGCACCAGAGCTGTCGATGGAAGAGGCTGTTCCTATCGTGATCGAGCACCTATCCTCGAAAATACAGCAGGTGCTGCCAGACCAGCCGGATCTTATTGTTTTGCCTGAATTATGCGATAAGCCAGACCGATTTACAAGCGAGCAAAAAAAGGCATTTTATAAAGCGAGAGGCAATCGCGTGCTGAATGCTCTATCTGAGCTTGCCAGAAGTAATGAGTGTTATATCGTGTATCCTCATTGCAGAGAGCTTGATGACGGCACTTATCGCAATTCTGCAGCATTAATTGATAGAAATGGCAGGACAGTGGGCTATTATGACAAAAATTACCCAGTCGTCCCAAGTGAAACCGAATCTGATGGGATAGTCGCGGGAACAGATGCTGTAGTGCTGCAATGTGATTTTGGCACAGTCGGCTTTGCCATTTGCTTCGATCTTAACTATGATGCGCTGCGCCGCAAATATGAGATGCTGCGTCCAGATTTGATCGTATTCAGTTCTATGTACCATGGCGGCTTGATGCAGGCATACTGGGCTTATTCTTGCCGCGCGCACTTTGTAGGGGCCATTGCATTCGAGCCTCTCAGTACCATTTTATCACCGCTTGGCGAACAGCTTGCTGCATCGACTAATTATTATGATTACGTAACGCAAGCTGTCAATTTGGATTGTGCCGTTATACATCTTGATAACCATTATGATAAATTGCATCAGATGCGAGAAAAGTACGGCCGTAAGGTAAAGGTTGTTGATCCAGGCAATTTAGGCGCAGTGCTGATATCCAGTGAAAGCAATGAGTTCACTGTTCAGGATTTAGCGAAGGAATTTGATTTTATACGGATTGATGATTACTTGCGGCTTTCAGAAGCCAATCATCTTGAAACGTTAAGCAATAAACTAAAGTAGCTAGAAACCGGGGAGGGCTTATAGTAGAAGTCCTCTCTTTTTTTCATAATTATAACAGCTTGGTGAAAAGGATTGATAATAAACAATATTAAGCTTAGCCAGTTTGGGATTACTTGGAGGCACTTTATTGGAAACAAGGCTTGCTTTTTGGGCCTGTGCAAAGTTATTCTATTACTTGGGCATCGAACTGCCAGATCGACTCGGATAAACCGGCCCGTTATACATGAAGTCTTAATATGACTTGGCATCGCCAAGCGCGGTTCGAAAACTCCCGCGTAACCAAAACTAGGAGGAAAGGTATAGATGTTTAATTTTGGATGGGGTGTATTTTTTGTCCTCGTCAATTTTGCGCTGTTTCTTATTTGCTATCGCATGTTTGGGCGCAATGGCTTGTATGCTTGGGTAGGAATTGCCACTGTGCTGGCGAATATTCAAGTGACAAAGACGATTGAAATGTTCACCTTAGTAATGACGCTCGGTAACACGATGTACGGTACGATTTATTTAACGACGGATTTGCTGAATGAGAAGTATGGGGAAAAAGAGGCGCGCAAGGCGGTTTGGTTCGGCTTTTTCACCTTAATTATGACAACGATTGTGATGCAGATGGCGCTTGTGTTTCAGCCGCAGGCGGAAGATTTTGCCCAAGAGCATTTGGAAGTGATTTTCGGCATGCTGCCAAAGCTGATGATAGCAAGCTTAGCTGCTTATTTTACAAGCCAGTTTCTCGATGTTCGACTGTTCTCCATGCTCAAACGGATGTTTCCAAAGCCGCACCAGCTATGGATTCGCAACAATGGAAGCACGAGCGTAAGCCAATTGGTAGATTCCCTCGTCTTTTGCACAATAGCGTTTGCATGGGATTACAGCTTCGATATATGGTGGCAAATATTTATAACGACCTTTTTAATTAAATTTGTTATTTCAGTTGCTTCAACGCCTATTATTTATATCGCTCGCAGCTTTAAATTCAAGGACGAGTAGCAATGCACAAGTAAATAAGCTGTATGCAACAATCAAACTCAAACTTCTGGCTATTGAGCTATCTGATCAGTTTCCCGCAAACTGGCCGGATAGCTTTTATTATGTGGCAGATGGTTAGAATCCTTGACTTATTGCGAGCTCACTCATCTTTAGGTATGATGAAAATAATTCCATTTTGGGAGTGATCGCTAAATGACGACTTACATAGCTCTTTTGCGGGGCATTAATGTTGGAGGAAACAATAAAATCAAGATGGCCGATTTAAAGCAAGAGCTGGTGAAGCTGGGGTATGCCAATGCCCAAACGTATATCCAAAGCGGCAATATCGTTCTTACCTCTAATGAAAGCGAGAATGAGCTGAGAGATCGTCTTGAAGCGATGATCGCAGAGGCGTTCAAGCTGTCGATAAAGGTTGTCATTAGAAATGCAGATGAATTAAAAAAAATTGTTGCAGATTGCCCGTTTATGGATGAACAAATTGTCCAAGCCGATGGTGCTTCAGAGTTTCAAAGCTTGTATGTGACGATGCTGCTTGGCATGCCTGTGCAAGAAAAAGTGGACAAGCTAAAGCATGTGGAGGCTCCAGGCGAGCAATTCGTTATTCGGGGCAGGGATGTGTATTTGTTGTTTGACCAAAGCGTTCGCAATTCCAAGCTTTCGATACAAATGGATAAGCTGGGAACAACAGCAACGACGCGCAATTGGAAAACAATGAATAAGCTGGTTGCAATGGCTGATGAAATGACAAGTGGTTAATCGTTCCGAGCCTTACGTTTGCTTGCTGGTTTAGACAGCAAACGGAAGGAAATGCTATAGTAGAACAATCTTTAGAATAACGAAAGGGGCAACCGTAATGGCAACCTTGAATCATATACCAGTTGTTACTGCACAAATGATGATTAGAAAGTCTGTTGAACAGGTTTTTGAGGCTTTTACCGACCCGTCTATGACTACAAAATTTTGGTTTACAAAAAGCAGCGGAAGATTAGAAGCGGGAAGCCGAGTAAGATGGGACTGGGAAATGTACGGTGTTTCCGATGATATATTTGTAAAAGAAATCGAGAATAATAAGCGAATTCGAATCCAATGGTCGGATAGCACAGAGACCGAGTGGATATTTACCTCTAGAACTGAAAACGAAACCTTAGTTGCGATTACTAGCTCAGGATATACAGGAAATGGAAACGAAATCGTAAATCGAGCTGTTGATGATATGGGCGGATACATGATTGTGCTCTGCGGACTGAAGGCGCTGCTGGAACATAATATCATATTGAATCTCGTAGCGGACAAAGCTCCTGACGCAAACGTAAATTATTAATAATGTACTTTACGCCATGACACCGCCGACTTTAAAGTGGGCGGTTTTCTTTTTGAAAAAATGTGCTTGACGGAAGAGGTTTGTTGTGACAAACTATCCATAGATGGTTTGTTGTAATAAACCTTTTTTGAAGTATAGGAAAGTATAAGTTTTCACCTTATACCTGTTCCTATACTTCATGGGTAAACGCGCCTCCTTCGTTCAAGCGAAGGACGGCGGAGCCGTTTATCCTTGATTGAGATTGGGGGGAGAAAATATGGAGGAGCACAAATTATTCGATGCGGAGTATAAGTTTATTAGTTTAGTGTGGGAGCATGAGCCGCTCAATTCAACTGAGCTGTCCAAGCTTTGCTTGCAGGAGCTGGGCTGGAAGAAATCAACGACTTATAATATGATCCGCAAGCTTGTCGAGAGAGGCCTTTTGCAAAATGAGCAAGCGACTGTCACATCACTCGTAAAGCGCGAGCAGATTCAGAAGTACGAAAGCGAGGCTTTGCTGGAAAAAGCTTTTGACAATTCCTTGCCTACTTTTATTGCTGCATTTTTGAAGGATAAGAAGCTCTCTAAGGCAGAGGCGGAGGAAATTAAGAAAATGATTGAGGGTGCAGTCAAATGACAGAGCTGTTCATTGCGGTGCTGAATTTGAGTATTGTGGCAAGCTATACCGCTATACTTGTCATGATTGCCGGCTTTGTATTAAAGAAGCTGAAACTGCCGACTGTGTTTGCTTATGCGCTGTGGGCTATTGTGTTCATTCGTTTAATTATTCCGCTGTCGTTCGAAAGTAATGTCAGTATGATGCCAATCAACACCAATACGATTCCTTATCAATATTCAACTGCACCAAGTATTGATTCTGGCATCGCCGTAATCGATCAATCCGTGAACAAGGTGATCGAATCCTCACTGCCTGCTGCGCAACCAGCCAATTCTATAGACCCAATCGATATTATTTTGTATGCGGCAGCTTTCGTATGGCTGACTGGAATAGCTGTTTTGGCGACGTATGCTTTCATTTCGTATGTAAGACTGTATAGGAAGCTTTCGACAGCGACAAAGGTGCAGGGCAATGTGTTTGAGTCGGATCGGATTAGTGCGCCTTTCGTGCTGGGTCTGATTAAGCCAAAAATTTATTTACCGCTTGGATTATCAGGAGAACAGCTGTCATACATTGTGCAGCATGAACAGACCCATATTCGCAGGTTCGATTACTTGACGAAACCGATTGCTTTTTTAATCACGATTATTCATTGGTTTAATCCACTAGCCTGGCTATCCTACAATTGGATGATCAAGGATATGGAAATGTCTTGTGACGAGAGTGTAATGAAAAAGTCCAAGGGAGATGCACGCGCCGCATATTCTTACGCCTTGCTGTCTATGGCAGCCAAGCAAAGCGGTTTTCCAAGCCCGATCTCTTTTGGCGAAAGCGATGTAAAAGGAAGGATCAGAAATATTATGAGCTATAAAAAACCTGTTATTTGGCTGGGCAGTCTGGCTGCCGCGCTACTTATTATTTTTGCCGTCAGTCTGTTATCGAATCCTTTGCGAGCTATGGAGCCGGCAGGACAGTATGAACAGGCCTGGAAGAATCGGACTCCTTATATCGGCAATGGAGGGAAGGTCAGCAGCATTAGCGGCGGACTGCCATATCCAGCGCCTTTCAAATATGACCATATTCAGCTTCAAACCGAAAAAGAGCCATTCGGCTTGACCGTATATATTGCAATAAACGAAGAAGCTGCAGCCGCTGCTAACGGGCTAACTCCTGCTCAGCAGCTAGCGCTCGCTGCGCCTGAATTTCATCGAAATGCGCTGCTGATGTTCGGTTTGATTGGCAATGCAGGGGAGATTGTGTTTCAAATCAAAGATGAACCGGAAGAGAGCAGCTTGTTCTACACAAGGGAGTGGGCGCAAGCGCAAGTGGAGCAGCCGCTTTTTGAAGCAACAGAAAAAAGCGAAGAATTTGAGGAGTTTGCTAAAAAAGCGGATGAAAGGGTTGTTCAGGATCAAGTAACGGCGGTTGTTGAAGGCTTTGGCCAAAGCTTAAAGCAAGTCAGAATTGCAACCGTGCCTGCAGAACAGACCGAAGCGTTGATGGATCAATTTTATGCGCCTTATGTCACAGCTGAGCAGATGGCGAAGTGGAAGCAAAATATGGAGCTTGTCCCAGGCAGGGAGCTATCCAGTCCTTGGCCGGAAAGAATTGATATCGATTCTATTGCTATAGAGGGCGAAGACTCTTGCCTTGTAAAAGGGAATATAATAGGGATGGCGAGCACAGGCGAAGCGGGCAAAATAGAAGTAGAATTGACGGTTGTGCGCGAGAACGGCCAGTGGAAAATCAATAGCTTTGAAGAAAAATAGTAGAAGCAATAACAGTCAAAAATATTCTTTTGCTCCCTGGGCAGAGGATATTTTTTTATTAAATTCTAATAATTTTAACTCAACTTTCGCAATTGATGAACTTCTAAGGGTTGCCACAAACGCTATTCGTGCAAATTTGATGGTTTAAATTTTCTAACGGTTGCAATTGCGCTTAATTTCCCAAAAAGCACTGATTTTGCTTGAGAAAGGGTATAATAGCGCTCGTGACAACCATTACATTCTCAAATAAGCTAAAATAATCGAAATAGCCTCTCTGGCAACCGTAAGCAATTATGGCAGTAGATTATGAGGGTGTGTTTTGCCATACGAATCGGTGCTTTCTAAAATATTGAAACAACTGCAAGTTTTCACCTTATACTTGTCCTATATCTTATCGGTAAACTCGCCTTCGTTAAAGCGAAGGACGGTAGAGCCGTTTAACCTAGTATCTAGTTATTATTGTTGAAAGATTGTATTCCTTGGTGTATTATGCAAATAATTCTATTCAGCGCCTTTTCGCATTATTCTTCGACTTCTATTAAGGAAAGTAGGTCGCCAGATGCTTTTTCCTAAAACGTTGAAAAATAGACTTATCGTGCTTCTCCTGCTCTGCTCCTTGTTTCCGCTAGTTTTTATCGGTTCCATTACCTATTCCTCCATGTATGCTATTTTGAAAAACAGATCCGAGAAAGGTATTACGAGCAATCTTCATAATGTCCGTCTTTCCTTTGAAAATACGCTCAGTCAATTGAACCATGCATCTCAGCAGCTTGTGTTTGAAGGCCGCATAGGCAATAAAATCAATGCCTATCTTACGACCAGCAACTTGTTTGAGAAGAAACAGCTATACGAAGAAATCGAGAGCGAGATTAGCTTAATCCACTTCACAAATCCTTCCCTTGGCTTAATTTTTTATTATATCGCCGAAACGAATGAAACGATATTTCAAAACTCACATGTCCGAGAAGATTTTAATATTTTTGAGCTGCCGCTGCTGGCGGAGCAATTGAAATTTACTTATTACGGGCCGCATCTGTCCCTTAATCCGCTGGATGGCTACAAGGTGCTTTCTGTTGTGCGCAAGGTGGAATTTCCCAATCGTGATGATGTTTATTTGTATATGGAAACTGATTTTAAATTGACGGATCGCATATTGAATACAGACGATATGGTCAAGGATACGTTTTATTTTTTTGTGGATACGAACGGTCGCATCGCCTATAGCGAGAATGAGGAAGATTTCCCAGCAGGCAGCCTGATCGATATGTCTTACCAGGAAGCGAGTATGCAAAAGGATTATTATGTTTTTGAAGAGCTGAGCAATCAATCGTGGAGGATTGTAGCGGCGATATCCAAATCAACCTATGAGCGCGAAATTAATCGCTGGATCAGCCAGTTTGTATTTTTTGCAGCATTGTCACTTATTGTCGGCTGTTTGCTTGCGTTTATTATTTGGCGGATGATTTATTCGCCGCTTCTGCATTTGCAAAAAAATATACGGCGGTTAAAAAACGGCCGAATGTCAGAGCTCCCGAGCCTGAAGGAAAATGTTGCTTTGGAATTTGCAGAAATTCATCATGAGTTTTCAACGATGCGGCTGCGTATCGATGAGCTGATTACAGATATTGATCACAATGCAGAGAGCCGCAGGCTGCTGGAAATCGAAAATCTTTTGTATAAAATCAACCCTCATTTTATACATAATACGCTAGATACAATTCGCTGGCAGGCGAGAGTCAACGGGCAGCATGAGACAGACAAGCTCGTTTCTACATTGAATAGATTGCTTCATTATAATCTTGGAAAAGGGCAAATGGCACCGATCGAGGAGGAAATAGCAGCGCTCAAAAATTATGTCATGCTGCAGGGGGTACGCTATAACTTCCAGTTTGATGTGCAGATACAAGCAGATCCTGACCTGCTGAAGCTGCCAGTCCCAAGATTTATTTTACAGCCGCTTGTTGAGAACTCTATTTCTCATGGGTTGAAAAATAAGGGCGGAGATCAGGGGGTTATTGAAGTTATCGTTCGAGAGGAAAACGCCACGCATATTACAATTGCCGTACGCGATAATGGCTATGGCATGACGGAAGATGAGGTTGAGCGCATGCTGGCAGGAGAGGACGGTATCGCGAGCAGAACGGGCATGGGAATCGGCTGGCAATATGTAAGACGCATGCTTGAGCTGAATTTTCCCGGTACAGCCAGTATGGATATACAAAGCAGCTTGGGCAAGGGAACGATTATTACTTTATGTTTGCCGATCGTTGTAAAGGGGGAAGAGCAAGGTGCGTAACGTGATGGTCGTTGATGATGATTATTTGGTAAGACAGGGGTTTATTCGAATTATGCCTTGGGAGCGATTCGGCATGGCCGTGACCTGCGAGGCAAGCAATGGGCTGGAAGCTTTGGAGCTGCTTGAAAAGCATACGGTAGATTTGCTTATAACCGATTTGGCGATGCCTGTTATGACGGGACTGGAGCTGATGAAGCAGGTTAAAGTACGGTATCCGCGTATTCATATGGTTGTGTTGACCTTTCATCATGAATTTGAGCTGATCCGGGATGCGCTTCGACTTGGGGCATTGGATTATATTACAAAGCTGGAGCTTGAAGGCGATCAGATGGAGTCTATTTTGCAGCGGATTGTGAGCCGCATCGATGACCAGCAATTGCCTGTCCATACCCAATCTCAGGCTCATATGGACTCTGTGATGGAGCAAGATGCGATATGTACGGTATCCAGGCTGCTGCCTCAGGAGAAAGAGCTAGTATGGACGATCATTGAGGGTAAAGATGTGAATGAATTGCAAAAAGAGGCATGGCAGGGAGCGACGGGGCAAAAAGATAAACATGCTCTGGATCAAGTGTACGTGATGTGGCAAGGCGTAAAAGGGCTGCAGAAGGAACAGCTGCTGGGAAGGCTGCGCATGGACGGAGAGCGATTAATGTTTTATGAGTTTCAAGCGGGCAAGCACTACTATGAGCTGCCTGTCGACTGTTTGCAGGACGTACAGCAAGTGAGCAAGGAGGACGTTACACAGTTAGGCGTTTCCTGGTCGCAGCTTTCCTGGATAACGGATAAGGAATTGTTTGAACGATTGCTGGAGCAAACCGCAGCTATTCGGCTGCCATTAGGCCAGTTGGAGCAAATGCTGTATATTGCGATGGAGGAATGGAGCAAATACTTCGACCGGTCGATTATCGGTTTTGATGAGCAGCGCAAGCCGCAAATATGGCAGGAATGGGTGGACTGGCTTGAGATGATGCGACAGCGCATGCAGCAGGAAGGCGGCGGGCTGCCTTATTCGGAGGAGGTAGTAGCCAGTATTATGAAGGCTGTCGACTATGTGAAGCAGGAACTCAAGCATGACATTCAGCTTCCCGACATTGCCAGAAGGGTTTGTATGAGCCGCAGCTACTTCAGCCGCTGCTTTCGTGATATTGTCGGCACGACTTTTCAGGATTTTGTAAGAGATATAAGAGTTGAGCATGCCAAAACCTTGCTTAGCCAGACCAATCGTTCCATAAGCTGGATCGCTTCGCAATCCGGCTATCCAAATGAACGGTATTTTGGAAAAGTATTCCGGCAGACTACAGGGCTGTTGCCAAGAGATTACCGGAAAGCTGGGCAGAAAAGTCACAAATAATCTTCAATAAAGTGCAATATGATCTTTTAAAAGGTTCGCCTGCAGGCAGTAATGAGACGTTTTGAGCCGCAACTCAGGACGTATAATAGCACCTGCGGGCATTTTTGTTTTATATAATACATTTGAAAGCGATTACAAGTGAGGAGGGTTTAAGTTGATAAAATCTAAAATGCTCGGATTCATTTGTGCAATGCTCGTTTTATCTTTATTGTTGGCAGCTTGTTCTGGTGAAAAGATACCAACCAGTACGAGTAGCGGTGAAAAAAGCCCGGCCCCTGCTTCCACGCAAGCAGCAGAGACCAAAAAGCCTGATGCCGAGGTGCAGATCGATCCTTACCGTCTGCCTGAGCCTGTTGAGTTCACAACGTTCAAGCATGTCGGGGCGGATGCTAAGCTGCCGTCAGGCGATACAGTAGAGGACAATCAATACTCGAGGTATTTAAAAGAAAAGTCCAATATTTCCGTCAAAATATTATGGTACGCCTCAGGCAATGATTTTGAGCAAAAATCCAAGCTGTCGATTGGCAGCGGCGATATCCCCGATGTAATGATCGTAGACGAGCAAACGTTCCGCACGCTCGCCCGCGCCGGCCAATTAGAGGACTTGACAGAAGTATTTGAGAAGTACCAGGCTCCGCTTACAAAGGAGCTGTACGCTTCCACTAACAATAAGGCGATTGAAAAAGCAACGATTGACGGCAAGCTGCTTGCCATTCCGAACATATCTGTGCAGGCAGACTCCGTAAGCATGCTGTTTGTACGCCAGGACTGGCTAGACAAACTGCAGCTTGAAGGGCCTAAAACACTCGCTGATGTAGAGAAAATAGCGAAGGCATTTGTGGATAACAAAATGGGCGGCGACAATACAATCGGGCTTACTGCGGACGGACTGGATGTTCTGCAAAAAGCGGGCCGTCATAATTTGAAAGGGCTGTATGCTACTTTCCGCGCTTATCCTGGCAACTGGATTAAGGATGCCGGCGGCAATATCGTCTATGGCTCAATTCAGCCGGAAACGAAGCAAGCGCTTGGCAAAATCCGCGAAATGTATGAGACCGGCTTAATTGATAAGGAATTCGCGCTGCGCAAGGATACGGATCAGACGGTTATTTCCGGCAAAGCAGGCATGTTCTTTGGCCCATGGTGGTCGGGCGGCGTCGTTCGCGACACGTATGCCAATGATCCGAATGCTGTATTTAAAGTGTATATGCTGGAGGATGAAAAAGGACAAATTAACAATTTACAGGTGCCGGTCAGCCAGAAGTTTATCGTAGTGAAGAAGGGCTTCAAGCATCCTGAGGCGGCAGTCGTATACGCCAACAATTATATTCGGGCAGAACGAAAAGCTGATCCGGATGCAACGAAGCTGGATACGACGATCAGCACAGAGTTTTGGCCAATTGGCAACGGGACATTCGACTATGCGGATGCTGTAGAAAGAAAGTCGAATATATTGGCAGATGCGCTTGCCGGACGCGTTGATGCGGGTACTTTGGCGCCAGAGATGAAAATTCTTTATGATTTTGCCAAAGCAGATGAAGCAGCGCCTAGAGCCGACCTGGCAGGCTGGGGCAAGTTCTGGGGCTATACAGAGCCTGCGGAAATGCTGAAGCTGCCGATGAACTCGCTGTTTAATGAATTTACAATTACGACCAAGACGATGGACCGCAAATGGGCAAATCTGAAAAAATTAGAGGATGAAATGTTCTTTGCAATCGTTATGGGCAATAAGCCGCTGGATGATTTCGATAAGTTTGTTGCAGATTGGAAATCTCAGGGCGGCGACGAAATTACGAAGGAAATCAATGACGAAATGAAATAAGAGTGATATCAGAAAAGCATCATCACGAGCAGATCTGGTGATGCTTTTCTACTTCTACAGCGAGGCAGGGAGGATACGATGAAAAGCTTTCAGAAGCATTATCATATGATGCTGTTTCCAGGTATCGTTCTACTGATCATCTTTTCCACGATACCGCTCTTTGGCGTTATGATCGCCTTTCAAGATTTTAATATAGGACAGGGAATAAAAAACTCACCTTGGATTGGGCTTGAAAACTTCACCTATCTGTTTCAAATCAAAGACAGCAGAGTCATCTTTTTTAATACCGTATTCATCGCTACGGGTAAAATCGTTGCGGGGCTGGTCGTGCCCGTTATTTTCGCTGTGCTGCTTAATGAGTTAAGAAATGCTATTTTCAAAAGATGGGTGCAGACGATCGTTTATTTGCCGCACTTTATATCCTGGGTTATTCTCGCAGGCGTGCTGATTGAAATGCTGTCTATGGACGGCATCATAAACGGCGCCATTGAAGCAATGGGCGGAAAGAAAATTATGTTTCTCGCGAGCAATGACTGGTTTCCTTGGATTATTATCGGCTCAGACACTTGGAAGGATTTCGGCTTCGGAGCTATTATTTATTTGGCCGCGCTTGCCGGCATAGATCCAACCCTGTATGAGGCTGCTGAAATAGATGGCGCAAGCCGCTTCCAAAAAATCCGTTACATTACGATGCCAAGCTTGGTGCCAACAATTATTTTGCTGGCAACACTTAGCATCGGCAATATTTTGAACGCAGGCTTTGATCAAATTTTTAATTTGTATAATCCGCTTGTATATCCTTCGGGTGACGTAATCGATACGTATGTTTACCGGGTGGGGCTCGTTCAAGCACAGTACGGTTTCGCCACTGCTGTTGGGCTGCTTAAGTCCGGCATTGGATTTGTGCTCATTATTGTATCGTATCGGCTGGCTTATCAATTTGCTAATTATCGCATTTTTTAAATTGTGCATGACTGACGGGAGGTGTTCTGTAATTGGTACAAGATAAAACAATTTCCGCGCGCGCCTGGAACTGGATTTTGATCGCAATGATGGCTGCTATATCGTTTAGTTCGCTTGCGCCTGTCATTCATACGATAGCCGTTTCCTTCAGTGATATGTCGGCAGCGGCGGGAGGCTTCGTCACCTTTTGGCCGGTTGGGTTCAATATTGAGTCCTATCGTAAAATTATTGATGATCCGCATTTCCTTAATGCCTTTCTAGTATCGCTCAAAAGAGTGCTGCTCGGCGGTTCGATTAACTTTATATTGACGGTATTAATTGCTTATCCGCTCTCGCGAAGCGGGAAGGAATTTAAGATGAGACATTACTATATGTGGTTTATTTTATTCAATATGCTGTTTACGGGCGGGATTATCCCATTGTATTTGGTTGTCAAATCGCTCGGCATGTTTAATACGCTTTGGGCGCTTGTGCTGCCTGGCGCTGTGCCGGTGTTCAATGTTATTTTGCTCATGAATTTTTTTAGAAATTTACCAAAGGAATTAAGCGAGGCAGGACTGATCGACGGGGCAGGACCGTGGTATATGCTGTTCAAGGTGTTTTTGCCGCTATCGCTGCCTGCAATGGCGACGGTCACACTGTTCAGTGTCGTCAACCATTGGAATTCCTTCTTTGACGGCATGATTTTTATGCGCAGTGTCGAAAATTATCCGCTGCAAACGTATATTCAGCAGCTGGTCGTTCAACTTTCGCCAGAGCTGATCGATTCCTCTAACGCCGAGCTGCTTGCCAAAATGTCTGATAAAACATTAAATGCAGCGAAAATAATGGTGTCGATGCTTCCGATTTTGCTGGTATATCCATTTTTGCAGCGTTATTTTATCCACGGGATTATGCTTGGATCTGTGAAGGAGTAAGGAGGAAGCGCAATGAGCGGGCACGAAGGCATGGAGGCAACCAAACGTTATAATGAAAGCTCCAACAGTAATTGGAGTAGGATAGAGATCAATAGAGTAATTAAGCAAGAAGAGCAGCGGGCCTATTATATAGAGCTGCCTTTTGAGGTGCCGGAGCAAACAGAAATGATTCATGTCAGTATGGAATATACACCGCTTGGGGAAGGAGCGGTTACGATTGATCTTGGCATTTGCAGTCCTGAGCGTGTGCGCGGCTGGAGCGGCGGCGCCAGGAAGGAATTTTATGTTGGCCTTGAAAAGGCAACTCCTGGTTATTTGCCAGGACCGCTTAACAAGGGGATATGGCATATCCTTCTTGGCGCCTATCGCATTCCGAACGCTGGCTGTGAGGTGAAGGTGCATATTCGCTGTGAGCATATGGTCAAGAGATGGCTGAAAGGCGATTTGCACAGCCACACTCAGCATAGCGATGGCACTTATACGCTTCAGGAAGCTGGAGAGATAATGGAGCAGCTAGGCTGTGATTTTATTGCGACGACCGATCACAATACCGTCAGCCAAAACTTTGCGCACCCCAAAGAGAGCAGCCTTGTATTCATTCCTGGTATAGAGCTGACAACTAATCGCGGACATATTAACTTTCTTGGCGTGGCCGATCCGGTGAAAGATTTTCGCGTAAGGCAGTCTGAGGATATGGCAGAGCATATTCAAGCGGCTAAGGAGCAAGAAGCTAAAGTTGTGCTTAACCATCCGCATTGCGAGTATTGTCCGTGGGAGTGGGGCTTTGAGCATGACTATGATTGGGTAGAAGTATGGAACGGGCCATGGACAGAGCGCAATCAACGGGCGCTCGACTGGTGGCAGGAGCAGCTGGCAAGCGGGAGGCGGCTTGTTGCAGTAGGAGGAAGCGATGTGCATCGACCGCATATTTACATGAAGCATGCCATGCCTACGACATGGGTGTACAGCGAGTCCCGCACCATTCATGGCATCCTGCAAGGAATTGGGCAGGGACATGTTTTTTTGAGCTATTCGCCAGACGGGCCGATCATTGAGCATACGATTGGAAGTTTTATGATAGGAGATTGCATTGAGGGGGAGGAGGGGGAACAACGTAAAGAGCCGGCTAAAGGGCAAGTAAAGGAGCAAGCTCAAGAGAAAGTAAATGAACAATCTAAAGAACAACTAACTGAACAATTAAATGAACAAACTCGAGAGCAAGTAAATGAGCAGTCTGAAAAACAACTAGCTTCACAACTAGATGTGCCAGTTAACGATACTTGTCGTAATCCCAGTGCGGTAGTTTCCAACCTAACGCTAAGTAATGTGATGGCGGGTGATCAAATTAAAATTATATCTGACGTTGGCGTAGAGGAAGTTGTCGAAGTTGTTGTAAGCGGTGAACTGCATTATAGTTGGGAGCTAGAGAATAGAAAGTTTTATCGTATAGAAGTTTGGCGTTATTTTGATGAGGTTAAACTAACGCTGCTGGCTGCTATGAGCAATCCTATTTATTTGCGTAATATGGAACATTGATGACTTCTAACGGTTGCCACAAACGCTAATCGAGCTAAAATCACGGATTAAATTTTCTAATGGTTGCCATTGAGCCTATTCCCCAAAAAATCGCTGATTTCTTCGAAATATGGTGCAATAACGCTCATAGCAACCGTTAGATGTTCAGACGAGCTAAAATAATCGAAATAGCCTCGCTGACAACCGTTAGAGCAGATTCGCGAGGTAGGCTTTGTTCAAGGCTGCCGTGCCTATCATTGTATGTCCGCAATGAATCGGCACCTTCCTCAGATTCGTTACAGATTCGCGCACTGCATTGCTGCACTCGTACGCAAAGCCGTGCAAATAACCTCAAGTCCGCACCCCATCACTAGCCGCCCCGCCCGTTAAGCATCTAATTAATTTTGCGGCCTTTGCCGTAAGGGATGCATAATGGCGTGCCGAATATCGGATCTTGTGTAATCTGGCATTTCATATCAAATACGTCGTCGATCAATTTCTCATTGACGATTAGCTCTGGCGCGCCTTGAGCATAAATTTGCCCGTCCTTAACGGCGACAATATGATGCGCATAGCGGCAGGCCAGGTTAATATCGTGCAGCACCATAACGATCGTTCTATGCTCATCTTGATTCAAGTCATACAGTAAATCGAGAATTTCGATTTGGTGGGTCATATCAAGGTAGGTTGTAGGCTCGTCCAGCAAAATAGTTGCCGTATTTTGCGCAAGTGTCATTGCGATCCATGCCCGCTGCCGCTGACCGCCAGATAAAGAATCTACCGAGCGATCAGCAAATTCATCCATATGTGTAACCTGCAGCGCTTTTTTTACCATCTTCTCATCTTCATGCGACCATTGCTGCAGGAAGCTTTGGTAAGGATATCGGCCTTGTTTGACAAGCTGCTGTACAGTAAGCCCCTCCGGCGCTATCGGTCCTTGCGGCAAAATAGCAAGTCGGCGGGCAATTTCTTTGCTTGAAAGCTTGGCGATTTGCTGACCGTCCAAAATGATTGCGCCCTCCTGAGGCTTAAGCAGCCGCGCAAGCGAACGGAGCAGTGTCGATTTGCCGCAGCCGTTGCTGCCGATAAAAACGGTTGTTTTGCCTTTAGGAATAAGTAAATCCAAATTAGAGAAAATCGGCTTTTTGCCATAAGATAATGTAAGACCGTTGGCTTGTATAATAGACATCGTACTACTCCTCACGATCTGCGGTGGCGATACAGCAGGTAAATAAAGAATGGCGCTCCGATAGCTGCTGTAAACACACCCGCGGGAATATCCAGCGGAATAAAGGCCACTCTTGCCACAAGATCAGATAATAACAAAACTAAAGAACCAATCAGCGCTGATACCGGAATGACGCCTCCATAGGCTGGACCGACAAGCTTTCTTGCAATATGAGGGGCCATCAGGCCAATAAAATTGATTGCACCGCCGATGGCGACTGCAACTCCTGCAAGCGCAACGCTTATGATGAGCAAAATTGTTCTTTTGGCATGAACAGAGCTGCCTACGCTGGACGCGACATCATCGCCCAGCTCCTGCACATTCAAATGCCGCGCGAAGATAAATGCGATAGGCAGAAGCACGGCAATCCAGGGCAGCAATGTGTACACATCGCGTTCCCAGGATACGCCATATATGCTGCCTGTCATAAATGTGAAGGCTTTAACCGCTACTGCTGTTGGCGTAAAGGAAGCCGTTAAAATGAGCATATAGGTGAAGGCCGTTAAAGCCGTTGCCATGCCGATCCCGATCAGGACGAGGCGAAGCGGCGTTATGCCGCGCCGATAAGCAAATAAATAAATGAGAAATGCGGCAAAAAAAGCACCCGCAATGGAACTGATCGGCATAAAACGAATGCTGACATGTGAAAAATATAGTATGAAAATTACGGTACCGAGTGAAGCGCCGCCTGTAATGCCAATTATGTCCGGCGAGGTCAGCGGATTACGTACTATGCCTTGCAGCAAGGCCCCGGATACTGCAAGCGCGGCGCCAACCATAACTGCAATAAGCACACGCGGCATGCGCAGCGTTTTGATAATTCTGCTATCGGCTGAATCGCCCCCGTCGAACAGGGTACGGATAACATCAAAGGGATGAATTACTTTGCTCCCTAACCCGACACATACAATTATAGCGGCAATATTAAGTATAAGAAGAGAAGCCATGATCACTAAGGTGCGGCGTTCCATGGCAAAGGACATGCCAGCAATACGAATGATAAGTTTACCTTGCAAATTAACCGCGCTCCCCTCTTCTAGCGATATAAACAAAGAAAGGAACACCAATAATTGCTGTCATGACGCCAACAGGAACTTCCTTTGGAAAAGAAATATATCTTGAGCCAATATCAGCAGCAAGCAGCAGAACGCCGCCTAGCACAGCACAATACGGAATGACCCAGCGGTAATCAATGCCAACCAAATAACGTGTAATATGAGGAATAATTATGCCGACAAAAGCGATGGGGCCTGCGATGGATACCGAACCCCCAGCAAGCAGAACAATGATGACACCAGCAGCAAGCTTGATAAAAATTGTTTTTTGGCCGAGGCCTGTTGCAACGTCTTCGCCTAGCGCAAGCAGGTTCATGTGACGTGCAATAATATAAGCGCCAACAAATGCGATGCCCATGTATGGAGCAGCTGTTGTAAAAAGACTCAAATCACGGCCGGCAACCGAACCGACAAACCAAAACAGAACCTGGTCAAAGGTTTGTCCGCCAGTCAGCAAAATACCTAATGACAAGGAGGAGAAAAATGCCGTCATGGCTGCTCCTGCCAGTGTTATTTTGATTGGCGTCAGGCCATCGCTGCCAATCGAGCCGAGTATATAGACGATGAGCGCAGTAAACGCAGCACCGGCAAATGCCAGTCCGGCAAAGGTGGACATGCTGCTTGCGCCGAAGAAGGCCGAGCCTGTAACGATAAAAAAGGCAGCACCTGCATTTATTCCAAATATGCTGGGAGATGCAATAGGATTTCTAGTAATGCCCTGCATAAGCGCTCCGGCGACGGCAAGGCCGCCTCCTGCAAAAGCAGCAATTAAAGCACGCGGCACTCTTGCTGTCTGTACTATCAAATGCTCTTGTGAACCATTGAATTGTGTATAGGATTGAACAATCGTATTCCAGCTTATATTCGTTACTCCGAATGCCACACTGCAGACCATCCCACAGATAAATAAGACGATTCCGAGCAGCAGCCCCACTATTTTAAGACTGCGCGTATGAAGCAGTGAATTCGTCACAAAAATTCCCTCTTATCCTGTTAAAGTTACTTTGATGTTATTAATAGAAGCAATAATACTTTAGTCATTCTAGGCTAAGATGGGCTCAGTGTCAATAATTATGAGAATCATTATCAAATTAATATTGACAATAGAAAAGTTGCTTGTTATTATTATTTAGCTTGTTACTATTGAGAATGATTTTCATAAGGGAGAGGGAGTTGGCAATATCATGTTGTCCGTACTTAAAAAAAGAATGAACTGGACGGCCGTTGCAACAATGCTGGCAATAGCAATTATCGCATCAGGCTGCGGTCAATCAGGCACATCCAATAATAAAGGAGCTTCATCTGAACCGAGCAGCAGTCCAAATGCAGGAGAAGCGCGTCAAATTACACACGCGATGGGCACTACACCTATTACAGGAACACCTAGCCGTGTCGTAATCCTTACTAATGAAGGAACAGAAGCTTTGCTGGCACTTGGTGTCAAGCCTGTCGGAGCAGTAAAGTCATGGACAGGAGACCCTTGGTATGATCATATTAGCGCAGAGATGGAAGGCGTAACCGTCGTTGGGGATGAAAGCCAGCCGAACCTGGAGCTGATTGCTAGTCTTGAGCCTGATTTGATTATTGGCAATAAATTGCGTCAAGAAAAAGTTTATGATCAATTAAACGGAATTGCACCAACCGTGTTCTCTGAAACATTGCGCGGTGAATGGCAATCAAACTTTATTCTATATGCAGATGCGCTTGGCAAAAAAGCAGAAGGTGAACGAATAATTGCTGATTATGATAAGCGAACAGCTGACTTTAAAGCAAAAGCTGGCGACAAGCTGAATCAAAAAGTATCAGTTGTTCGTTTCATGGCAGGCAAAACACGTATTTACTTAAAAGATACATTTACTGGTGTGGCATTTTCTAAGCTGGGTATTACCCGTCCAGAGCACCAGGACAAATATACAGACACTTTTGTTGAAGAAATTACGAAAGAGCGTTTGCCTGAAGCAGATGCAGACCTTATCTTCTACTTTACTTATGAAACAGGAGACGGCAAAGGCACGGAGATGGAGCAGGAAATGCTGAAGGATCCGCTATGGCAAAGCCTTGATGCAGTGAAAAATAACAAAGCGATTCGCGTGAGCGATGCGATTTGGAACACGGCTGGCGGCGTGCTTGCTGCAAATCTGATGTTGGATGAGATTTACCAAATTTACGAAATTCAGCCTTAAATGAAAGGCAGTAATAATTGTTGCTTATAAAATAAATAGGGGCTGTCCTATAAGTCATGAACATGACGGGGATGGCCCCTTTTTTAAACGATTGTTATTTTTTGTCGCGGCCCTCGGCTTTACTCTACGATTTACTGTCATGCGCTTCAAGCTGTGCCTTTATCTTCAGCTTAATTCGTTCAACAACAGCCTCCCAGCTAACCATTTTAGCCCAATACAATTTAAGCTCTTCACGAATGAGCATAAGCAGCTCAGACGCTATATTCAACTCCTTGTAGGTTGAAAACGTCGGAATAATCTCGCGATACATCGAAAACCGCGAAGGCCTGTTTTTCAGCTTTTCTTTGCCCGACCATTCTGCGGCTGAAGCGAGCGCAGGAATACTTAATGTTTGCTGTCTGATATACAGCTGTGAATCATAAGACATTAAAAAGTCATAAAACATTTTGACGGCCGGTTTTTGGTCTGAAGCTTTGCTAACAGCAAGCCCGATAATAATTAGCAACGTTTTCGGATCATTCAAGTAGGGCAGCGGTGAAATGTCATATTCAAAGGCAGCTTCTGAAATAGCATTTAATCGCAAATAGCTTGCAATAATCATCGAAACTTTTTCATTTAAAAACAACGTTTCCACATCGGCATCATTTTCTGAAAAGTAATTCGGAAATAGCTGATCGTCTTGAATCAGCCTGTTGTATTGCTCAAAGCTTTGCCGAAATAAAGGATCATCGAGGCTTGTATAAGCATCATTTGGTCTGAAGCTGAAATTGTTTTGCATTAAAAAGATCGGCCAGCGATTTTCTGATGGTACATGAAAAAACAAGCCGTAGCGTCCGGGCGGCTCGGACAAGGCACGGCCCCAGCGCTGAACATCCTCCCAGGTCCAGCTGCTATTCGGCTCGGGAACATGCTTTTCCCGCAGATGCTCTTTGTTGTAGCAAAGGACTAGTGGGCTAAAAATAAAAGGCTGTACATATAAACAGTCATCCTTTAAAAATGGCTCCTGCAAAAAGGAGTAAACATCATCCGACAGATTTAATGGCTCTAGTAGCTGCTCTTTAGTTGGCAGGTGGTCATAGTCAGTCAAATTAATCGTAAGCAAATCAAGATTTGGCAATAAATCCTCAAGCGCAGATTTCTGTAACTTGGCGGGATCATTAATACGAATTGGCACTACTCGAATATTAGGCTGCTGCTGATGGAATTGATCAATCAAGTGTAAAATTTTGGCTTCATTAAGCAGCGATTGATAGTAACCGAATTTAATTGTTGTTACACTCGTGCTGCTGTTTGCGATCACCTTTGCGCCAATCCGCGGGATATTCTCGATCAGCCCTTCTTGAACAAGCACTTCGAGCCCTTTACGAAGCGTATTTTTACTTAAGCTGTATTCGGCTCCGAGCTCCGGCAAGGATGGCAGGAAGCTGCCGATTTGTCTAGTTCCGCTTACGATCTCTTCTCGAAGCGTGGTGAGCATAGCCTCCAGTCTGAATCTTGAAGTAGGTCTGACGGGAGCTTGCTTTGTCTGTTTATTGTTATCCATGATCTTTCTCCTAGCTCTATTCATAAATTGCTGTTATAGGTTCAAATGGTTTTCATACATGTTTATTATATCAGATTTTGATCTACTGGATCATATTTTTATAAAAAATTACGGTTGACATTTTGGTAAGATAATAAATATAATGACCCTAAGTGACCCATTGTCAAAAAGATTTCATTTGCTATTCATATAAGATCAATAAAGGACGGGTGAAGCGATTTGAGCAGACTGAAAATTGTTTTTTTACAAAGAAAGACGTTAATTGACCGCGTGTTTAACGAGTCGCATATGAACAAGCTTCGTCAGCTTGGGGATGTTGTACTGCATCAATGGGAAGATTTCTTAACAAGAGAGCAATTAATTGCACAAATAAAGGATGCTGATATAGCGATTACTTCCTGGGGAGTAGACAAGCTGGATGCAGAGATTCTCGGCCAAGCACCTAATTTGAAACTAGTGCTGCATGCCGCAGGAACCGTGAAGGGGCTCGTATCCGATGAGATGTATGACAAAGGCATCCGTGTTATCTCCTGCAATGATCCATTGGCAAAAGGCGTTGCCGAGACGGCGCTTGGGCTTACGATAAGCGCGCTTAAGGATATGTGGAGAATTGTTGATCATACGAAAGCCGGCGGCTGGGGCGAGTTGAATCGAGTCCGTGAACTGTATGGGCTGAAAATAGGCGTAGTTGGCGCAGGTCGCGCAGGCATCTATTATATTAATCTTTTACGCCATTTCGATGTCGATATTATGGTCTATGATCCCGTTCGTTCAGCAGAGCAAATCGCAGAGCTTGGCGGAGTAAAGGTTGAACTGGATGAACTGCTTGCTGCTTCGGATTTAATTTCTATTCATGCTCCGACGTTGCCTGAGACGGAGAAAATGTTTAATAAGCGGGCGTTTTCATTGATGAAGGACGATTGCGTAATCGTCAACACAGCTAGAGGTGCTTTAATAGATGAGGAGGACCTGATTGAAGAGCTTCAAAAAGGAAGATTTTTCGCTTGCCTGGACGTTACCAATCCAGAACCGCCAACGGTCGGTTCGCCGTTCCGTACCCTTCCGAATGTTATTTTAACCTCTCATATTGCAGGAGCGGTCAATAATGGCTTGTATAGAATTGGAGAATATGCGGTTCGCGAGCTGGAAAGATACTTGAACGGCGAACCATTGGATGGCGAGGTTAGACAGGAGCAGCTAAAAACACTGGCTTAATAAGATATTACATTTAGAAGCCTGAAATCATAAATAATGGCGACAAATGCGCCATTCTAAAAGACGCCGATCAGGCGTTTTTTTGATAGCTTATTCAAGTTATGGATTGCTCAGCAACTTCATTTTGGACCGTTTTATTATATCCATTAACTGATATACTCGTGTCAACGCATCGAGACTTTCCAAGAATCGGCATCAGCGCGAAATGACAGGAGGTATAATAACCATGCTAAAGCCCAAACCCAATATTGCTCAACTGCCTATTTACCAGCCTGGCATGCAGATAGATGAGGTTAAGCGACAGTACGGCTTAACGGATATCGTCAAGCTGGCATCCAATGAAAATCCGTTTGGCAGCTCGCCCAAAGCTATGGAAGCAATCCAAAAGGAACTGGAGCATACTCACCTGTATCCGGACGGTAGAGCCTATAACCTAACGCATAAGCTTGCTGAAAAATTACACGTAAAGCCTGAGCAAATTATTTGCGGCGCAGGCTCCGATGAAATTATATTGATGCTGGTTCGCACTTATTTGGCGGCAGGGGATGAAACGATTATGTCGGTGCCTACCTTCCCTCAGTACAAGCATAATTCAGAGATAGAAAACGCGGTTTGTATCGAAGTTCCGCTTACGCCAGACGGCCGGCAAAATCTGGAGGGGATGCTGGCACGAATTACAAACCGAACCAAGATCGTATGGATTTGTAATCCGAATAATCCGACCGGCAAGATTGTGACACAGACTGAGGTGGAAAGCTTTCTAAAGCGAGCACCCTCAAATGTGCTCGTCGTTATGGATGAAGCTTATAATGAATATTGCAATAGCGCAGATTACCCGGAAGGGCTAAGCTTGCTAAATGAATATCCGAATCTCGTTATTTTAAGAACCTTTTCTAAAATATACGGGCTTGCTTCTATGCGTATTGGCTATGCAATTGGTCGGCCGGATGTTATTCAAACGATTCAGCAGGTAAGAGAGCCCTTTAATACGAGCAGATTCGCGCAGGCGGCAGCACTGGCTGCACTTGAGGATCAGTTTTTTATTACCGAGTGCCGAAAGCGTAATTGGCAAGGTCTCATTCAGCTTTACTCCGGGTTTGACCGTTTAGGTTTGTCCTATTATGAATCGCATGCCAATTTTGTATTGGTAGATGTTAAGCGTCCGGCTGAGGAAGTGTTCCAGGAACTGCTGGAAAAAGGAATTATTGT
Source organism: Paenibacillus sp. IITD108 (assembly GCF_036541265.1). NCBI lineage: Bacteria > Bacillati > Bacillota > Bacilli > Caryophanales > Paenibacillaceae > Paenibacillus > Paenibacillus sp. IITD108. Next base: position 32,827 of record NZ_JAZHCT010000006.1, on the reverse strand, counting down.
GCGCGGAGGTCATGCACTTGGCTTCCCATCCTGTATACGGGTTTCGGTTGGCAGTACCGAGCAAAATGATACGTTTTTAGCTGCTTTGGAGCGTGTACTGCAGCCTGTAGAACAGTTGGAACAGGAAAAGCGGCAGCATACTCCTTTGTATGCAGATAGATAGGAAGGGTGGAGAGAATATGGAGCATCTCGTAGTCGAAAATCTTAGAACAGTAAAGCGCGAGATGGAAGCGGCGTGCCATGCTGCAGGCCGGAACATTGAGGAAGTTAAGCTTTTGCTGGCGACAAAAACCGTTACATTGGAAAAGCTGAAAATTGCGATGCAAGCGGGTGAAGTGCTATTTGGCGAAAATAAAGCCCAGGAGCTGCGCGGCAAATTCCCGCTTATGGAGCAATACAATAAAGTGGAGTGGCATTTTATCGGCCATCTGCAGACGAATAAGGTTAAGGATGTTGTTAAGTATGTGACGATGATCCATTCCGTTGATCGGTTGAAATTAGGTCTGGCCTTGCATCAGCAGTTGCAAAAAGAAAACAGGACGATGGATATTTTAGTACAAATCAATACGTCCTATGAGGAGAGCAAATTCGGCGCACCGCCAGAGATGGCTCTCGAGCTGGTGGAGCAATTAGCACAGTTTGATACATTGAACATTAAAGGCTTGATGACGATTGGAAAACTCAACGCCACAAACGATGAGACGAGGCATTGCTTTCGCTTGCTGAGGTCCATTCAAGAGCAAATTATAGGCAGAAATTTCCCTCGTGTTGAAATGGACGTTCTGTCTATGGGAATGTCAGGCGACTTCAAGGTAGCTATCGAAGAGGGGGCTACGATTATTAGAGTCGGGACAAGCGTATTCGGGCAGCGCTATTTGCCTGACAGCTATTATTGGAATGAGCATGCTCGAATTGACGATTAAATGAAATAACATAAAGCATTTATCCTAAAAAACAGGGGGAAATACAAATGAATACAGGTACAGATACAGTAAAAAGAGGCATGGCAGAAATGCAAAAAGGCGGCGTCATTATGGACGTTATGAATGCGGAGCAAGCTAAAATTGCAGAAGCAGCCGGCGCTACAGCAGTTATGGCGCTGGAGCGGGTGCCTTCCGATATTCGTGCGGCCGGGGGAGTTGCCCGTATGGCTGATCCGACGATTTTGGAAGAGGTTATGAAGGTTGTTTCTATTCCAGTTATGGCCAAGGCGCGGATTGGCCACTATGTAGAGGCAAAAGTGCTTGAAGCCTTAGGAGCAGACTATATCGACGAGAGTGAAGTGCTGACGCCAGCGGATGATATTTTTCATATTAGCAAAAAAGAATTTACCGTTCCTTTTGTGTGCGGGGCCAAAGATCTTGGCGAAGCGCTGCGCCGCGTACAGGAGGGAGCGGCTATGCTGCGCACGAAAGGGGAGCCGGGGACAGGCAACATTGTCGAGGCTGTGCGGCATTTGCGCCTGGTGAATGGACAAATTCGCAAGGTGCAGTCGCTTTCCAGGGATGAGCTTTATCATGAAGCCAAACAGCTTGGCGTTCCGTATGAGCTGCTGCTCAAGGTACATGAAACTGGCAAGCTGCCAGTCGTCAACTTTGCTGCGGGCGGCGTAGCGACGCCATCCGATGCTGCCTTGATGATGCATCTGGGCGCTGACGGCGTATTTGTAGGCTCAGGCATATTCAAGTCTGATAGTCCAGAAAAGTTCGCACGCGCGATCGTAGAAGCTACAACACATTATGATGACTTTGCATTAATTGCAAAAGTATCGAAAAACTTGGGAACACCGATGAAAGGAATTGAAATATCAAGCTTGAGAGAGCATGAGCGAATGCAGGATCGCGGCCAGTAAATAGTTGTAACATAAAGAGCTGCTTCTATTGTAGAAGCAGCTCTGCGAATTTATAAATACCTTCTTCGATTTGTGATTCATCAACCTTGGCAAAGCCAAGCACCCAGCCTTTACGATTACTCTCAAGGCAGTATGTGCTGAGCGGATACACGCGTATGCCCTGCTTGAGCGCCTCGTTCGTAACCGATTCCTCATCAAATGACTCCTCTGCCTCCAGCAGCATATGCAAACCAGCTTCTACGCCGCTTAATCGAAAACGATCAGCCAGGCCAGTTGCGATAATCGCTCGTGACATCGCTTCATGCCTGCGGCGATAGATGTTGCGAACCCGCCGCATATGGCGCATGAAATGACCGCGGTCAATGAAATGAGCCAGTGTTATTTGCTCCATAATAGGAAGATGACGATAGGTCAGTTCGTGAATATGTCCTAATTGGCGGATGGCAGCCTTTGGTCCAACAATCGCCGACATGCGAATACCTGGTGCAACCATTTTGGAGAAGCTCATCATATACAAAGTATTGTGCGGCTGCTGGCTGAACAAGGTGGGCAGCGGATCTCCTCGATATCGGAATTCACTGTCATAATCATCCTCAACGATCCAGAATTGCTTCGACGATGCCATATGAAGCAGCTGCTGCCTGCGCGGCTCCGTCATAATGACGCCTGCGGCACATTGATGGGAAGGCGTAACAAAGGCAAGCTTCGTTCGCGGGTCAATTCGATCCACTTGCAATCCATACTCATCTACAGGCACAGATATGACATTCATCCGCCTGTTATTCATCGTAATCCAGGCAGCTGGAAAGCCCGGATCCTCAACAGATACGACATCGCCTTCATGTAAGAGCGCCTGTGCGATCAAATCCATGCTATGCTGTGCACCCGATGTAATCATGATTTGATCGGTATGAACGTGAATGCCGCGTTCTAGCGACAGATAGCGCTGAATTTGCTCGCGCAGCGGCAAATATCCGAACGTGTTGCCATAGGACCAGACGGAGACATCATTTGCAGCAGCTGCTTTATTAAAGGCATGCCGCCAGTTTTTTTGAAATTGCTCGTCCAAATAAGGCTCATGCGGAGTAAAGTCGATATGAACAGGGTGCTCAGGCTTTCCTCGAAACCAATTTTGAAATTGTCCCAAGGCATCCTTCAGATCAGGCAGCTCAGGCGATGCCGGCTCTTGCTCGGAATTGGCGTCCCTGAAGCTGCTCAAATATGTCCAATCGCTTATTCTTGTTCCGCCCCGCCTTGAAGTAACGGTATAACCCCGGCTAAACAGCTCTTCGTACACAATCTGGATAGTGGAGCGGGATACGCCAACTTGCTCAGCGAGCTCACGAGTAGGAAGCAGCAATTCTCCAGGCGGCCATTTGCCGGTTGTTATATTATGAATGGCTTGGTCCAGCAACTGCTGCCAAATCGGTCGTTTGTCGCTTCGATTCACTATAAGCATAAAGCTCGCCCCCAAGCAGAACTAATGGATACATTAATCATACTTGGCTTGATACTATCATGCGGCTGCTGCTAAGGCAATCCTTAATCGGCAATCGCTTGATCGTGACTCGTTTCCTCAGAACGGTACATCGCTTCCACAACGGCAATGATGCTGCGTGAATACTCCATCGAAGCGCTTGGCGCGATACCTTCCTCTATGTATCGAATTAAATCATTAAATTGCAGGACGAAGGGTGGAGTGGAGCGGTCGACAGTGACTTCTTCATATTTTTGATCTTTGCTGATCCATAAGCTTTCACTTGTGAGCAGCTTTAGCTTTCCATCGGTAAATATGATTTCTGTCTCATTTTTTGATGCGCCTTTATAGCCGGATTGGCATATCGTTGCTGGAATGCCGCTTTTTGTTCTCACCCATGCAATACCGCTTCCTTCGATATCGCCTTTGCTTCCGTAATAGCTTACGGATGCTTTTGCTTCTACAATTCGGCTTCCAGTGAGCAGTTGAATTTTATCAATGGAGTGCGAGCCGAGATTCATGAAGATGCCTCCGCCGGCTTTGTTTTTTTCGAAAAACCATGCAGGTCTTTTATCCGCGTAATAATTAACATGTCGCGTATCTTGGATCATAACGAGCTGGCCCAGCTCTCCGGAATCAATAATAGCTTTGGCTGCCAGATTTTCCGGGATATAATGCTGCGTATGTCCGATCATCAATTTGACACCTGCAGCTTTTACTGCCTCAATAATATCGTCACATTCTGCCGCATTCATTGCCATAGGCTTTTCCAATAGGATATGACAGCCTTGCGAAGCAGCGAATAAGGCAGCCTCCTTATGAAGGAAATGAGGGAGCGTAATGACTGCGATATCCGGCTTTTCTACCTCCAGCATCTGTTTGTAGTCCGTATACGGCTTGATTCCATATCGCTGTGCGACATCATTTGCTCTCTCCTGAGACAGATCAGCAACGGCAACCGCCTGCAGCTGATCCATCATTTGACATGCCTCGAAATGCTGCGCTGAAATACCTCCTGCACCAACGACTGCTACTGTATAACCCAATTTTTACTCCCCGCTTTCTAACGAAGTTTGCTGAGTTTCTGGCTGCAAGTCTCTACTTTCTGACTCTATTGTAACTGCCCGTACACAGCTCGACAATAAAAGCGTATGTCTTTAAGTAGTCTTAAAGGCAGTATGAATACGGATAAGATATGCTTGTGTTAAACTGTAAGGAGGTACACACGGTTGAAAACTGCGACAAGTACTTTGCAACGACAATGGTTTATTTTGTATATAAGGGTGAAAACAACTATGTCTGAATCGAAGGCAATCTATTTGCAAAAGGTGAAGTTCAATAATATATCTAATGTATTGTACAAAATATGGGAAAATGAGGCCGTGTCGAGAATTGAGCTGGTGCAGCTGACGGGTCTCACTTCAGGCACGATTACAAATTTAACGCATGAGCTTATCACATACGGGTTGATTAAAGAGTCGGAGGCTGTTTCGGAATCAGTTGGGCGTAAACGTGTTAATTTGCGCTTTGATAATAGCCGGTATTTTATTATTGCTCTTGATATTAGCCGCACATCGATCGGCGCAGCTTTGAGTGATCTTAGCGGGCATATTATAGAAAAAGTAGAATACAGCACGGAGGAGATGGACGATCCAGAGGAAGTGCTGGCTTTAGTAGAGCCATTTGTTCATAAGTTATTGAAGCAGGTTGTATTGGATAATCACAGTATTATTGGTATTGGCGTAAGTATACCGGGGCCGATGGATCTGGCTGCAGGCAAGCTGCAAAGCCCTCCTAATTTTGGAAATTGGGCTCATTATCCCATTCGTTCAGTATTGGAGAAGAAATTTGGCAGGAGAGTCATCATTGAGGACGATTCGAGAACGTCAGCGCTGGCTGAACGATGGCTCGGCATTAGCAAAGACGGAAAAAAAGACAAAAACATTGTATTCGTATCGATGGGTATGGGAATAGGTGGGGGAATTATCCATAACGGTCATGTATTGCGGGGAACAAACGGTTTGTACGGTCAGATTGGACAGATGAGCCTGATGCTGGATGCGCCTGCAGCTGGCATTAGTCCCAATCATGGCTGCTGGGAGGACTTGGCTTCTATTCCCGGGATTTTGAGACGGTGGGGTAACGAGGGAGACATTACAGTTTTTATGGAAGAGGTTGGAGAGAAGAAGCCAGCGGCGGTAAAGGTGTGGGAGGATACACTGCGTATGCTGGAGGCAGCACTAGTTACTTTGTATAATGTGTATGATCCTGATGTTCTTGTGCTTGGCGGCAAGCTTTACCCATACATAGTTCCCTATATGGATGCTGTAACAGAAAGTGTGAAGGCGCGCGTGCATGAATTTATGGTCGATCGTATTCGAATCGAACCGTCTTCGTATGGCAACGAGCAAACATTGGTTGGCGCAGCAGCGTTAGTGCTGGGCAATCTGCTTGATCATCCGCAGTGGATACTAGAAGGCTGAAGACAGGGCACAGATCGCAGACCATAGAACCTAGACATAGAATATATTACACAGATCATAGAAAGCAGAACACAGATTCATAGAATACATAGAGAGCAGAACACATTTAAATGTTAGTAGATTTAATTTTAATATCCGTATTTTCATTAGATAAGCACAAGTGAGTACGTTTGGGCGCTCTGACGAATGCTGGAATAGAAACAAGTGTATCTTCGTACGACCTGGTGTAACCTGGTAGGGGTAAGCCTGTAAAAGTGCATCATTTTTTTAGAATTGACTCAGTTTGAAGAGGGGACCCTGCAAATATACATAATTTTTTTCTTTTTTATCTAAAAAGGGATTTACACCCCTATAAATCCTGCATAATCGCAGAATTTTGGGCTGATAGCAACAAAATGGAGAAATATAATGTATTTTCGCTTCATTATTGGAACCCAAAGTTGAAAAGTTCAGGTTCTACATACGAAATCTCCTTTTTCCTTTGGTAGGCTTATCGAAAAAAGACGCTAAATGCATTTCATGCATCTTTTCCTTTTAGAATTCCAAAAAAGCCAATTTTATCAAAACTAACTACATGAAATCAGTATAGAAGGCATAGGGGCGTAGCTTACTTGATGTATTCTACATGAACATGAGCTAGAACATTAACATGAATATGAACTTGAATATGAACTTGAATACGAATATACCAGGTGCCGTTAAGTGGTTAGTCAATGATAAACTAAAAAAGCCCTCCTTAAACTGCAGCTCACACTGACGTCTAAGGAGGGCTTATCTTGTTAGGAATGGATGGCAGGCTTCTCATTAATAAGCTCTGCAATACGCTCGCACGCATCCTCAGGGCTTTCAATATTCATCCACATCAGCTGCATTTCATCTCGTATGCGCTCCATTTGGCTAATGGACAGATGGAGGTCGACAAGCGGCTTGGCGTAAGGAAGGATTTCCTTAAAAATATTGTAGTCCTTAGGATGTATTTGCGGATTGAGCAAATTATCGTTTTCGGCAACCTGCTTGCGGGCCGGGATCGTACAGCCCATCTGCTTAATCAGCGTTTGCGCTTCTTCGTTAACCATATAATCGACGAAGCTTTGAACAAGCTTGATGCGGTTGCTATGCTTATTAATACCGAGTCCGCCGCCAAGCAGCAATGTGCCTTCCGTACGCTGCTTTGGAACAGCACTTACATTCCATCTGATTGAGCTGCCTCTGAATTCGTTCATAAAGTAGTAAGTAGTGAGTATCATTGCAACTCTTTCTTTAACGAAGATCGTCTCGGCAAGAAATTCGCTGCCATGGGAATAGATGGGCGAAACTTGATCCTTATACATCAGATCGAGACAGAACTGCAGCGCTTCAATCGTGCCGGGATTGTTAATCGTGCAGCTGCCATCCTCGGCGGCCATGCTGCCTTCGTTCTGCAGCATAAATACAGGCCAGCGATGCTGGGAGGAGGAGAAGCAAAATCCGAAATGATCGATTCGATTGTCGCCATCCTGATCCATCGTGCATTGCTTGGCAGTTTCCAGCAGCTCTTGCCAGTTGGCGATAGAGAATGGCTCCTTAATGCCTGCTTTCTCAAATAATGCTTCGTTATAGCATATGACGACTGGCGAGAACAAGAATGGTGTCATAATGGTTTGGCCATCATATTTGAACAGATCGAATATTTGTGGATAGCTGTCAGTCTCCGGATTCAGATGATCCGAAAGATAAGGGTGCAGCAGCTCCGTCTTGTTTATATCCAGCAGCTGCCGATATTGGCTGTCCGATACCATGAAGACGTCCGGGCCTTCGCCGCTTTCAATCATATGAACAAGGGTGTCTATATAACCGGCTTCAGAAATGATAGTCAGCTCGACATTGGCAAATGGCTGCGACGCTTCATACTTTTTAATGATTTCACGAACAATATCAATCTCGTATGAAGAAGAGAACCAGGCCAGCTTGATTGTTTCTTTAACAGCCAGGCCATTTTGCGGAGCGATGACTCGATTTCCTTTGCCGGAAATTTTTTCAATAAGGCCTTCTTCAACTAATTCGGCCAGCACTTTGCGAACGGAAACACGACTAAGCTCATATTTCTCACTAAGAGTGTTCTCAGGTAAAATAAATTCATCTGGTTTAATCGTTCCGCTTAATATTTCGCCGCGGAGATCATCTTTAAATCTTTGATATCGTACGGTGAAATCATCTTTTCTACGTAGCACAATTAACCCGCTCCTATACTTTGAATCAGCTTCCTTCTATTATATACTAAAATCTTCCTGCAACCAATGGTCTAAAAAGCGGTAGCTTTGCTCACGGATAGAGGCCGGGAAATCATGCCCCTCATTGCCTAGCAAGGAAGTATAGCATTCCGCTTTGCCCAGCCATTCATATAATCTGTGAACGTCCAGAGAAGCGAAGGCAGCTGCTTGCCAATTTGGAAAAATACGATCATTTTGTGTAAACCAGTTGAAGATCGGCTTGGGAGCAGCTAGTGCCATAATTTCGTGATATTCGAATGGAATCTGATTCTTATTAATATCATCGGTCAAAGCCGGTATATGTGAAAACCAATCCCGCTGGCCCCAGCGGTTCGGTTCAGGGTCCTGCATAAAGGGGCAAAATCCGCAGCTGGATACGACTGCTTTGATGCGATCATCAACCGCCGCCAGGAAGTAAGCATTATATGCGCCTAACGAATGCCCAATAGCGCCTATCCGGCTGCTGTCGACAAAAGGGAAGGTTTGCAGCAGCTCGAGGCCTTGCTGGTGATCGTGAATCATTTTGCCTACAGCTGTGGATTGAGGAAAGGCTTTATAGAAGGGAGCAGTTTGAAATGCTTCTGCGCCTTCATAAATCCTTTCGCCAGCTGTTATCGTATCCGGCGCCAGCACGACGTAGCCTCTGGCAACCAGCTCCAGCGCGTAACGGCGATTGTCTCTGCCTTGCTCAGTAGCGATATCCGCCTTGCCAAGCGCATCGGTAGGGTGAAGGGCAAGGATCGTCGGATATTTCTTCTGTGCGCCATGAAGCTTGACGCTAGTGCCTGGAACAAGCAAAAAGGCGGTTACCCGGTCGCCAAAACCTGTATCATAAGATAAATGCAGCCTGACATGGTCCTTTTCTTGTTGTTCGGAATGGATCGTATAGACGGGAGCAATCAATTCAGGCATATAGCCAATATATTTGTTCCAATTATGTGCAATCCGGCTGCGCTTTTCATGCCAAGCCTCCGCGTCAGGACAATTATCAATCAAGCGGGGGAAGGTATGCTCCGTCAGCTCAGACAGGGTATAGCCCATCGTAATTTCACCTCATTCAAATCGTATAGCTCCACAAATGCGTGGAAATTGCAAAAAATAATCGTTGCTTATATTTGACGAAACCTGCCGTAATAATGCCTGGCGGCACGGCCAGCAGCTCTGGCTCCAGCGTAGCTAAAGAAATAGTGAAAATACCTTTGCTCAACACGCCGTAAATTTTATTTTCCTCTTTATCCAGCTGCCAGCTTTGTCTGACGATGCTGCCCCATGCAGATAAATCCTGTTCGTGAAGCAGCTGCTCATTCACGGGATCCCATACCATATATCTAGAGCATGATGTTAACGTATGAATTCTGCCAAGCCCATCAACCAGCAGCATAGAGTATTCGCGAATACCGCTGCGCAGCGCCCAGCGCTTATGGACTTCCAGTGTACGCCAATTCAGCTGATAAATAAAAGCTGTATCGGAAGCCGGCTCAGCGCCGCCGGGCGTTTCTACACTTGTTCCACCGATAATAAAGCCTTGCGGCATCTCGGAAAGCGCTACTGTACTTTGCTTAGCTACCAATTGATCATGCTGCAATACGACTTCCTTGCCAGTTGGCAAATGATAGATTGCCAGACCGCCGCCGACCATGCCATAGCCTGGAAAACCGCCATAAGCAATATGCTCTCCGTCACTGAGCGCGACAGCGCTGCGCGGACGATGTATCTCTATATGCTCTGTTACGCATTTTGGATTGCGCCCAGCAGCATTGTTATTTTCAATTTGAAGCGGTTTTGAAGTGTCTATCAAGTGAAGCCTTCCATGAGTATAGGCGGCTCCAGCGATTATATTTCCTTGCACAGCGTAAGCTGCTATATTGCCGCCTGCGCCGTGCTCGATAGCTTTAGCGCCCCAATTTGTTGCCGCTGGCTTCTTTTCCTTTGGATCAACGGAAAAGAAATGCAGCGGATGATTGGAGGTGCCGTAAATAATTTGATCGGGTCCAATCACGAGAGGCGATAGCATGGCGCCATTAGATTGGTATTGAAGCTTTATTACTTTTACATCCTGTGTTTGATCGTTTTTCAAAATGAGCTCATAGTCGGACAAGCTATGCGATACGAGCTTCCAATTGCCAGGCAGCTGTCTATGGAATTTGCTAAAGCTGCTGCCATGATAGAGTGAGGGAGGAAGAATAATCTCTTCTATTTTTTCGCGAATAATCCCTTCTTGCAGCCGGAACCAATCATCGCCCATTTGGGCAAAGACTTGATTGTTTGGTCCTTGCCGTACAAGTCCGATTCCGTTACCCCGATATTGCTCGGGCAGAAGCTGATTGATTTGTCCATTTTTCTCCGGATGCAAAGCCATTATATTTTTCTGTACCGTCCCAGTTCCTACGTATACCCAGCCATCCTTATCGACTGCCATATGGGACGGATACTTTTGTTCACTGTCAACGCTGCCTAATGATTTGAATGCTTGTGTTGAAGGATTATATTGATAAAGCTGGCTGCGCGGATAGGTCGTCACATAGATCAGCCCATCTGCGCTTTCTGCATAGCTGAAGCCGCAAAGCTCATCTGCAGCATCGGTTTGCATAGCGGCCACATATTCCAGCTTGAATGGATCGAAAGCATAGAACATAACGCCTGCGCCCATATACAGCATACCTTTGCTGCAGCTGAACGTATCATAGGGATAATCATCATGCTCGTTAGGAAAGGGAAGTTGCCGGCACTCGCCTGATTCAGGCTGGACGACGACCAGGAAGCCCTTGGCAGCAATAACGATACGGCTTTCTCCTTGTAAATTGGTGCATACCGCTGCTGTCCTGGATTCAACAGCATCGACTGGAATGCCTAAATCAACAAATTCCATGCTGGCAACCTCTTTCTTCATTAATGTTTCTTATAATGGCGGACGACTTTGCGGATCGCCGCAATCGTCTCTTGAATATCTTCGTCGCTATAAAACTCGCTAATAGGCACTTGTACTGCAGTGCGCAAAATATTTTCGGCCTCCGGGCAATCTCCGCGGTTATACTGAATATCAGATTGGTCAAATGGGAAATGACTGCCCAAGTAGGCTTGTTTATTTTGGAACATAGGCTGCATGTACACAACGTCAGGAATATAACCCATGCGATTTGCAATGCCTTCTGCAGAAAGAGCTTCACAAAACTGCTCGCGTGAGCAGTTCAAAGCGCCGTCTTTCATTCTGAACATATAGAACCAGTAGGTGCAAGTGCTGTCTGCAGGAATTTTCATGACAGTCAGCTCATCCAAATCGCGCAAGCCTTCATTTAGAGCTTCACCCAGCACGTTTCTTCTTTCGCAAATCCAAGGCAGCTTTTTCAGCTGTGCTATGCCGACAGCGCCCTGCAGCTCTGTCATGCGGTAATTGGGCGCCAGGCTGCTTGGAGTCCGGTTAAGATCGTTGCCCATGCGGCGATAGTTTTTATCTGCGAAAGCATGGGTGCGATGATAATCATCTTCAAGGCCGGAGTTTACCGTGACAATACCGCCATCGCCTGTGGAAATATGCTTGAAATCATTTGTGCTGAAGCAGCCGTAGTCACCGATTGTGCCGACAAGCTTTCCTTTATAAGTCGTTAAATAAGCTTGTGCGCAATCTTCTATAACTTTCAGATTATATTTCTTCGCTATTGCCATTATAGGATCCATATCGCATGGATTGCCAGCAAGATGAACAACAACGATTGCTTTTGTACGAGGAGTAATTCGCGCTTCAACAGATTTGGGATCCAAATTGTACGAATTCGGCTCTAAATCTGCAAAAACAGGTATCGCATTTTGATATAAAATGCCGATCACAGTACCTTGATCTGTAATTGGGCTGGTAATAACCTCGTCGCCAACAGTAACACCGGCCGCGCCTAGCGCTACATGAATAGCTGCTGTGCCTGAGGAGGCGGCTACACTATAAGGCACTTGGTACATAGCGTTGAAATCAGACAAAAATTGCTGAACCTTGTGGCCGAAATGATAGAAGAGCGTATTTTGCTCCAAAGCTTCAGCTAATTGCTTTAATTCTTCTTCCCCAAAACGCTTGCCTGTGCCAAATGGCGTAGTTTTCGTTTTTTGTCCGCCTAAAATAGCTAGAGTGTTTTCCTTCTCCACGTAAGTCACCTCATCCTATTTAATAACAGTATGGTTGAATTTTAGTTAATGATTGTTTTTCTGCAAGGCAAGCCGTAAATCAACGTCAGCTCGCTCTGAGCGCTATTATCGAGACCGGAAATTACTGGCGTCCACACGACCGCATTGCTCGCTTGTGCCGGGTTAAGCACTTTAATTTCACCATTATCGCTCACGCTGTTGATTTTCAGCTGGCGCTTGGCCTGCGTCCAATCCGTAATTTGTTTTCCGGTCCAGAATACAAAGCCTGCGGCTTTTGATTGTTTAATAACAGAAATAATGGCTTCTCTTACTTTAGGCTGCTGCAAAATATGAACCTGATGAAACAGGAAGTGGGCAACCCCGTTCACTTGCTTCACTCCTTCGAGAAATGGCGCAATGACACTGCTGTCTGCCAGCGTGCTATGATCTAAATCCTGAGTGAGGAAGCCAATTTCCAAAACGTTATACATCCGGTTTTTTTGATCGGACCATGCAATCGGATAATAGGGGTGGCAGGTGCCGAATGTAAATCCGATATTGCCTTTTTTACTTGGCCCGCGTGATTGGTCAGAAGCGATATTATAGCGTTCGCACCAGTCGAACAGCTCGCCCCAGCCTTCAAAGCGCGTATAGTGATTTTTATTTGAGGTTACTTCAGACATATGAGCTGCTGATTTCAGCCAGTTCAGCTGTCTTTCAAACTCCTGTTCGTCCCAAAACCCTTTGTCCAGAGGAAGTGCATTATAATGGAATGCTACCTCGTGACCGTCTTCTCTCATTTTATCGTATATATGCGGGGAATAGCCCGGTTCGATCATGCACCAGGTCGACTGCACATTTTCTTCTTTTAAAACCTTCATCGTAATTTCAGCCGATTCATCGATATTATGATCGCTGTCATGCGAGATCATAGCAACCTGCTCGATTCCATCCGGCCAATAGCCGATAAACGGGATTGTCAGGCCTTGCTTGGCAGCGGTATGAAGCAGATGCCCAATCCATGCGTCTCTCCAAAAATCAGCGTAAGGATAGGCAAAATAGGACATGCCTGACGCAGTTGCAAGGCGATCGTATTCCCAGTCCTGCTGCAAATCATCGTCAGCTTTCAAAATCCAGTCATCTACCGCACCTGTTCCGTCTGGAGCAGGGATGCCATCCGTTACGATCGGCACAGCTCCTTGCTGCAATCTGACTACAGCCGCCGGAATATCGATTGCCCAGCGTTCAAATCGGCCATTGCCAACCGGAAAGCTGTTTAATACAGAACCTGCATGCTTGCCATCGGGCTCATGCTCATGAATACTTCCGATAGCCTCTCCTTGCCCTTGAAGCTCCAAAGAAGCCCAAGGCTTGTAATCGAATCCGCGAAGCAGGGGAGTGGATTCAGCTAGCCATGCAGCTTTTAGGTTGGCATATCCTGTTGTAATTGCCCTTGCAGGGCGAAAGCCCAGCCGATTAGCAAATGCAGAAAGATTGGCAAGCGAGATGACGATACCGCCTTGCTGCATGTAATCCCATACGAATTCTGCATCATCCTTGCTTTCGCTTGGAAGTGCAGCAATGACGATATCAAGCTCTTCAAGCTTAATTTGCGATGCGGAATCAATAACAGCAAATGCAATGCCTCTATGATTCAGCACTTCTTGAATATAATGTTGAAAGACGTTGACGCCATAGCGGTGTCTATGTTCCTCAGCTTCTTTGTCTATCCATACTCCTATTCGAGCCATAGGCATCGTTGTCACAACCTTTGGATTTGATGATAAAAAATATGTTGGGCTTACAAAGCCCAACATATTTTTTGAATAATGCAGGCTTACTTCCAGATACGCTCTGTGTAGCCGCGAGCTTTGATTTCAGCGTTGTATTCAGCAATAATTTTGGAGCCGCCGCGATCCATATATTCTTTCACTACAGCATCCCAATCAGAGATAGGGCGGTTGCCGGTAATCATTTTTGTTTGCTCGTTCATAAGGAACTGTTGCAATTCAGCACCAACTTCTCTTTCAGCAGGGGAGATAATGCCTACATGAGGTGGATAGTAAAGCTTAAACTTTTTGTTGATATCAACTAGCTGTTGTGTAGCTTCCTTTAATTGTGGAACGGCATAAGCATTCGGATATTCAGGGTCATCATTAGCTGTAATCCAGTTCGTGTTGTCAAGGAAGTACAAGAATGGCTCCGTACCTGCTGCAGGATCATTTAGAGCAACACGCACTTTGTTCTCATCAAGCTTGTAGCCTACACCTTCATTTCCGTAGAACCAGTCAAAGTCTTTATTGTCCGAAGAGTTTTTGGACGGCTGGTAGTATTGACGAGAGAAACCGTGAATTTCCAGCATTTTGCGAACTTTATCCGGGTTGTCAGCAAGCTTGGCGTTAATTGCAAGCATTTTGGCGAAGCCGGTGCCTGCTGTAAAGCCTTGAGAACCGTCCGGTGCTTTGAATGGCTCAAGAACCACGAACTCAGCGCCTGTATTAATTTCAAGAAGAGCCTTCATATAGTCTTGGGACATACCGCGCGGCGCAATTAGAAAGACGCCAGCTTTGCCGGAGTAGAACTCATTGTTCGTGTCAGCCCAGTTCACAACTGCGAAATCATTTGTAATTGCTTTTTCTTTGTACAGATCATTAAAAAATTGAATCAGATCTTTTCTGCCTTCGGAAATTAAACCAGGGATGTAGTTGCCTTCAGCATCTTGGTGATACCAAGTATCATGCTGCCAGTAAGGTCCCATAGAGAAGGTAGGGTTAATGTCTTGACCCATTGCCAGACCGTAAGTGTCGTTTTTATTGTTTTTATCCGGGTCGTTTTTAGTAAACGCGATCGCTACTTCTTTCAGCTCTTCGTAGCTAGTTGGAACTGGTAGGCTCAGGTTATCGAGCCAGTCTTTACGTACGAAGAAGGATTGCGATTCTACCGGCGCCCAAGTAGGGATACCGTAGATTTTGCCGTCAATTGTGAATGGAAGCCACAGCTCATCCGGAATTTCCTTCAAGTAGTCAAACTCTTCGATGAAATCGTTAAGCGGTAAAAATGCTTTTTGGTTCGCCCAACGGTTGAATAGATCCATATTCGTATTACGGAAAGCGATTTGGTCCGGCATGTTGCCGCCAGCAACCATGGCTGTAATTTTTTCTACAAAGTTTTCGTTAGGTATTTTTTCTGCAAAATAATCAACGTTGAATTTTTCATTCAGCATTTGCTGGCCGCGGCCGTCTTTTGGCGGCGGATTGCCGAAGATGTATGTTGCACCGGTAATTTTGTATTTTTCTTCAGGTTTTTTGGTTTCTTCAGGTGCTGCCGAGCTGCTTCCTTCGCTGGCATTTGGCGAGCTTGAAGGCGCTGGTGCCGGCTTGGATGAACAAGCTGCTGTAAATACCAGCGTTGCTGCTGCTGCAAGCATAAGAGATTTTTTAAACTTCATTGTCTAGATCCCCTCCATTAATTTGTAAGCATAATGTTTAAACCTGATAAAACATGTTTCAAAGTATAGGGATACGGTGATTTGCTCTTGCAAGGCTGAACGGCATTGCCGTTGTTGGTGTTAACCTTTTACCGAGCCGATCATCACCCCCTTGGCAAAGTGTTTTTGTACAAACGGGTAAACTAATAATATTGGCAATGTTGCAACTAGAATGGCAGCCATTTGTATCGTTACAGGAGGCGGCGGATTTTCTAGCATTAGCATGACATCAGAGCCTATCGCGGACGTTGTTTCGTTCAAAATAACGATTTGCCGCAGTACAACTTGAATCGGCCACTTGGCAGCATCATCAAGGTACAAAATACCTTCAAAATATTTATTCCAATAGTTAACGGCGTAGAAAAGACCGAATGCAGCCAATGATGGTTTGGATAGCGGCAAAATAACGGACCAGAACGATCTTAGCTCGTTAGCGCCATCAATTAAGGCAGCTTCATTAAGCTCATTTGGAATGCTTAGGAAAAACTGACGAATAACGATAAGATTAAATGAGCTTATTGCCGTTGGAATAATAAGGGCAAAGATGCTGTTCATAAGCATCGTTTCTTTAACGATTAGATACATGGGAATCATTCCTGCATTAAACAGGATTGTAAATACTACAAGCAATAGCATGACGCGTTGACCAAGCACGTTGCGTGTAAGACCGTATGCCATTGTAGCGGTAAGCGTCAAGCTGATTGCAGTACCGATAGCAGTAATGTATACCGTCACCCATAGGGAACGGATAAAGTGACCGGATGCAAATATAGTTTGATAAGCTTCGCTGGCCCAATGCGTCGGCCATAATATAAACTTTTTTTGAAGGACGTCCTGCAAAGATGAGAATGACACAGAGAATATGTGTACAAATGGAATCAGCATTAAGGCTGCTATAATTGCCAGGACGATAATATTGATAAAATCAACGACTCGATCCAGCCCTGATTTTTTATTCATGAATGTATTCGCCTTCTTCCTACTTCTACTCCAAATTCAGGAGCAGTTATTAATATAAACCGTCTTCTCCAAATTTCTTGGCCAGTCGATTTGCGCCGACTACAAGAATAAGTCCTACTAATCCCTTGAACATGCCTACAGCAGTTGCAAAACTGATATTGCCTTGCTGAATACCTTTAAAGTAAACATAAGTGTCAAGCACGTTTCCGGAGTCCATATTAAATGGATTTAGCATTAGGAAGATTTGCTCGAAGCCTGTTTCCATTACGTTGCCTAGTCTTAGAATAAAGAGAATGATAATAACGCTGCGAATGGCAGGCAAAGTAATATGCCATAGCTGTCTCCAGCGCGATGCGCCATCAATGACGGCTGCTTCGTACAATTGCGGATTGACGCCTGCTAGTGCAGCAAGGAAAATAATCGTTCCCCAGCCGGCTTCTTTCCAAATAACTTGAAGAATGACGATTGGCTTGAAGAAAGCCGGATCCGTCAGGAATGGAATCGTTTCCAATCCCATGCTGGTAAGTACTGAGTTAATCAAACCTTCTCCACGCAGGAACACCACAAATATTCCAACAACAACTACCCATGATAAGAAGTGAGGCAAGTAAACCATCGATTGAATAAAACGTTTATAGGTTTCGTTGCGAAGTTCGTTAAGCATAAGTGCGAGAATGATGGAAACTGGAAATGCAACAAAGATTTGCAATAACGATATTTGAATCGTATTGGTAAGCACTCGGATTACTTCGGGACTGTCAAATAGATGTTTGAAGTGCTTCAATCCTACCCAATCACTGCCGGTAAAGCCGACAAACGGATTGTAATCCTGAAAGGCTATAACTAGCCCGGCCATTGGAATGTAGCGATATACAATAAAGTATAAAATTCCGGGCAGCAGCAAGAGATAAATAAATTTTTCCCGCTTCATTCTGTTTACTAATTTTGTCACAATAGACCCACCTCTTAATACCTGTATTTTACCTGTATGCAATTCAACTTTAACCGATTACATTACGGGCTGTCAATATGAAAATTGAAAATGTTTTCATACATACTGGATAATGCCGCACTGCGCTTGGAACGGCGCTATATTTATATATGTACACAAAAAGATACCTGTATATTACCTGTATATTTTTCTCTTGTACATTTAAAATTTCTATGCTATAGTCCTAAATGAGTTTTGTTATGAAAGCGGATACAAGTGAGGAGGGGAGGACCAGAATCTATTAACGTCTTTAGACTATCTATTGGAAATTCATTTAGGAAAGAGGAGGTTTTTTTATGTACCGAAAAATCAAACGAAATTTAATTATCGCATTAACATTGCTATTAATGTTCTCACTATTAAACACGATGGGCGCACTAGCTTCGAATGGGACTATTATCTCCAATGGCGGGTTTGAAGGACAACTAATTAACGGCAACTTGCCGGGCTGGACAATTACCCAAGGAGCAGAGAGAGTAAGCTTAAACACCGTACTTAAAACCGAGGGGCAGCAAAGCCTCAGAATTATTAAAGAAGATACGAATACTGTCGGCGTGACGATGAGCAGCGATAGAGTTAATGTGACAGGTGCAAAAGAGTATATATTGTCAATGGATTTATATTTGGAAAGAGGAGATTTGGCGGGATTTTATGTGTACGTTTATGATAGCCAAGGGAATATTATTAAAAACACTACGGGCGGAGATTTTACACTATTCGTAAGAAGAACCTTGAATGATGTCAGCGGTGTTGTAAAAGTTCCAAAAAACGAGTGGACCAGCGTTGAAGAACGTTTCCTCGTTCCTGCAGGCGGCAGCACGCTAGATATTAAATTGATCACATCGCGCAGTGCGACCACTAATTACAAATATAATTTGGACAATATATCACTAGTCCAGGCAAATGATCCGGATCCGGTTGAAATTCCGCAAACTGCGGTTAAGGTTGACAGTTCGAATGCTGCTCAGAAAGAAATTTTGGGCGGTTTGCAGTCGGTTGTACCATTCCAAAATGTAGAGTTCACTGCCGAGACGATGGTGTATGCTGGTTCTGGCGGTAAAATTGATCTGCGCTTCTATGATGCTGACAATAAAATATTGTCTATTGTAAGCACTAAAATTAATGGTCCAGTGAGAGAATGGGACTCTGCTCGGGTTGTTGCGTCAGCTCCCCTCAATGCGGCAAAGGTGCAAACAGCGATGCATTTCCCTGGAACGGAGCAAGGTGTGTTTTATGCAGATGAGCTAAACTTACAAGTGAAGCAGACGACGGAAGCGTCCTATATTAAAAATTTAGGGCCGCAATCCATGACAACAACAGCGATGTACGGTGCTTACGGCAAGTATAAAGGGCGCGATGTGTTGTATACAGTCGTTCAAGGCTCGCCTGCTGAGCTAGCTATTATTGATGTAAATAATAATACTTTGATGGGAAGACATCAGCTTAGAGCGCTTGATGGCAGCGACGTTACTGCTGCTTGGGGAGTAACAGTTGCGACAGACGGTAAAGCCTATATGGGCAGTACGCCAAATGGAACGCTGTTTCAATTTGATCCTGTGACAGATGAATTGAAAACATTAGGAAAACCGGTTCCTAATGATACTGTTATTTGGGTACTGGAGTCAGGTGACAACGGCAAAATTTATGGCGGTACGGGTTATTCCCAGTCCATTTTTGAATACGATCCAAACGCAACAACTGGCAATGGTATGAAAATTTTAAAATCATTCGGAGGGGTAAAGCCAGACCAGCATATACGCAGCTTAGCCTATGATCCTG
This sequence comes from Paenibacillus sp. IITD108, assembly GCF_036541265.1. Classification (NCBI taxonomy): domain Bacteria; kingdom Bacillati; phylum Bacillota; class Bacilli; order Caryophanales; family Paenibacillaceae; genus Paenibacillus; species Paenibacillus sp. IITD108. The sequence continues at coordinate 13,439 of NZ_JAZHCT010000006.1, read as the reverse complement.
TCAATAAAGTTCTATACGCAGGCGCTGCCGATGTAGCAAAGCTATACCGTATTGATACGGTAACAGGTAATTCTACATTGATCCCGATTCCTAACAGCAGCGGCAAAACCTCCGTCTATGATCTTGAGTTTGCCGGCGGTAAGTTATTTGTACGTGTGGATGCAGGACCGCTAATGTATGTATACGATCCGGCTGCTGATCAGTGGGATATGCAAGGAAATAATCAGTATAACGCTCGCGGCTTCTCGCCTGTATCTCCTGATAATAGAGTGTTTTATACTTTCCCAGTTGCCAATCAGGACGGAACAACGCAGTTCAAGCTTTACCAATATAATGTAAATACAAATGCATATGGACCAATTGATGTAAATGTAAAAGGGGTAGCAGTTGCTTATGGCTATGTAGAGCTGGAGGACCCTGATTTCCCTGGCGTTTCATTAGTCGGAATGGCAGGCAATAATGGCATGTCTTTCTGGTACAATTTGCAAAATGGCAATGTGAAAACATTGGAGCTGCCATTGCCTTCACAATTTGCTGAAATTCATAATATCGGAAAAGGATTGGATGGCAATATATTAACATCCGGGTTTATTTCCGGCGGCGGACTCGGTATTTATTCTCCTGATACGGATACAACAGAATTAAAGCCGTTGCTTGGGCAAGTAGAAGGCTATGCGAACTTGAATGGAAAAACTTATTTTGGCATATATCCAAATGCTGTCTTGTTTGAATACGATTCAGCGCAAGAATGGAATCGGACGGATTCGAGTAAACCGATGAATCCGCTTCGCATTGGGCCGCTTGGCCTCGAGCAGGATCGTCCAATTGCTATGGTAGGCGTAGAGTCTGTAAACAAGCTGTTTATTGGTACCTATCCTAAGGCAGGTCAAATCGGCGGAGCATTGTCGATATTTGATCCGGTTACGCGTACTTTTGATGTAAAACGCAATATTGTTCAAGACCATTCCATTAATACGATGGTATATAAGGATGGACTGCTGTATATGGGTACTGGCGCTATGAACGGCGGATCTGCCCAGTTAGCAGTTTATGACATTGCGACGAACCAGATTGTAAGCTCTCATGTACCAGTTGCAGGCAAAAAAGCGATTGCCTCATTAATGTGGGGGCCTGACGGCAACATTTGGGGGATGGCTTTAGGGACTCTATTCATTTTTGATCCTGTCACTAAAACAGTTATTTATCAGGATGATATATTCCCAACTGCAGATTACTCTCATAGCAACGCACGGCTGCAAGTAGGCAAGGATAACAATGTATACGGTTCTATGTATACAGGCTATGTTGCTGACAACACTTATACGAGCAAGATGTTTAAAATTGATAGAGTGACCAAAAAGATGACGATTATATTTGAAAGTAATGTCGATAAATTAATGCAGGATGATTACGGCAATTTCTACTTCAAATATGGCAGCTTATTAATGAAATACAGCGATCCTGCACTAGTTAAGCCAATTCCGCCTGTTTATCCGATAACGCTTGAAGCAGCCACCAACGTAAATGGCATAAACGTGCAGCTGACTCGAGATGTGGATGCTGCAGGAAAGGCCAAGGATGAAATGACGCTTGATGAAAGTAAAGTAAACGAATTGCTCGGGCAACTGGCGAAGAAGCAATCTTCTATTGTCATTACTTTGCCAGATCACCTGGCAGGTGTTCACGATCGTAACATTGTTATTACATCAGAAGCTGCAAAATTACTATCCAAAGCGAAGGTAGAGCTGGTTGCAGCTGGCAGCGAAGGGCAGGTTGCAATTCCCGGCTTATCCTTGCAAGGTCCAAAAGAAGATATATACATTCGGATCATGCCTGTAAGTGATGCGAATGTAAAATCGGATCTTGAGACTAGAGCAAACAAGGATAAAGCGATTAAAAAAGCAGCTAAAAATGCAAAAATAACGATTGCTGCTCAGCCTTTAACGATATATTCGAATTTGCATAACCGGCCGATCACTATAACCATTCCGACAGATTCAAATTTGCAAAGTGCTGCTAACTCGAAACAGCTTGGCGTTTACATCGAATATACTGATGGCAAGAAGGAACTGATTCGTGCTAAGTCTTTTGAGCTGAATGGAAAAAATGCTCTTCAATTTGAAGTAGATAAGTTCAGTATGAGACAGAAGCCGGGAGGTTTGACAGCGGCTATAGCAGCTATGTAGCTGCGTCTGCAATTGATCAACAGTTTCTTGCAGATCATAATTTAAGTCGCTGTTCAATACACAGCATACCGCTAATATGCGTATGCTGTGTATTTTTTTATGCGTATTGGCATGTATTGGCAGGAGCAAAGGCGGCATATGTCGAATTGACTAGCAATATATTATATGGGGGGGTCAAAGGATGCGAGGTAAATATGTTAATACTCCGATGATGTACGCGTTCGGAATGCTGGCGATGATGATTCCAAGCCAAGCGTTCAGCTCGTTTTATATTTTCTTTTATTCGGATAAGCTTGGCATGTCGTTAGCATTAATTACGATTGCCAGAACCGTATTTTTAATATGGGATGCTGTAAATCAGCCGCTCTTTGGCTATTATTCGGATCGTACAAATACGAAATACGGGCGCAGAAAGCCTTGGCTGTACGGCGCGGTTCCGCTGTTTATGCTCACTTTTATTATGGTATTCTCTCCGCCCAACGGCATGAGCGAATATGGATTGTTTACTTGGTTTCTGGTTGCGTTAATTTTATACGAAGCAGTAGCGACCGTCATTTGGGTCAACTACGGAGCATTATTCCCGGAGTTATTCCGCGGGGATCAGCTGCGTACGAAAGCGTCAGCTATTCAGCAAGGCTATCAAATCGTTGCGCTGCTCATCGGCACAGCCTTGACGCCAGTTATTTTTAATGCGCTGGGCTTCGGTTATATGTCAGTTATTTATGCCGTCGTCTTCGCCTTGTTCATGCTGCTGTTTTTGCGAAATGTGCAGGAAGACAAGGAAGCGATAAAGCTGCCGCAGCTAAAATTCAAGAAAGCTTTCGCAGAGACATTAAAAAATCGCCCATTCTGGATATTTAATATAGCGAATTCTTTTGCACAGACAGTAAACGGTTTGCTAAGCTCGACGATTCCTTTCTATGCAAAATATGTGCTGCGTATTCCGGATGCCCAAGTATCTATATTGCTTGCTTCCATATTTGTTTCCGTTATTCCGCTAGTTTTCGTATGGTATTGGCTGATTCGCCGAATGGATCCGCTGAAGGGCTGGCGCATATCGCTTATTGCTTATGCTCTGTCTGTCATTCCATTATGGTTTGGGAACAGTTTGCTGACGGGCGTGGCGGCAGGGGTGCTTGTCGGCTTCGGACTGGCAGGATTTTTAGTAACCCCTCCAGTCGTAACAGGTATTATTATTGATGAAGATTTCAAGAAAACCGGCAGCAAGCGTGAAGGCATCTATACGGCAGTGGCCGGCTTTATTACGCGTTCCAGCGGATTGATTGCCGCACTCGCTTTCTTTATTGTTGGCATTATTTTCGGCTACGAAAGCGGCGATAATCCGGGACCTGATCCAGAGGCGACATTCCGTTATTTGATCTGTATCGTTCCTTTAGGGCTGCTGTTAATATCTTACGTTATCTCGTTATTCGTTAAAATTAAACGTACTACAGCAGAATAAATATACTAATAAAACGGCTCTTTGAGCTAACGTAGGCAAGCAATAAGAAGGGGAACGGAGAGCAAGATTGGGACTGGAGAAGCGGCAGCGTCCGCCTTTGTAGGCCAATTTTAACCTTTATAGGTTTTATGCAATCTGAAAAACTTGGCGTACCACAGCGGTCGGAAGCCCAAACTTGATCGTAGTGCCCACCTTTTTCATTGCTTGAACTGGTGTTGACGATAGTTGGGGAAGGCTGCATGCGGCTTCTGAGTTCATCAGGAGTCGTTTTTTTTTGAACAAGCAAGTGTTGAAGGACTTTTCGAGAAACACTATAATAAGTAAAGTAAGCAACCTATTGAGAGAAGTGGAACCGAACAGGGAGGGATCCAGATGCAGCTTATTGAGCTTAACGAAATACAGCGCAGAATTGAAGAGTTGAAAAACCAGGATTTATATATTCATTTGGAAATGACGACAGGGGCATATGCCGCGCACTTTGACAGCACCAAGCATCCCGCTGCCACTTTTATAACGAATACAAAAATATGCTATTCGCATGGATCGATTTCCGGCAATGGCCCTTATCGAGTAGGGCTCAAAATGGCATATGGCTGGATTTATTCAGAAGGTTTGACGCATTATGATGAAAGTGAGACCGAGAGATTAATTTTGGCCGGTCACGATAGTCAAGGGAAGCTTGTCGTAGCCCTGCAGCTTAGTAAAGAGCCATTCTAATAGTTGGGAGAGAGGACAATATGTCATATAAACAGGTATTAGTAATATTGCCGCATCCCGATGACGAGGCTTTCGGCCTTGCGGGAACGCTCGCCATGTATATCGATCATGGCGCTCATGTAACATACGCTTGCCTTACGCTTGGAGAAATGGGGCGCAATATGGGCGTGCCGCCGTTCGCTACAAGAGTAACGTTGCCAGGCATCCGCAAGCTGGAGCTGGAGCAATCCTGCCGGGCAATAGGGATACAGGACCTTCGTTTGATGGGATTCCACGATAAAACAATTGAATTTGAAGACCCGGCGGTACTGGATGGCTGCATTGAAGATTTGCTTGAGGAGCTTTCTCCCGATCTGGTCGTTACCTTTTATCCGGGGTATGCGGTTCATCCCGATCATGATGCATGCGGTGCGGCTGTTATTCGAACAATCGCCAAGCTGCCTGCGCATTTGCGGCCAACTGTACACTGTATAGCTTTTGCCAATAATCATGAGCAGGCAATCGGCAAGGCGGACGTTATCCATGATGTTCGTGAATATTTGCCGCAAAAGGTTGCTTCCATTACCGCTCATCGCTCTCAATTTCAAGCTGCTGAATTGCTGGGCAACAAGCAATTAAATGATGAGCAAATCGTGGAGAGATTTGGTCAGGAGCGTTTTTGGACCTACAAATTTTAATACAAAAAGATTGAAAAATCGACAATGCCAGCAGGTTTATCGGAATAGTCATAGAATTATACCTGTAATACATTTATGGGAGGAATTGCTATGACGGAGCGTGCAGGCCAATATATTCAAATGGATTCAGGAGTCGAGCTGTTTATTCAAGATATCGGGAGCGGGGAGCCGATTTTGTTTATTCCTGGCTGGACTTTTACAGGTGAGGTTTTTGAGCATCAGCTTGCGCATTACAGTAAAACGAATCGTGTAATTGCCGTAGATCCAAGAAGCCAGGGCAAATCATCCATCGCACTGCATGGCAATAATTATGTTACACATGGGTCGGATATTGGCAAGCTAATCGAGGCATTGCAGCTGGATAAGGTGACTATGGTCGGCTGGTCCTTTGGCTGTCTGGCTGTTTGGGAATATATTAGACAATACGGGCTGGATAAAGTAAAGGCTGTTGTGCAAATCGACTTGTCACCAAAGCCGCTCTCTACTAATCATGAAGAGGATTGGGTGGAAGGACCGCTCGATGATATTGCAGGGGCTTACAGCTTATACACGCAGGATGCTGCCAAGCAGCGAGAATTTGTCGAAGCCTATGTAACCGGCGTAATGATTCAGCGTGAGGTTGAGCCGCAGGAATTGAACTGGCTTGTGAGCCAATCGATGAATACGCCGCACTACATAGCGGCTAATTTATTTGCCTCAGGCATGTTTTCTGATTATCGGGAAGAAGCCAAGCTTGCCAGTGAAGCTGTTCCGACGCTTGCTATTGCAGCAGAGCATTGGGGCGATACAGCAAAGGCGTTTATGAACCGTATTGCTCCGAAGACTGAAGTGGAAGTATTTGGCGGTCATTTGATGTTTTGGGAGCATGCAGAAAAGTTTAATCAACGTTTAGATCAATTTTTGAAAGTCAATTGACTTATTTCGTAAAAATAAAATAACAGTAAACAGTCGGAAGCTGTCTCAAAGGGTGTAATTCGTCCTTGGAGGCAGCTTCTTACGTTGTCTGCATAAAGGCGCTTTTACAGGGGGCGGATCATGGGAATGATGTAGATGAAAGGCTGCTTTAACGAATCTTAACAAAGCACTGCTATAATGTGGCTTACATATAAAGGAGGTGCCGTTTTGAAAAAAATAAGAACAGCTGTTGTATCGGCCGCAATAGTTGCACTTGCTGTATGGGGCTATTTGGATATACAAGACAAGCAAGCACGTGATAAGGAAGCAGCTTCGCTGCAGCAGGAGCAAGAAAAGAAAATATTAGAGCAAAACAAGCAGCAGGACGTATCACCGCTTATAAAAGGAGGGCTGAATGAGGAAGCTTCGATTGCGGAGAAAGAGAAGAAGGTGCCTGTAATTGGACTGAAAAAGGGCAATGTAGCCCCTGATTTCATACTCGAGTCGCTTGATGGAGAGAAACGCAAGCTGTCGGACTACAGAGGCAAAAAGGTTATGGTGAATCTATGGGCCACTTGGTGTCCGCCATGCAGAGAGGAAATGCCGGATATGCAGGCCTATTATGAGCAGTATCAATCCGATGATATGGAAATATTTGCCGTTAATTTAACTTCGTCTGAGAAATCGATGGAAAATATAGAAAACTTCGTGCAAAGAAATGGTCTGTCCTTTCCTATTTTGCTTGATTCTGACGATCAGGTGTCTAGCCGATATGAGGTGTTTCAAATTCCAACAACGTATATATTGAATGCAGAAGGCGAAATTGAGCAAAAAATCATTGGTCCAATGAATTTGGAGATCATGGAGCAGTTGATGCAGTAGGTTTTAGGGAAAGCGGGGGATTATCGGAATGTCATTACGAGGGAAAACGATCCTGGTTGTCGAGGATGATAAAAAGATTAGGCAGCTTATTAAAATCTATTTGGAGCAAGCAGGCTTTGAAATTTGGGAGACAGGAGACGGGCTGGAGGCACAGCAGTTATTTGATGCCTATGATCCCTGCTTTATCATTATGGATTTAATGCTACCGGGACAAAGCGGCGAGCAGCTTTGCACTTGGATTCGCGGTGAGCAGCGAAGTGATGTGCCGATTATTATGCTTACGGCCAAGGTGGATGAACAGGAAAAAATCAATGGGCTGCAAATCGGGGCAGATGACTATGTAACGAAACCCTTCAGTCCCAAGGAACTCGTCGCAAGGGTGGAGACGGTATTGCGGAGAACGGCGCATCGCTGCAGCAAAATCAGCTATAGAGGCTTAACGGTAAAGCCAATTCGCGGAGAAGCGAAATATAATGGCGTACTTATTCCGCTGACGCAGCATGAATTCCGTCTTTTGCATTATGTCATGCAGCACCCTAACCAAATCGTAACTCGCGAACAAATATTGGAGCAGCTTTATCCAAATGACGAGAAAATCGTCATAGAACGAACAGTAGACGTGCATGTGAGCAAGCTCAGAGAAAAATTGAAATTGACAGAAGACACTCCAGAGTTCATCGAAACAATCAGAGGAATGGGGTATCGTTTTGTTGCATTTTAAATCGTTGGATGGTATTGCGCATTACAGGCTGTTTTTCTGGCGAAAAAGTATTTTATGGAAGCTGATGCTTGTTAATGGGCTTGTTATTGGTGTAGTCATATGGCTTGTAGGTGTATCTGTAAAAGATTTTGCCTGTTTGCTCGTCGGACAATATGAGTATATGGATGCTGAAAAGCAGAGCTTTTTTAATAGTACTATGCATTTTTATTTGGTGCGTGCGAGCGTAATTGCTGTTTTTGTGGGCATTATTATCTATTACATGCTGATGAAAAAAATATTTGTACCGCTGCGCAAGCTGAACGGCTCTACCAAGCTGATGATGGCCGGGCAGTACCCGCAGCCAATTGAAGTAAAATCAGATGATGAAGTAGGACAGCTTAGTCATCATTTCAATCAAATGGTAGATTCATTGCGTCAAGCGGAGCAAAGCAGGAAGCAGCTGCTGGGCGATCTGTCGCATGAGCTGCGAACTCCGCTCAGCAATTTGAACGGTTACTTGGAGGCACTAAGCTCCGGGGTAGTTAAGGGAGATGTGGAGCTGTACAAATCACTGCACGAGGAATCTCTGCATTTGACTAAGCTGGTTGATCAAATGCATCAGCTGGCTGTGTGGGAAATGAAGCAGGCTTCCACGCCCATTTGGCACATCGTAGACATGCATAAGCTGATCCATCAGGCGTTGAGCAGTTTTGAGCTGGAGCTTGCGAGCAAGCATATAAGCTGTCAGCTCACGATTGAAACGGCAGAAGTGGAAGGCAATGAGACGGGAATCAGACAGGTGCTCATTAATCTAATAGATAATGCGATTCAGTACAATATGAGCGATTGGATTCATATTTCTGGCGAGAAAACAGGTCATGATTATAAGGTAACCATAACCAATGAAGGGGAGTCTATTCCGCCTTCCAAGGCGGAGCTTATTTTTAACCGGTTGATTCGGCTGGACGCTTCACGCCGCAGGGAAGCTGGCGGATCGGGCCTTGGGCTAGCTATTGTGAATGAAATTGTTAAGCTGCATAGCGGTAAGGCGGGACTTCAAACGGATAGAAACCGGCATTCGTTCTGGTTCAGCATTCCCCTTCAGCAACATAGCTCTAAACAAGGAGGAAGTGAAATATAAGATGGAAAATGCAACTATATTCGTAGCGCTGTTAGCAGGAGTTTTATCTTTTTTATCGCCATGCGTATTTCCGCTTCTGCCTGCATATGTTTCACATTTGACAGGCGCGCTGGTGCAGGACAATAAAATAAAGGCAGAGAAAAAGCTGCTTATGATGCGCTCGGTCTTTTTTATAGCGGGTTTTAGTATTATTTTTGTCGTTATGGGAGCGTCAGCAAGCTTGCTGGGCCAATTTTTTACAGGAAATCGTATTTTGATCGAAAAAATAAGCGGTTTGCTTATCGTTATATTTGGCTTACAAATGGCAGGCATGCTGTCGCTGCGATTTCTAATGTTCGATAAAAAGCTGTTTCAGGCTAAGGGCTCGGGGAAAGGCAATATTAGCTCCTTTATTCTTGGGCTTGCGTTCGGATCAGGCTGGACGCCATGTGTCGGGCTCGCTTTATCCTCGATTTTGTTGCTTGCCAGCTCCTCAGAAACATTGTACAGCGGAATGTGGCTGCTGTTTATATATTCGATTGGACTTGGCATTCCTTTTTTGTTAATATCATTAGCACTAACTTATTCACTGTCTATTTTGAAAAAAATAAACCGCTGGCTGCCCTTGCTGTCCAAAATTAATGGCTGGCTTCTTATTGGTATGGGACTGCTCGTATTTACGGGTCAACTGCAAAAAATAAGCGCTTTTTTTGCAAAATATACTTTTATCAATATTTAGCTAATAGATATAGAAGAAGGAGTGAAAAAGATATGGAAAATAATGTGACGGCCTTAAAGCTGTTTACGCTCAGCGCATGTCCTCTTGGAAAATCGATGGGCATGGTAATGAATGAAGTGCAGGGACGCTATGCATCTCTGCAAATCGATACGATTTATGTGGAATTAAGCGCTCAGGAAGCAAATGACTTTAGAATTAAAAAAAATCCGACTACTTTATTTCTCAATGATGGCGGCGAGGAGCTGTATCGGGTTGAAGGATTCGCAGAGACCGAGGTCATTATTCAACATATAGACCAGCTTAATGAAGGTGTATTTATGAAATCAGAAAAGCTGATGAAAAATGAGCAGACTGTAGAGACCTATACCGTATATATGCTCGAGAATAATGAGCTTGCAGCTGTCGAGCAAACGTATACGAATGAAACGTCGATTGCTGCGCCTCGTATACATGCAATTTTTGCTTTATTGCAAGCACGACGGGATAATATGACTAATGTATTTCCAGCACATTCTGAGCTTGTCAGTGTGCAATTTTCAGACGGAAAAGGCAGAATCGAAATTCGCTATGCAAACAAGTCTGCTGCTGAAAGCTCGTTCTATGAACTGCGCCGCATGGCGCTGCTAAAAACGCTGCATCCTTTTCATGTAACGGAAGTCGAATTAGTGGAATCGTATGAGACAGTTGATTCATTGGGGTAACGATGCCGTCTTCTTCAATTGTAATTAATAGTAAGCTTGTGTTCAGTCGAATTGGGCTGAGTATGAGCTTTTTTTGGTTTTAATCAGCAGTTTCATAGAGACGGTGCTATAATGTAAATAATACAGCTGAACATAGCTAAACTAAAAAGATAAAGAAGTGAATAGTCGATGTCTGGAATAGGCTCAGCATTGAAGCATAAGAAAAGTACAATCCTTAACAAATATTTATCTGGGCAATCGATGGATTACAAGCAAATTTTCTCAATATTAATTCCGATTTTTGTGGATCAGGCTTTTATCGTCCTAATGGCGCTGCTCAACACAGCGATGGTCAGTTCCTCAGGCATAGCGGCAATTAGTGCCGTGAGCATGGTCGATTCTCTTAATATGTTCATCATAAGCCTGTTTGTTGCGATTGCAACGGGCGGTACCGTAATAGTAGCCCAGTATAAGGGCAGCGGCAACGCGGATATGGTTTCCAAAGCAGCGGCGCAATCCATCTCGGCAGTTGCGGCTGTATCGTTAGTGATTAGTCTGCTTGTTATTATATTTCATAACTGGACGCTGCAGATGCTGTTCGGCAATGCGGAGGCGGACGTTTTTCAAAATGCAAGAGTTTACCTGGTAGGCATATGTATTTCTTATCCGTTCTTTGCTGTCTATCAAGCTGTATTAGGCGCGCTGCGCGGCGTAGCCGAGACGAAGGCAAGCTTGATGCTGTCTGTCATCATGAATTTAACAGCTGTCGTATTGAATTATATTCTAATCATTGCTTGCGATTTGGGGGTGCTTGGCCTTGCTATCTCCATGATTACAGCAAGAATATTCGGAATGCTCATTTCGTTATTCTACCTATTGCGTTATAATCAGACCCTTCGCTTTCGTATCAAGCATGCATTTAGAACAAATATAGATTTGTTAAAAAAGATTATGTATATCGGCTTGCCGTTTGCCGCGGAGCAGCTGTTTTTCAATGGAGGAAAGCTGCTTACGCAAACCTTTATTGTACAGCTTGGTACGTATTCCATTACTGCTAATGCGATCGGCAACTCGATTGCTATGCTGTACCAAATAGGCGGAATGGCGCTTAGCATAGGCATCGTAACAGTAGTGGGGCAAAGCATCGGCAGTAAAAATATTGGGGATGCCCGAAAATTCATTAAATCATTTCTATGGCTTGCCAGCATTATTTTTGTCATTGCAACGGCTATCATTTTGCCTTTATTCCCATGGCTTGTTAAGCTCTACTCGCCGCCGTCCGATATTGTGCCAATGATTTTTGAACTGATCGTGTTGATTTCGATATCTCAGCCGCTGCTGTGGGCGTGCAGCTTTATATTGCCTTCTGCCCTCCGTTCGGCGGGCGATTCAAAGTATACATCTTTAGTATCCTTGCTGACGATGTGGCTGCTTCGCATCGGGCTTGGCTATTATTTGGGAATCGTGCTCGGATATGGTTTAATGGGGATATGGCTAGCGATGACAGGAGAATGGGCAGCTCGAGGCGTATTTTTCTTATGGCGCTTGAGAGGCGATAAGTGGTATAAGCATAAATTAATTTAAGTAATTTTCTTGAAATATAAGTAGTTTGCTTGAAATATAGGTAATTTGCTTGAGATATAAGTAATTTGCTTGAGATATAGGAAAGTATAAGTTTTCACTCTTATACCTGTTCCTATATTTCATCGATAAACGCGCCTCCTTCGTTCAAGCGAAGGACGGCGAAGCCGTTTATTCTTGGGAGGAATAGAAAGCAATGACGCTGCAGCAGCTGAAATATGTGCTGGAAATTAATAAGCGCGGCTCAATGAATGAAGCGGCCAAGCATCTGTTCATTTCACAGCCGAGCTTGTCCAACGCTGTCAAAGAGCTTGAGGTTGAGCTTAACTTGACGATCTTTGAGCGGACGAATAAAGGGATATCGCTAACGAAGGAAGGCGTTGAATTTTTAAGCTACGCGAGGCAGGTTGTAGAGCAGGCAGAGCTGCTTGAGAGTCGTTATTTGAACGTGAAGCCGTCGCGCCAGCATTTTTCTGTGTCGACACAGCACTATGCATTCGCAGTTAACGCATTCGTAAAGCTAGTACGCGAGCATGGTCAAGAAGAATATGAGCTGTCTTTAAGAGAAACGAAAACGTACGACATTATTGAAGATGTAAGGACGATGCGGAGCGAAATCGGCATTTTGTTTATGAATGAATTCAACCGAAAAGTAATTACAAAGCTGTTGAAGGAAGCTAATCTGAACTTCACGCGCTTGTTTGTAGCGGACCCGCATATTTTTATTAGCGTTTATAATCCGCTTGCGAGGCAGAAGAGCGTAACGATCGAGCAGCTGGAGCAATACCCTTATTTGTCGTTTGATCAAGGCGAGTATAATTCATTCTACTTCTCGGAGGAGATTCTGAGCACCTTATCCAGACCGAAAAGCATTCGTGTAACGGATAGGGCAACCTTGTTTAATCTGTTGATCGGCCTTAACGGATATACAATTTCAACGGGTGTGCTGAGCAAGGATTTGAACGGTAATGATATTATCCCCGTTCCGCTCGAGCTTGACGATCAGATCGATGTAGGCTGGATTTCGCATAAAAACGTAACCTTATCGCGTCTCGCCGATGCTTATGTTGAAGCGTTGTATGAGAGCATAAAGTAAATCAAACGTGCGACCGGGCTTGTGCCGGAAGATGCCGTGCTAAGAAGCAATCAAACGTGCGACCGGGCTTGTGCCGGAAGATGCCGTGCTAAGAAGCAATCAAACGTGCGACCGGTCTTGTGCCGGAAGATTCCGTGCTAAGATAGCAAATCAAACGTGCAGCTGAGCTTGTGCTGGAAGATTCCGTGCTAAGAAACAAATCAAACGTGCAGCTGAGCTTGTGCTGGAAGATGCCGTGCCAAGATAGCAAATCAAACGTGCGGCTAGGCTTGTGCTGGAAGATACCATGCTGAGAAGCAAATCAAACGTGCAGCTGGGCTAGTGCTGGAAGATTCCATGCTAAGCAACAAGCTTCGTTTGCGGTGTTAGAGGACACTCGTTCCGTTATTGGCCCCAAAAATACGATTTTCGAAGTTTCGCGGACAGACGTTCCGCTATCAGCCCAATTTCCGCCGTTTATCGGCTGTTTTTTGAGCAATAGCGGAACGTCTGTCCTTTTAATTGGCATTTTGACTTATTTTCGTGCTTTAGCGGAACGTCTGTCCAGGTAACTGTCTCGCTTCCATTGCAAACTTCTTGATAAGAGGAAACGCCGAGCGGTACTGTATAGAGTTTCGAATAAGTTGACCTTTGGAGTGACGTCGACCATTTGTATATGAAATTTCATATACAATTGTGTTTTTAAGGAAAATTCAACGCATTCTG
>NZ_JAZHCT010000059.1:0-24886 GCF_036541265.1 Paenibacillus sp. IITD108 | reverse complement strand
AGGATGAACAGGGCATTTCACTCGTTGTTCAGTTTTCAAAGAACAAATTTCCTGAAACGATTATCTTTTCCTTATTAGGAAGAATGATTTGTCGTTTCTCGTGTGCACCGCGTTGTCTCAGCGGCGACTTTTATAATATATCACAGGCGCCCATCTTAATGCAAGCATTTTTTTGAAAAAGTTTTAAAATGTTTTTTTTAAAAAAATGCTTGTCTTTAAAACAACTTCAAGCGCGTGTTCTAATGTAGCACACATCAACGTATTTCGTCAACCACATTACCTTCTATTTTACGCTACATTTTTTGCTAAGAACATTCGCGCTTATTTCTGTTATGTAACTCGGCTGCAGGCCGTTTCTATATATTGATTATATAATTCCATTTTCTCTATTAAACAACTATCCATTGTAATCCGGCCAGCAAAGCAACACCGGGCACTCCCAATACAACCACCGTTCCTATTGTAAAAGGATTGATCGGTATATATATAGCTGGGAGTACGGTCCATTTATTAATTACATATAACACTCCTGCTGCCGCAACCAAATGCAATGCGAATCTCCAAAACCATCCCCAGGACAATTTCCGGCGAATGACAATAAATATTAGCATAGAACTCGAAATAATAAATAATGCCGCCCATAATAACTTCATTACTACTCGCCTCTTTCTATCCAATTTGGAGTCTGGCCATATAATTGCCTTTCCATGTTAAGCTGCTTTGCTTTTTTCAACAGCATGCTGTACTTCTTCTCACACGCGATAAGCGCATAAATTGCATAGTCGATTTGCTCTTGGCCATGCGCATAGTTGAACATTCGGTTAGCTGCATCCCATTCCTTTAGAGCTCGTTCTATATCCGCTTGCAATTCATCCCGCTCGTCAATACTGCTTCTATTTATCCCGTTGCTCATCTAGCATTCCTCCTTGCATTCTAATCTCTCTACTATTTCTATAAATGAGAGTGAATAAATAGAACTCTATCCTTGTTTTAGACAACAAAAAAAGAGCTCCTCCAATTAGCGCAAGCTATCGGAAAAACTCTTCTCGACTATTGTTTCTATTCGATTAACTCAATTCCCTGCGTCCTTCCAACGCTTTCGACAACGTCACTTCATCGGCGTATTCAAGATCGCCGCCAACCGGCAAGCCATGAGCGATACGTGTAACTCGAATGCCGAACGGCTTTACCAACCGCGACAAATACATGGCAGTCGCTTCGCCTTCAATATTAGGGTTCGTTGCCAAAATTAACTCTTGCACGCTTTCATCGCTTAGTCTGCGAAGCAGCTCTGCAATTCTAATCTCCTCCGGTCCGATTCCTTCCATAGGAGATATTGCTCCTTGCAGCACATGATAATAGCCATTGAATTCCTTCATGCGCTCCAGCGCGACCAAATCCTTCGTTTCCTGCACGACACAAATGACAGACTGATCACGCGACTTATCCTGGCAAATCGAGCAAGGGTCTGTATCCGTAATATTGCAGCAAACAGAACAATAAAATAAATTGCGCTTTACGCTAACTAGCGCTTTAGCAAAATCAATAACATTATCTTCTTCCATCCTTAAGACATGAAAAGCCAAGCGAGCAGCCGTTTTCGGCCCAATACCAGGTAATCGCGTAAAGGAGTCTATTAATTTTGCAATCGGTTCCGGGTAATGCAAGAACGGCACAGCTCCTTTCAACCTTAAAAGAACGCCTCTGCATCCTGGCAGAGACGCTCTCATTGCTTCGTATTTTAAAATAATCCTGGAATCTTCATGCCGCCTGTAAATTTACCCATGTCTTGATTTGCAATATCGTCCACTTTAGTAAGAGCATCATTAACAGCAGTCAAAACTAAATCCTGCAGCATTTCAACATCTTCCGGATCTACTGCCTCTGGATTAATTACGATATTCAATATTTTTTTATGGCCATTTGCTGTTACAGTCACAACACCGCCGCCAGCGCTTCCTTCAACCGTTTTATGTTCAAGCTCTTCTTGAGCCTTCATCATCTGCTCCTGCATTTTTTTAACTTGCTTCATCATTTGATTCATATTGTTCATTACGGGTCACCTCATCAAATAGTTTATTCTGTATCCTTGATTACTACTAATTCCTCACCGAATAGCTTTACTGCTTCTTCAATCCATTCCGGCTGACTGGCAGCCGTTTGCGGGTCAGCATGCTCGGTTTGCAATTCAAATACTTCGTCAGGACTCTTCTCTATTCCTTCTTCAAGCGCAGCTTGCCACTCTCTTTGCATAACTGTAACAAGCCGAAGCGTCCTGCCCATAACCTGTTCGGCAACTCGCTCGATAATCGCGCGATGATCCGGCTTCTCCGTCGTCTCGCGATGAATATCGTTTTTAAACGCAATTACCAAATCGCCATTGGCCACAGCCGCTAGCTCGCCATCCTTCAGCCAGGCATGCAGCGTAACCTTTTCATCTCTTACCCGCTGCAGCAGATCGCTCCATTTCATGCGGGCTTGAACAGTTTCCGGCTCTGAGCTTGCGGCAATATACGGATCAAGCTTAACTTTCGTCCTTATAACGCCGCTATTTGCACCAAAGCCGCCTCGGCCGCCAATTCTGCTGGGCGCCGCTTTGGGCGCTGCATTCTGTTCAGCAGCTTGAGCCGGGTCAACTCCTGTTCGCATGAGCTTCTCAAGCTTGGTCTCCAGTTCGGAAACCTGCTTGCGCAAAGCCTGCAGCTCTGACGAGCTCGCTCCAGCGCCAGCTTTCTCTTGATGGGCAGCGGCGCCGCTATCCTCCATCGTGCAAAGCTTCAGCATCGCAACTTCAAATAGCGTCTGAGGCTGCGATGCATGCTTGAGCTCTATTTGATAGGCATGCAGCTCATCTATCATGGCAAACAAGCGAGCGGAGCTAAACGCTTCAGCGACACCGATAAAGCGCTCTGTATCTACGATGCGGTCTGTAACTGACTTGCCTGATGCAAGCTTGAGCACGAGCAAATCACGGAAATAATAAATCAGGTTTTCCATGCACTTGTCTGCACTTTTGCCCGCTTGCATTAAACCTTCAACAAGAGGCAGCACCGCAGGCGCATTCCGATCCTTGATCGCATCAGCCAGCTGATAAAATTGATCAGCAGCCATCCCTCCCGTTACATCAACGGCAGCTTCCAGCGTTAGCTTCCCATCTCCAAAAGCGGCGACCTGCTCCAGCAAGCTTATCGCATCGCGCATGCCGCCTTCCGACAGCCTGGCTACATATGCAATCGCATCCTTGTCGGCTTGTATGCCTTCTTCCTGGCAAATTTGCATAAGCCGGTCAATCTGCTCTTCCAGTGATACTTGCCGGAAATCAAATCGCTGGCAGCGAGATATAATTGTAGCCGGCAAACGATGCGGCTCTGTAGTTGCCAATATGAAGATAACATGCCCCGGAGGTTCCTCCAAGGTTTTGAGCAGAGCATTAAATGCCTCTGATGTCAGCATATGCACCTCATCGATGATGTACACTTTATAGCGTACCTCAGAAGGGGCAAAGCGCACCTTATCACGAATATCACGAATTTCGTCAATACCGCGATTAGAGGCTGCGTCAATTTCCACAACATCCATAATATGGCCTGCTGTGATGCCTTTGCAAGCTGCGCATTCATTACACGGTTCAACGGTTGGTCCTTGTTCACAATTTACAGCTTTCGCTAAAATTTTAGCAGCAGTAGTCTTACCTGTGCCACGCGGTCCATTGAACAAATAAGCGTGCGACACCCGCTGCTCTCGAATCGCGTTTTGCAGCGTTTGAATGATATGCTGTTGTCCAACCATATCCTGAAACGTCTGCGGACGCCAGGCTCGATATAATGCAATATACGACACGCGTACCGTCCCTTTCACTTTGCTTCAATAAGCATTTGATGCCAAAGCTTAATCTATTATACTATAACTTGCCTGCAAGCAAAATGTCTTACTTAATTATCCGCAATTGTTAGATTTACTTCATTTTCCCCAAGATAAACAAAAAAAGCCTGCAGCGAAGCTGCAGGCTCTGTTATCAGCGTGTGTAGTACCGTACACCCGCCTCTGATATATGCAATCCGAGCGGCATTCTTGATTACAGCTCAAACCAGGTGACCCTTCGGCACATGAACTAACTTGCTTACGGCTGCTTCCTTCCGGACCTGACCGGGTTCACAAGCGTTCATTGCGAAGGACCCAATTCTCAACACTGCTCACAAGCGCCAAACCTCACATCAACATAACCTCGGGCGGGAATTCAACCTCGCTACAGCGGATTGCGAGTTACAGGGCACCGCTACCTCCCCGTCTAGCACGGCAAAAACAAGTATAGTACATTCTGAAGGAAATCGCAACATTATATCCGCCTACTTCGAATTTTCCACGGAAACCTGCACCTCATACTCCGGAAAATTCCACTGCAATTTAGATTGCGTTTCGGTCTGCAGCTTTATTTTATTTGCTTCAGACATTTGATTATCGACGCGAAGCTTCAGCAGTATTTTATTGCCAGCAAACTTCAATTCCTGCTTCTTGATGCCGGTTATCGGCGCGAGCAGCTCATGAATAAAATCTATGCTTTGCTGGTAAGACAGTGTTGAATGACGATTAATCAAATTGGGATTGCTGTTAGAATATCCTTTAAACCCATCTTCTCCGTAGGATTGTTTTTGTATTTCCGATTCCCTGGAGCAGCCTGTTGTTGCAACAGCCATACTTAAGCTTATCAGCATTACAACAATAAGTATTTTTGAAATTACGTATCTATTTGCTGCAAATCGATTGCCATTGTTTTTTTCCAATCAAAAAACCTCCCTTAACCATAGGATGGCTGAGGAAGGCTCTTGTATTCTGCCAATTTCAGGCAAAATGTAGTTATTATTACATTCCGTATTTCTTCTTGAAACGGTCGACGCGGCCGCCGGCATCCAGGAACTTCTGCTTACCCGTATAGAATGGGTGACAAGCGGAGCAAACCTCTACACGAAGACTAGGTTTGATTGAACCTGTTTCGAACGTATTTCCGCAAGCGCAAGTTGCTGTAACGACGTGGTATGTCGGATGAATTCCTTGTTTCATCTCGTTCACCTCTTTCTGCCCTGAGCCACATGCGAGCCCAGAGTTAAAAATAACACATGAAGGGATTATAGCATGAATTGTTTCATCGGCGCAATGTAAAACATAGGTTATCCATTATTTATCCGTAAGCTTTTTGCGCTGCAATTGCTCCGGCGGCACATGCGTATAGGAGCCTATGACAACATCAGGAAGCTCGGATCTGAAAATGTCCAGCATCTGCTTCATGCCATAAATCTCGCCCTTTGCTTTTGGAATAAGCTGCAAGTAGCTTTCCGGGTCTATATTCAAATTGCGCATTTGAATTAGCTTTAAGCCTGTCCGTTTGGCAAAGCCCAGCATGGCCTCGATTTCTTCCTCGCGATCAGTAACACCCGGGAATATCAAGTAATTAATGGAAGTATATACTCCCTGATCTGTCGCATAGCGCAGCGACCTCTCAACGTTTTGGAGCGTATAGGCACGCGGCTTATAGTAAGCATTATAGTGCTCCTCTATTGCACTAATTGTACTTACGCGCATTAAATCCAAGCCGGCATCAACGATCGCTCGCATGAAGTCGGTTAAGCCGGCATTCGTATTAATGTTAATAAACCCTTTTGAGGTCTGCGCCCTGACATTTCGAATCGCTTCTACGATTATTTTGGCTTGCGTAGAAGGCTCGCCTTCGCAGCCTTGTCCGAAGCTGATAATGGAATCATGCTCGCGAAGATGCTCAAGCATAATTTGCGTCACTTCATCCACGGTCGGCTTAAAATTCATTCTTGTTTGCGGCGCAACAAAGCCGCTGTCGTCAGGCTGCTCCGAAATGCAGCCAAAGCAGCCGGCATTACAGGAATAGGATACGGGCACCGCACCTTCCCAGCGCTGCAAAAAGGTATTGGAAGATGTCAAGCATTCATATTCCAACGCGCAGTGCGACAAATGCTTATAAAGACGATTGTCAGGATACTTTTGCAAAATGCGGTCCACCTGCAGACGCAGCTCGTCGCGATTGCAATTTAAAGGGTCCCAGCGCTCCGGATCGTCACATTGCTCGGCAGCAACATAAAACTGGTCATCCTTCCATACCACAGCAGTATAACCGAATAACGGAAGCTTTTCCTCCTGATTCGATTTCACATAACTGGGCAAGCATAGCCTCGTAAATCCTTGTGGCAGCAATGCGCCCACAGCGTGTACAGTGCCGGGAACAACCTGCATCTGGTCATTATGAATGGATAGGCCTATCGGCTTTGTAAAAGGCAAGCTGACGAGCGTAGCTCCTTCCGGCAATGGAATGAGCTCGTCCTCCATAATTTCCACAATCGCATCGCCGCTTCTTCCAAGCGCGATAAACTCCGGATGGTCAAACAAGTTGCCTTGCTCATCTGCATATACGAGATTCATGTTAGTCTCCTTTCAAACGAGCTAAGAGCTGTGCGGAGTTCGAACGACTGTGCGGCGTGTTGATGAAGCCGCATGATTCCCGCCTTGTTTTGGCGCCGCTTTATCTTGCTTTATTTCTGCTGTATCCAGTGACATTAAAAACTGTTCGTTATTTTCTGATTCCTTAAGCTTCTTCAGGAAATTGTCCACGAAGTCCGGGCTGTCTGTCAAGCTGCGGCGAATAGCCCACACTTTATCCAGCTCTTCCTTCGTAAGCAGCATTTCTTCGCGGCGTGTGCCGGATCTGCGCATATCCAGCGCAGGGAAAATACGGCGCTCGGCAAGCTTGCGGTCAAGATGCAGCTCCATATTGCCTGTTCCTTTAAACTCCTCATAAATAATATCATCCATGCGGGAGCCCGTTTCCACAAGCGCTGTTGCCAATATCGTCAAGCTGCCGCCCTCTTCCACATTACGAGCCGAACCAAAAAACCGTTTGGGACGATGGAAAGCAGCAGGATCGATACCGCCGCTAAGCGTACGGCCTGAAGGAGGAATAACAAGGTTATAAGCGCGTGCTAATCTTGTGATCGAATCCATCAGTATAACGACGTCTTTTTTATGCTCAACCAACCGAAGCGCGCGTTCAAGCACAAGCTCAGCCACTTTAATATGATTTTCCGGCAGCTCATCAAAAGTCGAGGATACAACCTCGCCCTTAACCGAGCGCTGCATATCCGTTACTTCCTCAGGCCGCTCATCAATAAGCAGCACAAATAGCTCGATATCAGGATGATTTTCTGAAATACTATTTGCAATTTCTTTTAGAAGCAGAGTTTTACCTGCTTTTGGAGGCGCAACAATAAGACCGCGTTGACCAAGTCCTACAGGCGACAGCAAATCCATCATACGAGTGGATAGTCTTGCTTGGGTTGTTTCCAGAACCAATTTTTTTTCTGGATACAGGGGAGTTAGGGCAGGAAAGTGGAGACGTTCCGAAGCTGTTTCCGGGTTTTCACCATTAACCGCATTGACTTGCAGCAAGCCGAAGTATCTTTCGTTTTCCTTTGGCGGACGGCATTTGCCTGAAACCAGGTCGCCGTTTCTAAGATCAAATCTGCGAATTTGCGAGGCTGAAATATAAATATCCTCTTTGCTCGGCAAGTAATTGATAGGGCGCAAAAATCCGAAGCCTTCCGGCAATACATCCAGCACGCCCTCCATAAACATAAGTCCGCTTTTTTCCGCTTGAGCACGCAATATTGCAAAAATTAATTCCTTTTTCTTAAGCGTTCCATAATAAGCAATTTGATATTGCTTGGCCAGCTTATACAATTCTGTCAGTTTTAGTTCTTCCAGATCAGCAATCTGAAGATCCGACATATTCTCACCACTTTGTTTAAAGTTTATTTGCAAATATCAATCCTATTGATTATCAGTTTTTCCAAAAATCTAGCATCTATTCTAGTATATCTTGAAAAACGTATACTATTCCTCTTGCTCTCGCCATACTTCTGCGCCAAGAAGTCGCAATTTTTCATCCAAATCATCATATCCGCGATCTATATACTCGACACCTGTAATCTCAGTTATATCATTATCGACAGTCAGCGCAGCTATAACTAGCGCAGCCCCCGCTCTCAAATCAGCAGCCTTTACTTTGGCAGCATTTAATTTGCCGCCCTCAATAATGGCTGATCTGCCTTCTACTCGGATATTAGCCCCCATCCGTGCCAGCTCAGGAACATGCTTAAACCTCGTGCCATAAACATAATCGGTCAAAATACTGACCCCTGCCGCTTGCGTCAGAAGCGTCGTCATAGGCGATTGCAGGTCTGTTGCAAAGCCTGGGTACACAAGCGCTTTAACATCAATGGGCGAATACGAATCCTTGCCAATAATACGGATCGACTCATCCAGCTCATGAACCTCAACGCCCATTTCCTCCAGCTTGGCCGTAATGGCTTCCAAATGCTTTGGTATAACATTATCAATTAGAACGTCGCCGCGAGTTGCAGCAGCAGCAATCATATACGTGCCCGCTTGAATCCGGTCGGGAATAATAGAATGGCGGCAGCCGTGCAGCTTATCGACACCCTCAATGCGGATCGTTTCTGTACCTGCACCTTTAATTACTGCTCCCATCGCGTTCAATAAAGTAGCTACATCTATAATTTCAGGCTCTTTTGCCGCA
Source organism: Paenibacillus sp. IITD108 (assembly GCF_036541265.1). Taxonomy (NCBI): domain Bacteria; kingdom Bacillati; phylum Bacillota; class Bacilli; order Caryophanales; family Paenibacillaceae; genus Paenibacillus; species Paenibacillus sp. IITD108. The sequence continues at coordinate 16,269 of NZ_JAZHCT010000059.1, read as the reverse complement.
TTTTCGATAATTGTGGAGCCCTTGGCTCTTGAAGCCGCGAGCATAATATTAATAGTTGCTCCCACACTGGCAACATCGAGGTAAATTTTGGCGCCGCGCAATTGCTTGGCGAATATTTTCATTGAACCGTGTTCGTTTACTACCGTTGCTCCAAGAGCTTCGAAACCTTTAATATGCTGATCAATAGGTCTAGGCTCAAAATTGCAGCCCCCTGGCATGCCAATAGTCGCTTCTCCAAAACGACCCAGAAGCGCACCCATTAAATAATACGATGCACGAAGAAGCTTCACCTTGCCGTTAGGCATCGGTACAGATCTCAGATTTGCCGGATTAATGCGCATCACATCATCTTTGCGCGAAACTGTCGCGCCAAGCTCTTGCAATATTTCGCTGTAAACTGCCACATCACTAATTAACGGCAAATTATCAAGAATTACTTCAGATTCCGCTAAAATAGCTGCTGGAACAAGAGCCACAGCACTATTCTTTGCTCCACTTATTTGAACAGTTCCTCGCAGCGGCCGTCCGCCACGTATCATTAATTTTTCCATCAAATCTATGGTCCTCCCGTTAAGTACATAGCAAGATGAAACGGCTTCGTCTTACTCTTTCAAGGCACATACAGTTTCTATATTCCTATGAAGACGTACCTTTTCTTTTTAAAAATCGCCAATCTCTACTATCTTATCAAAAAAGAACAGCCCCGTCCTTGAAAGAAGCGAATTAGTTTTCTTAAAAAATCATCATAAATCGTATACCAGATAAAGAAACTTACAACATCCTATATTACAAGGATAAACGGCTTCGCCGTCCTTTGGACAGGCGCGTTTACCAATGAAATATAAGAACAGATATAAGGTTACAAAAACTTATACTTTCTTATATTTTAAAAAAGAAAAACCGCCTCGGCACTAGCAGCAGCAAGCTCAAATAGAGCCCATTGCTTAAAAGCCTTCACAGACTTCCTGCGGTACTTAGGCGGTTTTCTCTTACTTGTATCAATTACGCTTGGTTGTTGCTTCCGAACAAGCGAATTTTTTCACGAATAACTTGAACCATTGCATCACGAGCAGGTGTCAAATATTTACGAGGATCGATCACTTCAGCGTTGCCGCCAAGTACTTCACGAATTGTTTTTGTGAATGCCACTTGGTTTTCAGTGTTTACGTTGATTTTGCCAACGCCGGCTTGAATCGATTTGCGGATTGCTTCGTCAGGAACGCCGGATCCGCCATGAAGAACGACTGGCACAGGAATTGCGCTAGCAACCTTTTCGATAATATCATAATGAATTTTTGGCTCGCCTTTGTACATGCCGTGAGCTGTTCCAACTGCAATTGCCAAGCAGTCTACGCCAGTTTCCTCGTAGAAGCGGATAGCTTCCTCCGGGTTAGCCATTGTAGCATCTGCCTCATCAACGCTCAGGTCATCCTCAACGCCGCCAATTGTTCCAAGCTCGCCTTCTACAGATACGCCCATAGCATGAGCAGCGCGAACAACTTCTTTCGTTAATGCAATGTTTTCTTCAAGGCCATAGTGGGATCCGTCAAACATTACGGATGAGAAGCCAGCACGAATACATTTCATAGCTACTTCGAAGCTGCTTCCATGGTCAAGATGAAGCGCAATCGGCAAACCGGATTTCTCAGCAGCAGCCTTTGCCATTGCGACAGTGAATTCGATTCCCATATATCTCAAGGCGCCTTCGCTAACCCCGTAAATAAATGGCGAGTTTTCAGCCATAGCAGCTTCTACAGTTGCTTGAGCAAACTCAAGATTGTTCATGTTAAATTGACCTACTGCAAATTTTCTCTCTTTTGCTTTCGGCAAAAATTCATTCATAGATACTAAAGCCATAGTTCGTCTTCCTCCTATTGATTACAATCTAGGCCAAGCCCGTTCGACTTGTCATTCTGAGTTATTATACCATATCGCACCTACAATTAGTAAAGCTTGTTTTATTACCGCGACTGCAAACGCTGCTGCCAAATAACCCCTGCAATATAAAAAAAGACGACACCGCCATTTATTGGCAGATGTCGTCTCGTTCAAGACGTTTTTTTGGCATATAAATCAACGCTTGCCCCGCCCCGGAGCTGCTTGTTAACCTCCATGCGCATTTCATCAATATCAAAAGGCTTGGTGAAATGCATAAGTGCTCCAAGATCCGTAGCTTCCTTAATCATATCCAGTTCCCCGTATGCGGTCATCATAATGACTTTAATATGAGGATTGATAGCTTTAATATGTTTTAAAATCTCAAGACCGTCCATTCCTGGAATCTTCATATCCAGCAACACCAGATCAGGAGACTCTCTTTGAACTATTTCGAGTGCAATCTTACCATTAGCTGCCTGGAATGTTTCATAGTCCTCATTACTGAATACTTCCACTAACAAAACGCGAATACCATTTTGATCGTCAACAATCAGCACTTTATTCTTCTCCAAAGCTCATTACACCCCCGAAATTAGGACAGTGGTTTGCACAATTCCGTGCTATTGCCCTTCACTGGTTAATGTATTCGCTGAGCTTCCTATAAATCCCTTCTCCGAAAAAAGAAAAAGTTGCCTCTATTGAAAAATAATCTCAATACGTGTATTTTGAGCCATTTTATTGCTTATTTCTCGGAATAAGCTAAAGCTGCACGTACAAAGCCTTGGAATAATGGCTGCGGACGGTTAGGTCTCGATGTAAATTCTGGATGGAATTGAACCGCAAGGAACCAAGGATGATCAGCCAGCTCGACCATTTCAACCAGCCTTCCATCCGGGGATGTGCCCGAAATGCGAAGACCCGCTTGTTCAAGCTGCTCGCGGTATTCATTATTGAATTCATAACGATGGCGATGACGCTCATACACAAGCTCATCTGCATACTCGCGCGCCGCATTCGTCTCAGGAACAATTTTGCATGGATACAAGCCTAGGCGCATAGTACCGCCCATATCCTCGACATCCTTCTGATCCGGAAGCAAGTCAATAACCGGATAAGGCGTTGCCGCGTTGATTTCCGAGCTGTTGGCATTCGCCAGCCCAGCAACATTACGAGCATATTCAATTACAGCAACCTGCATGCCCAAGCAAATTCCGAAAAACGGAATGCCATTCTCGCGAGCATATTGAATCGCATTAATTTTGCCTTCGATGCCGCGATCGCCAAAGCCGCCTGGCACCAAAATACCGTGCACGCCCTTCAACTGCTCTTCTGTATTGCTTTCCGTAAGCTCCTCAGCATTAATCCAGCGGATTTTAACCTCTGAATCATTGGAAATGCCTGCATGTCCAAGCGATTCCACAATACTTAAGTAAGCGTCATGAAGCGCAACGTATTTGCCCACAATGGCAATTTCTGTTGTTTTATGCAGCGACTTTACACGGTCAACCATCGCTTCCCATTCCGTCATGTCGGCTGGACCGGCATCAAGCTTCAAATGTTTGACGACAATTTCATCAAGGCCTTGATCGCGAAGCATTAAAGGAACATCATACAAAGTAGAAGCATCGCGGCACTCAATAACCGCGTTTTCGTCGATATCACAGAACAATCCGATTTTACGCTTCAAATCATCAGCCAGCTCATACTCCGTACGGCAAATAATAACATTTGGCTGGATGCCGATGCTGCGCAGCTCTTTGACACTGTGCTGGGTCGGCTTCGTTTTTACTTCACCGGCAGCTTTAATATATGGTATAAGCGTAACGTGAACATACATGACATTGTCACGCCCAATATCGCTCTTGATTTGACGTATGGCTTCAAGAAAAGGCAAGCTTTCTATATCGCCAACCGTTCCGCCAATCTCAGTAATAACGACATCTGAGCCGGCTTCCTTGCCTGCGCGGAATACGCGATCTTTAATTTCATTCGTAATATGTGGAATAACTTGTACCGTTCCGCCAAGATAATCGCCGCGGCGCTCTTTTGTAATAACATGTGAGTACACTTTACCCGTAGTAACACTGCTGTTTTTGGAAAGATTAATGTCGATAAATCGCTCATAGTGACCAAGATCCAGATCTGTCTCTGCACCATCATCCGTTACAAACACTTCACCATGCTGATAAGGGCTCATGGTGCCTGGGTCTACGTTGATATAAGGATCAAATTTCTGAATGGTTACTTTCAAGCCTCTGTTTTTGAGCAAACGTCCAAGCGAAGCAGCCGCAATTCCTTTGCCTAAGGACGACACTACGCCTCCGGTTACAAAAATATATTTGGTCACTGTTCTAATACCCTCCATGCTTCTATGGTTGTCTATTCCTAAATTTATATGCAACAATTTGAACAGCTTATCATTTTGTTGCATTTCTCCGAATCAAGATGAAACGCAGTATGACGTATTTTACTCAGGACGAACGGTTTAACGTGGAAATATAAGAACAGTTTACATGTATAAACTTACATTTTCTTATATTTTCAAACAAAAAAAGTGTCACCCGTAGCTACGGGGGCACTTTTCTTTTGGCATAATTCTATGCATTATTAACTAACCGAATCTTAAGCCCATGCAATAGTTTACTCTTACCCACTACTACCTGTCAAGACAAACAAAGAGGTATTCGAAATGGAATATTTTCAAGTTCAAAAATACGATTATTTATCGTCTTCTTCTTCCTCATCCTCGTATTCCTCTTCTTCCTCATCCAGGTCATCATCTTCCAAATCTTCGTCTACTTCTTCGTCGATTTCTTCATCATCCAGCTCTACGTCTTCGTCAACTTCAGCGTCTTCCTCGTTTTCGTCATACTCGTCACGATCTCCATCGTAATCCTCGTATTCCTCATCGCCGCTGTATTCTTCTTCCTCGTCAACATATATATCGTCATCCTCGAGATCATCATCATCATTGATAATGCGAGTACGCTTAGCGTTGCCGATCGGATCCTCTGAGCGCTCTACTGGGTACCAGCGCTTTAATCCCCACATATTGCTGCCTACGCAAGCAAATCTTCCGTCGATATTAATTTCTGTGTATACCTGAGCAATAAATTGCTTAATGCCATCCTCAGAAAGTCCACGTATTTTAGCAATCTCCATCATGAGATCACGATAGTAGTATGGTGTATTCGCTGATTTCAACACTTCAAATGCCAGATCCACCATTGGCATTTCCTTCAAGCGTTCAGGGTCAATTTTAAGTGAAATATTGTTGCCGCTCATATGGACACATCCTCTCTTGCAACTCGAGTAATTTACCGTTGAATCGTTAGTCACAGTATAGTAAAACCTATTTTATTCAAAAAAGCAAGTGCGCATTAAGCAAACCTGTCCCAGTTCCGGTTTCAGCTGTTCAGAAAACAATGAATGATAACAACAAGTTTATTATGAAAACTTATCCTATATATTAAAAAAGCGAAGGATTTCTCCTTCGCATCTGACTGTATCCTCCCGACTTCTATTTGCCCATTCAGGAATCCATCGGGGTAGCAAGAGCCTTTAGCTCTTCATCCATCTTATGTATTTCGATTACAATTGACACGGTTTGAAGCCTATTTTATTAGAAAAAGGCAAGTTGCTTATACGGACTGAAGCACCTCCTCATACAATATTTCAGCATCATCCATGGGGAGGGATTCAGGTTTGAATATCGCCAACTTCATTCGAGCACTGCAACATGAGTTTACAGAAGCATCCTCCGCAGCCAAAGCACGGATGATCCGATTTCGACAGCAAAAGGACTTTAAATTATTCCTCGAGCAATGGCTACAGCGCGATGATACAGCTCCTCTGCAAAATATGGTAAAAATTTTGCCTTCCATTCGCTCTCTGTCCTGCCGCCTTTCAAATGAATCATTATTTGCGCCATTCAGCCCAGACATAGAATTCGAGTGCGATACAGAGGTATGCGTCGGGGCTGCTCCAGCGCTGCCGCATTATCCGACGAGCCGCAGCTTCTCTTGGGGAATAAAGCAGGTTAAGGCTCCGCAGGCCTGGAGTACAACCATTGGCCAGCAAATTAAAATCGGCGTGGTAGACACCGGGGTTGACTTCGCTCATCCGGATCTAAGACACAGCCTGCTTCATGGGGTCAATCTTATTAATCGCAGCCGTCCGCCTCATGATGACAATGGCCATGGCACTCATATAGCCGGAATTATAGCAGCCAGCAACCGAATGCACGGCATGACTGGCGTTGCCCCAGGCGCTTTACTCGCACCTGTAAAAGCATTCGACCAAAACGGAAGCGCCTATGTCTCCGATATTATTCAAGCTATCGAATGGTGTATACACAATCGGATGAATATTATTAATATGAGCTTTGGAATGAGAAAAAGAAATAAAGGGCTGCTTAACGCAGTTGCCAATGCTTATCAGGCAGGGATCATCATTGTCGCTTCCTCGGGAAATGACGGCAAGCTTCGCACTGTAGATTATCCTGCGCGCTATACCCAGACGATTTCTGTCGGCGCAACGTCCAAGATGCGCAGAATAGCGCCTTTTAGCAATCGGGGCGCGTCCATTGACATCTATGCGCCAGGCGATAAAATCGTATCAGCATGGCCTCAGGGCAAATACAATGAGATGAGCGGAACCTCCATGGCGACATCGCATGTGAGCGGCGCAATCGCGCTGCTGCTCGCGCTTAAACCAGGCTTGACGCCCTATCAAATAAAAATGATTATGAAGCGCTCCGTTCAGCCGCTTAAAAATTATAAAGCCCGCCGAACGATCGGCGAGCTCGATATTGTGCGTATGCTGCATCTTGCGAATAAAAATTAAGCTACATTCTTTCTGGCGCAGAAACGCCTACCAGACGCAATACGTTAGCTATAGCTACCCGAACAGCTCCTAGCAATGCCAGCCGGGCAACCGACTGCTCCACGTCCTCTGTGATGACTCGCTCCGCGCGATAGTAGCTATGGAGCTGCGAAGCAAGCTCATATACGTACCGGATTAAACGATGCGGCGCATATTGTTGTGCCGCTTCTGCTATTTCTGAAGGAAGCTCGCCAACCTTGCGGATCAAGTCATATTCTGCTTCCGTATTCAGCTTATTGTATGCGATAGAATCGACTGACGACAAGGTAATGCCTTGTTCCTCCGCTTGTCGGAAAATGCTGCAAATACGCGCATGGGCATACTGTACATAAAATACAGGATTTTCATTGGATGTCGAAATAGCCAGATCCATGTCGAAATCCAAATGTGAATCCATGCTTCGCATCGTAAAGAAGTAACGAATAGCATCTATGCCAACCTCATCCATCAGGTCTTCCATCGTAACCGCTTTGCCTGTACGCTTGGACATTTTTACTTTTTCCCCGTCCTGGAACAAGCTTACCATCTGTGCGATAAGCACCGTCAAGCGCTCTGGATCGTTGCCCAGTGCAGCCATTGCAGCCTTCATACGAGGAATGTAGCCATGGTGGTCAGCTCCCCATATGTTGATCATCTCATCGAAGCCGCGGTTGTATTTGTTGCGGTGGTAGGCGATATCAGGAGTCAGATACGTATATGAGCCGTCATTTTTAATAAGAACGCGATTTTTGTCATCGCCAAACGGCATAGTAGACAGCCATGTTGCTCCTTCTTCCTCATAGACATAGCCTGATTCCTTGAGCGCCTGCAGCCCCTCTTCTACTTGGCCGCTTTCGTATAAGGATGTTTCACTGTACCATACATCAAACCCGACCCTGAATCTTTCCAGATCACGTTTTATTTTATCTAGCTCTCGCTCGAGTCCAAATTGGCGCAGAAATGTGAAGCGTTCCTGCTCAGACAAGTCAAGCAGCCTGTCTCCCTCCTGCTCTGCAAGCTCAGCGGCAAAGCCGATAATATCCTCGCCATAGTAGCCATCTGCCGGCATATCCGCCTCCTGCCCAAGCTTCTGGCGGTAGCGCGCCTCCAGCGAAAGCGCTAAATTTTCCACTTGCTTGCCGGCATCATTAATATAATATTCTCTCGTTACATTATAATTTGCAAAATCAAGCACATTACACAAAGCGTCGCCTACAGCTGCTCCGCGGGCATGGCCAAGATGCAGGCTGCCCGTCGGATTTGCACTTACGAATTCTACCTGGACGCGTTTGCCTTCGCCCGTTTGCACACGCCCGTACTCTTTGCCGGCTTCCAGCGCCTGATCAATAATTGGATACAGGTAGCTTTTATCCAATCGGAAATTAATAAAGCCTGGACCGGCTATTTCGGCGGATTGAATAGAAGCAGCTTGCATATCCATATGCTCGATGAGCTGCTCCGCAATTTGCCGCGGATTTTTCTTGGCGATTTTTGTAAGCTGCATAGCAGCATTTGTCGCAAGGTCGCCATGCGCCTTATCCTTCGGAACCTCCAGCACAAATACAGGCAGCTGCTCTTCTGTTACAAGTCCAGCAGCCAATGCCGCTTTGGCAATTTCCTGTTTGACCTGTTCATTTCTATTTTCCAATACATTTGAATTCATCATTATACATCCTCTCGTATGTGAAGCTTAATATGAAATTCCCCGGACTGCTGCTCATTGGTATATAGCTCATAGCTCCACTCCAATGAAAATGGCAGCTTGTCCGGCAAGCCGTCGCCGTGCTGTACAGCCGGCTTGCTGCCATGAGGCTCAACCATGCTTAGGCCGCTCGTATGCGTTTCAAGCTGCATCGACATATAGGGAGTACGATAAATGCCTGCACGCACTTGCCCTGGAGCGAATATTTGCTCAGAATGCACTAAGCCTCGTCTTGTAATAGACAGCTCTTCCGGGCGAAAGCGAATGAGGGTGCGAATCTCTTCTGCACGATTTTCTTCCTCTATATAACGAATATATATGGAGCGTTCCTTGCGAAACCACTCCCCTTTGTAAGTATGAGACGCCAGTTCGCCATCTTGCCTGCTCTCAAGCTCTACAATTACATTGCTTCTATCTTTCATAATCTAGCTCCTGAATTCAACTTTTCTCATGTTACTACTATATACAGGAAGAATCTATTTTTCAACGGCTCACTTGGAATCATCCTGAAGATAAGGAAGCAGCACAGACCATGCAGCCAGCCGATCCTCCAGCGAACGCATATACTTGGTAGGTATAGGACTTGTTGAAGGCAGCTGCAGCAGTGTAATCGAACGACTGCTTATATAGTTGGAAAAATATCTCTTGAAGGTCGAATAAGCTTTTGTACCGTTAAATGCGAGGCATCGGATGGCCGGATATTGATCCAGCAGAAAAGGAATATCGTTTGGCTCTTCTTCCTTTATGTTCGCGTCAAGGCTGCCTTGACGCTTGCAAGTCGCAATAACATCCCACAGCGCAATATGATGCTGCTGCAAAAAAGCGATTCGATCCTCATACGACTCGTTTGGTCCTGTACTTTTTCTATCAGCTTCTGCTAGCAATCCATACATAATTCGCCAAAAATAGTTTTGCGGATGTCCATAGAACTGATGCTTCTCCAAAGACTTCACGCTGGGAGCTGTACCTGCTATAAGAATTCGCGCCTCCTTGTCCACAATTGGAGGAAAAGATTGTACATGCAATTGCCGCCACCTCGCTTCAGGGTAGTGTAAATAAATGTATTGACGCTCGACAGCGGAGCTGTTACAATACACTTACTTAATTAATCCAATAAGAATAGTGTGAATTATTTTTTACAACTTTTTATCTATATCATTAACCAATACATTAATTTCGTTACTATATTAAAGCACTTTCTTTTTTTTGCTTCAATTCCAAGTAAACTAATTATAATTATATGATTTATTGGGGGCGTACATTGTGAGTCAATCATCATCTTATCAACTGGAAACGATTCTTTTACACGGAGGGCAATCGCCTGATCCTACTACAGGGTCTAGAGCCGTACCGATCTACCAGACTACTTCATATGTCTATCAAAGCTCGGAGCACGCCAGAGCGTTATTTGCACTCGATGAGACAGGCAATATTTATAGCCGGATCGGCAATCCAACCGCTGATGTGCTTGAGAAAAGAATTGCACTGCTCGAAGATGGCGTAGCAGCGCTTGCCACTTCCTCCGGTATGTCCGCTATCTCGCTTGCGCTTATGAATATTGCAGAAGCAGGGGATGAAATCGTAGCTTCAAGCCGTGTTTACGGAGGTACATATAATCTGTTCAAAACAACTTTGCCAAAATACGGCATTAAAGTCATTCTTGTCGAATCGGACGATCCAGAAGACTTTAGAAAAGCGATTACACCAAAAACAAAAGCTGTTTATGCTGAAACGATCGGCAATCCAGGGCTTCAAGTACTGGACATTGAGGCACTTGCGGCAGTAGCGCATGATAACGGCATTCCGCTTGTCATCGACAATACGTTTGCCACTCCTTATCTATGCCGCCCTATTCAGTGGGGCGCTGATATCGTCGTTCACTCCGCTACCAAATGGATCGGCGGACATGGCACGTCGATTGGCGGTGTAATCGTAGACGGCGGGCGCTTCAATTGGAACTCGGAAAAATTCCCTGGCTTTACAAAGCCAGATGAGAGCTATAACGGCGTAACCTACGCCCAGGATTTCGGAACACTTGCCTATATAACCAAAGTAAGAGTGCAGCTGATGCGCGACTTCGGTTCCTGCATTAGCCCATTCAACGCCTTCATGCTGCTCCAGGGACTTGAAACCTTGCACGTACGCATGCGCGAGCATACCGCTAACGCCTTGCAAATCGCCAAGCATTTGGCTGCTCATCCAGGCGTTTCATGGGTTAACTATCCGGGATTGGAAGAGCACCCCAGCCATGCACTGGCTCAAAAATATTTACCGCGCGGAGCAGGCTCTATCGTAACCTTCGGCATTAAAGGCGGCAGAGACGCCGGCGCCAAGCTAATTGACAGCGTATCACTATGGTCGCATTTGGCTAATGTCGGCGATGCCAAATCGCTTATTATCCACCCAGGCTCTACTACACATCAGCAGCTTAATGAAGAGGAACTGGTTGCTACTGGCGTAGCGCAGGACCTTGTGCGCCTGTCTATCGGCCTCGAATCAGCCGAAGACCTGATTAAAGATCTGGACCAAGCGATTTATCGCGCTAACGGCGTAGCGACTTGGGAAGGCGACAAAAAACCGATTACGATTAATGACGAAGGGATCATCCGATCTGTTTTGGAATCGCCATGGCATCGTGAAACGGTCAATGGACAGCTTGTGCAGCGCGCCAAAACATTAGCGATCGTAGGCCTGTCAGGCAATCCGGCACGTCCTAGCTATCGCCTGGCACGCAAAATGCAGCGGCTTGGCTACAAGATCATTCCGGTTAATCCGCGCGAGACTGAGGTGCTTGGGGAGAGGGCTTATCCAGATCTGGCAGCTATACAAGGACCAATTGATGTCGTTCAAGTATTCAGAGCGCCAGAAGCCGCCATTGAGGTAGCCAAGGAAGCAGCGAGCCTGCAGACTCAGCCTCATATATTCTGGCTGCAGGAGGGCGTAGTATCCGATGAGGCAGCTGCCATCTCCAGTGAAGCAGGCATGGAGGTTGTTCATAACCGCTGTACATACAAAGAAACACAGCGACTGCGCGGAACGATCGTAACGTATGCATGTGAAATTTAAATCATTACTATTTCACTTTTTTAATAGATAAGATTCGATTTGTTAATCAGAAGGGGACATTACGATGAAAAAGATTGGTTTATTAAGCACAGCTCTTATACTAGCTCTTTCCGTTATAGCCGGCTGCTCGCAAGGCGGCTCCAAGGCTTCAACTATTCGCTTGGACTACGCTTATTATTCGCCTCTATCGCTTGTTATTAAAGAAAAAGGCTGGGCAGAGGAAACCTTTGCCGAGGACAAAGTAGAGGTAACCTGGGTACTTAGCCAAGGCAGCAATAAAGCGCTTGAATTTCTTAACAGCAATTCGATCGATTTGGGCTCTGCTGCTGGAGCAGCTGCACTAATCTCCAAATCGAAGGGCACACCTATTGAAGGCGTCTATATTTCAAATAAGCCTGAATGGACGGCGCTAGTGAAGGCAGATGGTTCCTCCATTCAATCTGTTTCTGATTTGGTCGGCAAAAAAGTAGCCGCTACCGTCGGCACTGACCCGCATATTTTCCTGCTGCGCGCTCTTGATGAAGCCGGCATTGCAGCTAAAGATGTTGAAATTGTAAACCTGCAGCACAATGACGGAGCAACAAGCCTAGTAACAGGCCAGGTTGACGCATGGGCAGGACTGGACCCTCATATGGCGCGAGTAGAGCTTGAGAATAATGCTGAGCTATTTTACAGAAATGTTGATTTCAATACGTACGGCTTCCTGCTCGCCCGCAATGACTTTGCCAAGAAAAATCCGGAGAAGGTTGAAAAGATTTTGGCCGTTTACGAAAAAGCCAGACTATGGACGCTTGAAAACATGGAGGAAGCAACTGCAATTTTAGCAAAAGAAGCGAACCTCAGCCCGGAAGTAGCCAAAAAACAAATGGAGCGCAACGATTTTACACAGCCGGTACCAGGCGATGCTCAGCGCAATACAATTACTGAAGCTGGAAAGGTGCTGCAGCAAAATCAAATTATTAAATCGGATGTTAAGCTCGATGAATTAGTCAATAATCTGATCCAGCCCTCCTTTGCAGAAAAGGTTGTGAAATAGATGAAACATTCTACTCGGCTAGTCAATATTTTGATCGGAAGCTTGCTTCCGATCATTCTTGTTGTACTGTGGCAGTCGCTCAGCTCAGCAGGCGTATTCCCTCCTAATATTATGCCTTCGCCGCTTGTTGTTGTAGAAACGATAACAGGCTTTGTACAGGACGGCTCGCTATGGGAGCATATCGGTATTACGCTTTACCGTATTTGCACAGGCTTTCTGCTCGGAACAGCAATTGCCGTATTGATTGGAGCACTCGTCGGCTTTTATCCGCTCGCCCAAAAGCTGTTCGATCCTATTTTGCAAGCCTTCCGCTCCATTCCTTCGATGGCGTGGGTACCGTTGTTTATTTTATGGATGGGCATTTCCGAGACACCAAAAATCGCACTTATCGCCGTCGGTGTATTTTTTCCAACCTATTTAAATCTAGTTAGCGGTATTAAAAATGTCGACCGCAAGCTTATTGAAGTAGGCAAAATATATGGGTTTACACATACCCAGCTTATTACAAGAATTATTATGCCTGCCTCCCTCCCCTCCTTCTTAACCGGATTGCGCGGAGGACTCGGCGTAGGCTGGATGTTCGTTGTCGCAGCTGAGCTGATGGGCGCCAGCCAAGGCCTCGGTTACCTGCTCGTATTCGGACAAAATACGACTTCGCCTGAAGTTATTTTAGCCAGCATCGTGCTGTTCGCTATATTAGGAAAAATAACAGATACGCTGCTCGCTGTTATGGAGACGCGGGCACTGCATTGGCAGGATTCATTTGCTAAGCAAGCCAAGGCGTAGCATGACCGTTATTAACATAGAAGCACAGGTTTTTCAAATAAAGGCTCCGCATTGATTTTCCGCGGGAAAGGAGCACCATTATGCTTAAATTAGATAAGGTTAAACGAATATTTGATAATGGCAAAACCGCCTTCGAGCCGCTATCCTTCGAAGCACAAAACAAAGAAATTATCGGCATTCTAGGCACGAGCGGCTGTGGAAAAAGCAGTCTGCTGCGCGTAATTGCAGGACTCGACGGTCATGAGGAAGGCAATATCTCCATTGACGACCAAACGGTTTCAGGCATGAATGAAAAAATCGGCGTTATATTTCAAGAGGCCCGTCTTATGCCTTGGCTCAATGTCGTCGAAAACGTTGCTTTTGGTCTTAAAGGTCAGAAGAAGGAAAATTTGGAGCGTGCCAAACAATTTATAAAACTGGTCGGATTGGAAGGATTTGAAAAGCATTACCCGAAGGAGCTGTCTGGCGGTATGTCGCAGCGTGTAGCGATTGCGCGCTCACTTGTTACATCGCCATCTATTCTGCTGCTGGATGAGCCTTTCAGCGCGCTTGACGCGTTCACGAAGATGCAGCTTCAGGATTTGCTGCTGCAAGTATGGAAAACGTGCAAAAGCACGATGCTGCTCGTCACACATGATATCGACGAAGCTCTTTATTTATGCGACAAATTGATCGTTATGCGTGGACAGCCAGGAGAAATAATCGACATTATTTCTGTTGCCGAGCCTCGTCCCCGCTCGCGAGGAAATGAAGCGCTGGCTAGGCAGAAGGAGCAAATTTTGAAGCTGTTACATTTAACATCGGACGAAATCGAGGAGGAAAAGCATGACGTTAGCATACGGAAACCTCATACAGCCGCTCCAAAGGGAGCATCACTTACAAGATTACCAGAAAGCGGTTGAATCTTTTAATTGGCAGGACGTTGAGCAGCATTTCACCTGGTACAAAACCGGAAAAGTAAATATGGTGTATGAATGTCTAGATCGCCACGTCTATGAAGGCTATGGCGACAAGCTCGCCATTCATTATATTAACGGTGATATTGAAGAGAAGTATACGTTTGCCCAGCTCAAGCAAAAGACAGATCATGTCGCAACCGTCTATAAAAAGTATGGCATACAAAAAGGCGATCGCGTCTTTATCTTTTTACCAAAAAATCCCGATTGCTATATTGCTATTCTTGCTGCTATTAAAATTGGAGCGATTGCCGGCCCATTGTTCGAGGGCTTCATGGAAGAATCGATTAAGGACCGCATGCTTGATTGCGGAGCCAAGCTGCTTGTAACGGACCATGTGCTGGGCAAGCGCGTGCCTAAATCCACTATTCCTACTCTTGAAACGGTTCTTATTGCAGGAGAGCCTGAGCAATGTGAAGCTGGCGAAATCTCACTGTACGCAGAGCTGAGAAATACTGTGGCCGATGCCAACGTGATTGAATGGGGAACGCTTGACGACGGCTTTATTATTCATTATACGTCCGGCTCAACTGGCAAGCCAAAAGGGGTGCTGCATCGCCAAAAGGCAATGATCCATCAATATTTGACCGGCAAATGGGTATGCGATGTAAAAGAGGACGATGTATACTGGTGCACCTCCCACCCGGGCTGGGTAACAGGCAGTGTTTACGGCTTATATGCTCCATGGCTGAACAGAGCGACTGTCGTTATACATGGCGGACGCTTTGACGCTGATTCCTGGTATTCCATCATTGAAAAAGCGGGCGTGACGATTTGGTACAGTGCCCCGACCGCATTTCGCATGCTGATGGCCGAGGGAGAGCAATTGCACCTCAACTATGACCTTTCGTCCTTAAGGCATGTACTTTCTGTTGGAGAGCCGCTTAATCCGGAAGCGATTCGCTGGGCGATCGAGGAGCTGAACGTGCGCATTCATGATACGTGGTGGATGACAGAAACAGGCGGCCACCTGATCGTTAATTTCCCTTCCCAGCCGATTAAGCCCGGCTCTATGGGACGCGCGTTCCCAGGCATTACGGTAGCGATACTAGATGAGGACGGACAGGAGCTGCCAAATGGCGAAATTGGACAGCTCTGCGTCAAAGCCGATTATCCCGGGTTAATGAAGGAAATATGGAACAATCCCGAGAAGTTTCAATCGTATTTTCCTTATGAAGGCTGGTATGTTTCCGGCGATATGGCTTATAAAGATGACGAAGGTTATATCTTCTTCCAAGGCCGCAACGATGATATGATCAACTCCGCTGGCGAAAGCATCAGTCCGTTTGAGGTAGAAAGCAAGCTGATTGAGCATCCTGCCGTAGCTGAAGCAGGTGTAATCGGCAAGCCGGATGCGCTGCGTGGAGAAATTGTAAAAGCATTTATCGTGCTCGGTCCGCTGTATAAGCCTTCATCCGCTCTATTGGAGGAAATTCGCTTATTCGTCCGCAATCATCTCTCTGCGCATAATGCGCCAAGAGAAATTGAAGTGCTGGAGCAGTTGCCGAAAACTCGCATAAGCGGCAAAATTATGCGCCGCGTATTAAAAGCTTGGGAGCTTAATCTAGATCCGGGTGATACTTCGCAGCTTGATGGAGGAGTGCTTGCGAGAGTTGCCGTAGTAAGCTAAGCGAATACTATACTAGACTAAACCGTTCGATTGCACATTGTTTCTGATCTTCCACGGACACTCGTTCCGTTATTCACCAACTTGTTGTTTCTGATCCTCCACGGACACTCGTTCCGTTATTCACCAAAAAAAGGCCGTTTTTCAAGTTTCGTGGACATACGTTCCGCTATCAGCTCATTTCACGACCTTTCTTAAGTGTTTTTGATGCAATAGCGGAACGTATGTCACTTTTGCCGGGCAAATGGCGCTATTTAGTCACATAACGGAACGTCTGTCCAGCTCACCGTAGAAACAACACTATACTCTCCCATCCGCAAAATAGCGCTCCAGGATTGATGCGAATCCGAGCAAA
>NZ_JAZHCT010000058.1:0-25534 GCF_036541265.1 Paenibacillus sp. IITD108 | reverse complement strand
GGGTTGCCACTGACGTTATTCATACAAAAATGACAGCTTAAATTTTCTAACGGTTGCAATTGCACTTAATTACCCAAAAAGCACTGACTTTGCTTGAGAAATCATACAATAGCGCTCGTGACAACCGTTAAATGCTCAAATGAGCTAAAATAATCGAAATAGCAACTTTGGCAACCGTTAGGGCAAGTATGCCGATTTTCGCTTCTCGAAATTTGATGAGTTATAAGTTTGAGCCGTTTATCCATGATTCGCAGGTAAAGCAATGGACGGCAGGTTTACACTGTACATGTCAGAGCAAGCTGCGGCTTTGTCGAATTTTTTTGAGAAATTTGCAGGAAAGAGAGGATTTTATAAAATATTTGTCGTATAATAGATACTTGCAGCATAAATGACAGGTATAGAAGGTGTAAAAGTAATGAACGTTCGTTCTTTTCAATTGTCGGATTATCAATTGGTCAACGCATTGCTTGAAGAAGTACTGTCTGAGGAATGCTATGAGCAGACGATGGAAGCTTTTGCTCGCCAACTTTCTTGGGACAGCGATCTTGTCCTTGTAGCTACTGTGGGGTCTGAGGCAGCAGGCGTTATTATCGGTACGATCGATAATAATAAAGGATATTATTACCGGATAGCTGTTTCTCCTGTTTATCGGCGCAAAGGTGTCGGCAAAGCGTTAGTGTTAGCACTGAAGGAAAGATTTGAGACTCGAAAAGTTTCGCAAATTATGATTACTGCAGATGAACATAATGAACCTGTATTGCCTTTGTACGAGTCGTTAGGCTATGCAGATAATGATTTTTTTCGTTCCTTTCATAAGCTGAGCATTGTTGCAGGCTAATAAGTTTTAATTTCCGCCATTACTTAACATTACACACATGTTGTTTATTATCAAGATGAAGTCATATATAACTTTAGAATCATGAAAATTGGGAAATCTATGAAAGCATATCAGCGCTGCCGTTGCAATTGGCTGCGGGATATGCTTTTCTTATTATATTGAGGGAGCTTTACAAGAGCCGATTGCCCGCCTTGCGTAAAGCCATTTTGAGGACTGGAGGAGGGCATACAGATATGCAGCGTTCCAAACGCTCGGAGTTTATCAGCTGGATGAAAACCATTTCGCTTGCACTTGTTATAGTTATTATTTTGCATACGTTCGTGTTCCAGCTATCTATTGTGAAGGGCCATTCCATGGAACCTACATTAAAGGAAAAAGAGGTTCTTTTTATAAACAAGTGGAAGTATTTATTTGGCAGCCCGAAAGTGGGCGATGTTGTTATTCTGGAAAATCCGCTTGGTAACGACGGAAAAGAAAAGCTGCTTGTAAAGCGTATAGTCGGCGCTCCAGGTGATAAAATTGAAGTATATGATCGTCTCTTGTACCGGAATGGGCAGCAAGTGAACGAAAGCTACATCGATACAGAAATTGAAGGGGAGTCTTTTGGGCCTTACGAGGTGCAGGCAGATCAATACTTTGTAATGGGCGATAACCGCCGTGCGCAAGCCAGCTTGGACAGTCGTGATTTTGCCGCGGTCGACAGGAAGCTCATACTGGGCAAGGCAGATTTCATTATTTGGCCGCTTTCGGAGTTAAACAGCTTATAGCTGAAGAGCGTAAAAAATACAATACGAACGATATTAGTGCTCCTCATTAATGGGAGAAAAACGATCGAGGCTTATATTTGGAGGCGGTTGATATGAAAGAGGTTATGATTTATACTGATGGCGCGTGCTCAGGCAATCCTGGGCCTGGCGGCTGGGGAGCGGTTCTATTTTATGGTGAGCATAAAAAAGAAATTTCCGGCGGAGACAAGCATACTACTAATAATCGTATGGAAATTCAAGCGGTTATAGAAGGGCTGTCTTTACTCAAAGAGCCATGCAAAGCTACGATATACAGTGATTCCGCTTACGTCGTCAATTGTTTTCAAAAAGGCTGGATTCATGGCTGGATCAAAAATGGCTGGCGCAACAGTAAAAAGGATCCGGTAGAAAATCAGGAGCTGTGGAAGCAACTATGGCAGCTGATGCAGAAGCATCAGGTTGATTATGTAAAAGTAAAAGGGCATAGCGATAATGAATGGAATAACCGCTGCGATGAGCTTGCCCGCGCAGCTATAAAAAGGTTGTAAAGGTTGATTATGATGCAATGGGCTGAACTTAAGGAAGAAATGAAGGCGGCCGCCAAGTCGCTTGGCATAGATCAAATAGGCGTAGCTTCCGCAGCTCCATTCACCGTGCTGAAGGAAAGACTGCTGCGTCACCGAGAGTTGGGCAGAGAATCAGGTTTTGAGGAGCCCGATTTGGACAAGCGTACGGATCCATCGCTTTTATTTGACAAGCCTCAGTCAATTATTGCTATCGCTATCGCTTATCCTTCAAAGCTTCCCGATCCGCCGAAGTCGGAGCCGGGAGCACGAAGAGGCATTATGGCGAGATCGGCTTGGGGCGATGATTACCATACGGTGCTTCGCGATCGCTTGGCGAAGCTGGAGCAGTGGCTTCGTGAACGGGTGCCAGATGTGCGAGTTGAGAGTATGGTGGATACGGGGGCATTGTCTGACCGCGCAGTTGCGGAGCGGGCAGGAATCGGCTGGAGCGCAAAAAATTGCGCCATCATATCGCCAGAGCTCGGTTCATGGATTTACCTGGGCGAGATGATAACCAATTTGCCGCTGCCGCCTGATGTGCCGGTTACTGAAGGCTGCGGCACATGCACCAAATGCATAGATGCTTGCCCTACCGGTGCTTTGGTCGGTCCTGGTCAGCTTGATTCCAAGCGCTGTGTTTCGTTTGTTACACAGACGAAAGGAATGGTCCCGGATGAGCTGATGCGAAAAATCGGCAATCGTTTATATGGCTGTGATACTTGCCAAATCGTATGTCCGATTAACCGCCATAAAAACTGGACGCATCAGTCGGAGCTGCAGCCGGATGTAGAGCTTGCCAAGCCTCTGCTCGTGCCGCTGCTAACGATAGGCAACCGTGAATTCAAGGAGAAATACGGCAGCACCTCATCAGCTTGGAGAGGAAAAAAGCCGATTCAGCGCAATGCTGTTATTGGGCTGGGAAACTTCAAGGAGGCAAGCGCGGTTCAAGATTTAATTCGGGTGCTGGAGCAAGACAGCCGTCCTGTTTTGCGCGGTACTGCTGCTTGGTCGCTAGGCAGAATTGGCGGAGAGGAAGCTGAGCGGGCTTTGCAAAGGGCGCTTGGCAGAGAGGAAGACCCGGAAGCTCTGGAGGCGGTACAAGCAGCGCTGCGTAACTGGGAAACATCTGACGAAGAGCAGGAAAATACAAAAAGTCGTTGATTTGCTTTAAGCAAATTTCAACGACTTTTTTTAGCATGATTAGCTTTACTTGTTTTATTGAGCGAAAGGACGACTCCAGCCTGATTGGCGCTTAGGATGTAAGAGGCGTCATTCAAAAAGTATGTTACGTTTAACTGCGTTCAGGGGGGATGATGCGAAAGTGCAGCATTTTTCTCTGGAATTAACGGAAAATCGCAAAATTCTGCTAAAATACAGGATTTAATGGAGGTAATTGGATTATTTCCAGAATATATACTAATATCCTGTATATTTGCAGGAAGAAACCATTAAGATCGATTATCTCGAATAAAATGATGTATAATCGCAGAATTTTTACAAATATTGAATAGCATCCTGTCTAATATGATATCGGACGACGTATTTGCCCGATTTCCGTGCTTCAGCTTCGAATATTCCACTGGCACAAAGCGTTTGAAGGGTGCGAACAGCGGTCCGGTGATTAATGCCCAAGTGATTCTCAATATCTACAGGGCGAAAAGGGCGTCCAAGCGTGAAGGCAAGTCTAATAATTTCCCTCTCCATTACATTGTTCAAGCTGACCGGAGAAGCAGCAGACTGATAGCGGCTTAGCACCAATCGAAGTAGAGCTGTACAAAGCTCCGGGCGATAGGCAACGTCATCAAATGCAAATGAAATAACTTGGAATCCCATTCCCGTCAAAAAAGTTTCGCGGTTTAATTCGTTGCAATATTTCTGCCTGTCCATATCCCGCACATGCGGCCCAAAGCCTTTGATTTCGATAATTAGCTTTACAGCTGAAGTAATCCAAGCAAAGTCGCAGAAGAAGGAATGTCCTTTCCAATCCAACACTTCATATTCCGGATGTAAATTGACAAAGTTAGAATGAAGCGCCCACCACACATTTAGGCAAAACAGTTTTTCTGCCTCTCGATGCCCTCTTTCTAATCTGCCTTTCCGTTCTCCTGTTCTTTTTTGCGCATGATCCTGGATGAATGCAGCATGACATTGTTCAAAATTCATTTTTATCACCTTCCCTTGAAAATAAAAAAACGCACCAATTTATCCGCTAAGGATGAATTGGTACGTTCTTCGTCATTACTACAATTATATTAGGAATAGGATCTTTTATCTACACCAATGCAAATTTATAACTAGAATCCAAGTTTGCGAAGCTTCTGTGAGCATAAATAGCGTTACAACAGAATGATGGTTATCTCTGCGACTCGTCCTTTGATTTTTCTTGACTATGAGCTGCAAGATTGAGTAAATTAAACAAACGAGCAAACAATAAGTCACGCATGTAAAATTGATGGCGTCAGGATCAGGAAGGAGTCGGGCATGGACGAAGAACAACAAGTAAAGTCTCCGAATATGCATACGAATCGCAACGGACCTACGCCTGAATATATTGAAGCCGTTCACAAGCTAAGGGAAGCATTGCTTGAAGGCATTCAACTTGGTGATCCATCTACCATTCGACAATATGAGGCTGAAGCGTCTAAGAAATTCAGCGATCAGCAATTAAATATTTTGAATCGTGTCCCTAACGATAAAATTCGCTCCTTCAAAAATATTTTATTATCACATAACACTCTTTATAGCTACGCAGCTGAAAGAGGAGGTTTAAGCCCTTGGCAATGTCATTTTATATCGGAAAAATATGCAATTATGATAGAGTTTGCTAAAACGACGCCGGAGCTGGATGAAATTCATAAGAAGATGCTGGCTGAATATTCCGACCGTTCGATACGGAAATCTAAAAACAATAGCAATTCAGTTGTTGAGAAGGCAGAAGATTATATCGAGATGAACTTTTCGGAAAATATTTCTATGGAGGAGCTTGCAAGGAAGCTGCATGTTCATCCCTCCCACTTGATGCGTGCGTTCAAGAAGGAGAAGGGGATTACGATCAGTCATTACCGCAACCTGAGACGAATTAAGGAAGCTAAGCAGCTCATTGCCTTTTCCCATCTCTCGATGACGGAGATTGCTATTATTGTCGGTTTCGGCAACTCGCAGTATTTCTCTACATTTTTCAAAGAAGCTGAAGGGATAACACCAATTGAATATAAGAAACAAAGCAAGAAATGACAGGGGCATGAGCAATGATGTCTCTTTGTTTAGCGCTCATTTTTCACCAACATTCACTTTCTAGCGGACATAAATATCCGTTATCGGGAAAAAAGTTAGAGAATTCAACGGAATGTTCTTCTAACGGTCATAAATGTCCCCATATGCAACAAAAAGACTGTTTTTTTTGTTCTAACGGTCATAGATGACCGCACTGTAAATAGCGACGCATCGTAAGTTCTTTACAAACGATGATGGCAAGTAAGGTCACCGATAGGTGACATACTTCGTCCAATGAATGGAAAATGTTTATTTTGGGATCGTGAAGATGCAATTTTAATATAAAATGATGCAATTGTAATGCAAAAGTAATTTCGTCGATCAAGGTATACTACTTACTATGCAACAGAGTTTTTAATAAATGTAAACGTTTAAGCAACACGATGGACGAAAGTACTTTATTGCTGGGAGAGGATGCATCATGAGGAAATTTGGGGCAAGAGACCAGGTTGGATATGCGCTTGGAGATATAGGCGGGAGTTTTGTCAATCTATACATTGGCGGATTTTTCTTGATCTTCTGTACGTATGTATTAAATGTAAGCCCTTACTTCATGGGGACGATGTTTTTGGCGGGCAAAGTTTTTGATGCTTTATGTAATGTTGTAATGGGGACAATTCCTGACCGCTGGAGATTGGGCAAGTCTGGCGATAAGTTTCTGCCGTATATTAGTATTTCCAAATGGATTTTAGCAGCTTCGTGTCTGTTAGCGTTTACGGATGTGTCGAGCTGGAATTCTACAGCGGTTCATGTATGGGTAGTGTTTGTGTATTTATTTTTCTGTGTCGCCTACACAGCAGATTCGATCCCATATGGTTCACTGGCATCTGTCATTACGAATGATCCGGTTGAACGTACAAAGCTGTCTCGCGCCCGCGCAATTGGAGGGATGGTAGTCGGTCTTGGGTTTCTGTCGCTTGTCCCTATTTTTATCTATGATAAGTCGGGAGCTGTTATCCCAGAGGCTTTTTTCCAAATCGCAATTGTGTTCAGTGTGTTGTCCGTATTAGCCTATACAGGACTTGTGAAGCTATCGACGGAACGTATTCGTGAGGATAAACCAGGAGGGGCGAAGTCGGATTATAGCTTCAAGGATGCATTCAAAATCGGAATGAAAAACAGACCATTGATCGGTATGATGGTCGCGTCCATCGGTTCACTTCTAGTGATTAATGGAGTCAGTCAATTAGCTCCAATCGTGTTCGCAGAGCGTTATCATATGCCGGGCGCATTTGCTATTAACTCCTTTATCAATATTGGCATTACACTCGTGTTATTCGTGATCGTCCCGAAATTGGTTGCTAAGTTTAATAAAAGAAATTTGGTTATTGCGACTTCGATCTTCAGCCTGGCTGCTTCATTGTTGATGACGCTGGTCACTTTTGAGAACGTATACGTGTTCATGGTTTTATATAATTTGGCTATGATTGGCAATTCCGTGTTCGTTATGGTCGTATGGGCGCTTGTAACAGATTGTATCGATTATGCAGAGCTGCAGACAGGCAAGCATTATGAAGGAACGCTTTTCTCGTTCTACTCATTTGCACGTAAGGTCGGGATGGGACTAGGTGCTGCCATTGGAAGTTACGCTCTGGGCTGGGTTGGCTTTGAGTCCGGTGCGAAATCGCAATCAGCTGATGTGGCAAATGGTGTTTTAAAAATGTATACAGGCATGCCAATTCTAGCATTCGCTATCATATTGATAGGAATAAGATTGATTTATAATCTGAATGCGAAAAAAACAACAGAAATGTATGCCGCTTTAAAAGAGAGAAGAGAAGCTGCCGATCCATTGTGAGCAGCCAACAGCGGTAGGAAGAAAAGGATAGAGGGAGAGGAAACCATGCGTACAAGATTTCTTTCGAAATTAACGAATGGCGAAGTTGAAGCGTACTTGGATCGTAATGATATTATTTTTGTGCCTGTCGGGGTGACAGAAACTCACGGTGCTTTGCCGCTTGATTCCGAGACAGTATTGGCAGAAGCGATTGCCTTGAAGATGGCAGAGCAAACAGATGGTTTAGTGCTGCATAATTTGCCGTATTTCTTCGCAGGCGGTACGAATATTGCCCGGGGCACGGTGCGGATGAGTGTAAAGGACGGAATGGCTTATCTCGACAAAATTGCTAAATCATTGCTTTATCAAGGCTTCAGAAGACAGATTTATATTACATGTCACGGTCCAGCATACTTGACTGTGAGCGGCATGATTCGCGATTTCTTTGACGAAACAAAGGTGCCGGCGCTTTATATGGATTTGTTGAAGATTGCAGAGTCAGTATCATTCAATTTGCTGGATGTATTCCATGAAATAAGCATTGGGGCTTATCAAGTGTTGGACAGGCTGGAGGATGTTCCTTTAAATATGCCAGATTCGCCTTCTGTCACGTATGATTTTGAGCATATGATGGCGGGAATGGCTAAAAATCCTGGCAATTCGCTTGGCAAGTACGCTTATCAGTCCGGTGCAGTCGGCTCTTACTTCCATGAACCGTCAGATCACATGGTTACGCCGTTATTGAAGACGGAGGAGGAGCGATCTGCACATGCCGCAGTTGGCGTGAAGGCAATTGATCAATTGGTGCAAGCACTCGATATGGCTTCAATCGTGGAGACGCTGCGTCAAACGGATTTATACACGCAAAATACGATTCTACCGAAGTATGGTTCGAATTTGCAAAAGTAACTCATAAATGCAGTCCAACCTCTGTTATGAGGCGGACTGCACTTTAATTATTACTATCATTTGAACAATAGGAGTCCGGCTTAAGCCAATATACTTAATTGCTCGCTTGATACCTCTCCGCGCATCTTTTCTTTGTTAAGAAACCGTTCGATATCTTCAACGATAAAAACTCCCAATCGGTATACTCCGTTATTGACGGAGCCGGCAATATGCGGCAGTAAGATAGCATTGGGAAGCTTGCGGAAAGGATGGTCCGGCACAGGCGGCTCCGGGTTAGTAACGTCGAGGCAAGCAAACAGCCGACCGCTGCGGAGCTCCTCGGTCAAGGCTGCTTCATCGATAATCGTGCCCCTCGCTGTATTGATGAGAATACAATCATCCTTTAATTTTGCAAGCGTCTCCCGATTGAACAGATTATCGGTAGAAGGCAGGGAAGGGGCGTGGATAGAAATGACATCCGATGTAGTCAGCAGCTGATCGAAATCGACTTTATGCGCTCCTAACCTCTGTGCTTCTTCATGAGTCGCTATCGGATCGTAAAGTAAAACCCGGACGTCGAAATTTTGCAGCAGCTTGATGTAATGTCCGCCGGCTTTCCCAGCGCCAACTACTCCTATGGTAACATCGTACAGTTCCTTGACCCGTTCTCTATTGCCCCAAGCTCCGGTTTTCGTATGCTGTGAAAGTCGCCACATATCCTTCAAAGAAGCAATAGTTAACCCGAGAGCTGTTTCTGCAACACCTTTACCAAGCGCTTCCGAAGCATTGGAGACGCGAATTCCTTTCTCCCAGACAGCCGGTGTCACAATGCCTTTGACAGTTCCTGCCGCATGCAGTACAGCCTTCAGATCAGGGGCGTGTGCAAGTATATCTTCCGTAAGCGGCTGGCAGCCCCACGAGGTAATAGCAATGTCGGCGCTTGCAATTTGCCGCTTCATCTGTTCAAGCGTTGGCGGACCGTCCGTTTCGTTAAGCACTACCTCTCCAAGTGTGCGCAACCGATCAAGCTGTTCCGCGCTGAATCCTCTCTCTATCGCATCTTTACCTTGAAGAAAAACAATCTTTGTCATCGTATATTCCCCTTTAGCACAATGTTTTTGCTATAGTATTGCGAAATCTGCGCCGCTAACCAACTTCTTCTATTCGCATTGGCTTCAATATTCGTGTTTTCCACGTACTAACGATTCGTATGGCTCCGCAATGTCCAGCGCTCCTCCAGCGGTTCGGTAGAATTGATCATCTAAATGGTATAAACCGTTGGTAGCCTCGGTCCAAATGGAGCCTGCAAGAGGATGCCAGCTTTTCATGCGCTCCCATTCCCGATAGTTTTGATAACCGTTCGTCTCAATTACGCCTACCTTTAATTCGGGTAATAAAGGCAAATAGGCTGCGAGATTTTTATTCCAGTCCGCTAGAACCGGATTTGCAGTTAAATCGGCACAGAAGCATGGAATGTTTCTTTCTCTGGCCAGTTTGGCTATTTTGAGGCTCATGCTCATCGTTTTGGCTACAGGCTTAAGCGCCAGAGCTCCGTAGCCCTGTTCGATTCTATTCACAGCGTCGGCTTCGTTATGAATACTCTCATCGGCTGCCAGCCTGACGGGAATATGGTGCACATCCCAGCTTTGATCCTCTGAAAAAGGCTCTTCGAATAAAATGATATGAGGTAATGCGCCAATACGGTCAGCATGCTCAAGCAGCTTCATCAGACGGTCCGGACTGTCATATCGGCCATTAGCATCCAGGTAGTAAGCAATTTTCCCGTCCGCTGTATGAGCGGTCCTATATTGAGAAGCGATGCTATGAATTTGAGACAGCCGCTGGCAGTCCCAATTCAGCATTTTATCCAGATCGCCGTCCTGCTCCGGATCAGCGCCAACCTTGATTTTTAACAGAAAATAACCAGCGGAAAGTAAACGGTCAATCGCTTCTTCCGGCATTCCGTACGGAACAAGCGGTATGCTTGCCAATGCCGGCTGCGGCTCTCCAAGCGCGTCCTGATAGTATTTAGGAACAAGCTCCTTAAAGGAAGAACTACTGTTTCTGCTGAATAACGCCCACGCGGCTTGATCAACAGCTACGAGTGCATTAAGGGCGAAAGTGCTTCGTAAATCAGTTAACCGCAAAGTGTTAAGCCCGTACTGATAAACCATCGGCAACGTTTCTTCCAGCAGCTCGAAGGGGGTGGAGTATTGATTGCCTTCTATCTGCTTCAAAGCATAGCGGGTCATATCCGCCATCAGCTCGTTGCCGGCTGTTTCCCCGAACTGCTCGAATACAGAGGCATCTGACCACAATACACTTTGTACTCCGACGCCTATACCGGTTTGATTGTGCTCATTACTTAGCAGTGTGATCGATTGCCACAGTTCAGATAAGTAAGCGCCCTTAAAGCCGAAGGGCATAAGCAGCGGCTCCTTCATGACAGCGTGTTTGGCAAGGGTGATTTTGATCGTCATACCGTAATCGTCATCTCCTTTCTCCAATAAAAAAACTGGTGTACATCTATTGGTTTTTTTGGATTTAATAATAGTTCTGGTGTATATTTGATGTACATTTGTTGTGTTATATCTTACTCATTGATTCGCACTACTGTCAATATGCAATATTATTTATTTTTGATGCTTGAGATTTCTGAAAAGTGTTTTCGTATATACATCAAACTGGTGTACAAAGTAGAAATGGAAGCTTTCATCTCTGTCTTGTATGAACGCGCCTCTTTCGTCAAAGCGATGGACGGCGATGCCGTATATCCTTGAAATACTAGAGACAGGACTTGAATCTAACGAAGATTAAATGCTCTATTTGGCGAAAATCAGCTCGTTTAAAAATATAACGAAGATCAGTTGTGCTATGTGTGAACTTTCCACTCGTTTTGACACAGTTAGGAGCAAATAAGAGCGTATATCTTCGTTAGATTTCAAAAAGGCGCTTTTTAGACGAAATAGCGCTCTCACGATTCGTTAGATCATTTGAGTGAGTTCATCGGTAAACGCGCCAGTCCAAAGGACGGCGACAGCCGTTTCACCTTGAATCTATAATTTTTGTACATTTCTATAGGAAGTAGCCTATAAACCGGACAATAAATTTGAGTATAATAGGGAAAGATTTGCACGAAAAAAATGAAAACGCTTACCAAAAACAAAGGAGGAGGGGGAGTCTTGAGCAGAAGGTTTCTTTTTTTGCAAAGCATCAGCACTAAATTATTTTTGATTGCCTTTACCTCCGTTGTGATTGTTTTAATTATGATAGGCATCATTGCCTATTCAACCATCTATGTGGTAGTGAAGGAAAATCAGGAAAAGTCGTTACAGCAGTCTGTGGAGTATGTGGAAGACTATTTGAAGTGGTATATGGTGAATGTGCAGTCTCAGTTGGTTTATTTTTCGAATAGCAATATTTATGAATCGTTGGCCCGTGAGAACTTTATGTTATTGATGAGCAATTATATTGATTTGAATTCGGATGAAATGAATGCAGCGTATGTGATTGAAGATGGGAATGTCGTTATATCTTCACCGGCTCTTTATCGTCATTGGTTGACGGACGATTTTATTGCCGATGTGACTCGGCAAGCGGAACAGTGGGGATTCTGGTGGAGCGAGCCGTTTGATTCGGGGTTTGGCAGGGCGATTACGGTAGCAAAATCTTTTACGACAAATGATAAGGCAAAGAAAATTACAATTGCTCTGGAATTGAACGTAGATTCGTTCGTAAGCGGTGTAAATTCGTATTCACCGAACAAAAATATTTATGTTTTTTCGAGAAGCGGCGAGTTTTTGGCGTCCAATGCAAATGTTTATTATCACAGAGAAAAAATACATCAGGATGAAATGGTGCAGAAGCTTCGCTCCGTCCTGTTGGATCATGGAAATTCCTTTAACACGGTGCATACGTCAGAGGGAGCGCACAGGGTGCTGAAAAGCGACAATAACAGATGGGATTGGATTGTATTTGCGGTTGTTAACGAAAGGGACGCCTATCCGCTGCTGACAGCAGTGCAGAAACAATTTTTTGTTATTTTTTTAATCTGGATTGTATTATCGATATTTATGGCCAATCGGCTTGCGTGGTACATAAAGAAACCGATCAGTCAAATTATTAAGCAAATGAATAAAGGATCGCTAGGTCAGCTGGATACGCAAATTTCCAAAGTACGAAAAGATGAGTTTGGTCTTATCTCCATGCACTTTAATAAAATGATGCAAAACATTAAAGAATTATTCGAAAATTTGAAAGAAGCGGAAGAACGGAAACGGGTGGAGGAAATCCGCGTCTTGCATTCCCAAATAAAACCGCACTTTTTATATAACACGCTGAATGCTTTTTACTGGCTCAGTGAAACGGAGCGTGTACAAGAGATTGGGCCTTTAATACAGTCCTTGATGGGGCTGTTAAAATATTCGATCGACAAAGTAGGGGATGTTGTGCCGCTTGGCTCGGAAATAAAACAGTTAGAAAATTACGCGGAATTAATGCGTTTGCGATACGGTTCTATTTTTGAATTGGACGTTGTTATTCCAGACGAATTGTTGTATTTGGTGTCTGTTCCTAAGCTAACCTTGATTACCCTCGTTGAAAACAGTATTTTCTATGGCTTGTCCGATCAAAGGGATGTAAATCATATTATTGTTACTGCTGCACAGTCAGCGGCGAATCAAGTGGTCATCGAAGTCAGCGATACCGGTCCCGGAATGGAAGAGGAGAAGATTGAACAGTTATTCCAGAAGGGACTGAAACGGGATTCGCATTCAGGATTGAATAATTTGGGAGTTCGTAATATACAAGAGCGAATTGAGCTTTATTATGGGCTGGAATACGGCTTGAAAATCGAAAATAACGACGATGAAGGGCTAATGGTAAGTATTCAATTGCCGATGGCCGGGTCGATGAACAAGGGGGAAAAGTGATGAGCGAATGCAAAATTTTAATAGTGGACGATGAACAATTTGTAAGAGAGCATTTTGAAAGGCATATTCCATGGGCCGAATCGGGGTTCAGCTGGGTGGGAGCCGCTGTTCATGGCCAGCAAGCCTTGCAAATGATGGAGCGCGAATTACCGGATATTGTGTTGACGGATATTACGATGCCTGTTATGGACGGGATTAGTTTTGCCCAAAAAGTGAAGGAACGATGGCCGCAAGTCGAGATTATTTTCTTGACAGCTCATGATGAGTTTACCTATGCGCAGCAAGCGATTGGTCTGGGAGCGAAAAATTATTTGTTGAAGATGGGGCTTTCCAAAGAAAGAATTATAGGGGCGTGCCAGAAAGCGGCTGAAGGTATGCTGCGGACGAAAAATGAACGGTCAGAAGAAATTGATTTGTGGAATCGGAAGAAGATGCTTTTGGAGGCTTGGCTATACAATCAATCCGTTCCGGATTTGGAGAGCGAGCTGAAAACGGTCTTGTATTTGCATGGCCAGTATTATGTATATGCTTCGATTATTTGCAGCTTGCACGATCAAACCCAGATTCAAAGTGGAAGAAGCCTGGAGTCGCTGCAAAGAAAAATTGCCGGAAAAATACAGAGCTGGACAAGTGAAATCGTATCTGATGTGAAAATTGTTGCTTTTCCGCTCGGGGATTTCCATCTTGTTGTTCAGCTAAGTATAGCTCAAGGGTTCGGCATTCACGTTATGCAGCAGCTTGTTCATCAATTTCGACATGAGGTTGCGAAAGAAATAAGTCTGTTGTTTCAAGTAAATGGCATCGTAAATGTAAGCTCGATTGGCTCGAATGTGAACGAGCGTAATAGCAAGTTTTCAATAGCCTTGCTAAAGGCAGAGCAAAGCTTTTACGCTGCCGAACTAAATGATGTTGTTGAACCGAAAAACACTGTTGAACTGAGCAATTATGATCGAGTCCAGCAGTTGGAACAAGCCGCCAAGCTGACCAGAATGCTGGAGCAGAGAGAGTGGGCGGCTTTCCTGGCCGAAGTGAACCGCTTGATAACCCTTCAAACACCGCTCTGTTCTCCTCTATATCTGGTGAATGTGGCCAAGATGGCTCTGGATCACATCGCAGATATCCCGAACAGTGTATTTCGTCATTTTTCTTTAAAGTTGAAGCTTATTACAGAATGGGCGCAATATCGCGAGTGGTGGCAGCAATTAATAGCTGAATTATCGATCCCGCTGCAGTTGCTCCACGAAAAGCCAATGGTTCGCAAAGAAATTCAACGGCTGTGCGAGCGTATTGCCTCGAACGTCGACAAAGATTTGACAATTCGTATGTTGGCTGACGAAATGCAGATGAACTCAGCTTATTTGGGGCAATTGTTTAAACAGGAAACGGGCGAATATTTGTCAGACTATATCACCAGGGTTCGCATTGAGAAAGCAAAGGAGCTGCTGCAAAAATCGGATTTGAAGATCTACGAAGTGTCCCAAAAGGTAGGGATCGATAACTACCGGTATTTTTGCAAAATGTTCAAGGAACATGTCGGAACGACACCGACAGCATTCAAACGATCGGCTCTATAACTCTATAATATTTGCACATAATCCATAATCCGTTACCTATTTCCGTCATTTCTTACTCGCTATAATGAGCGTACATACTGAAAGCGCTTTAAAAAAGACTGAGGTGAGAATATGGCGGGGATGGGAGTAGATAAAGAAACGGCATATGCAGTTTTGCCAAAGCGAAAGGGGGACTCAAGCCGGATCATTAGAGCCTTGAAAGAGTACAAGTGGATGTACCTCATGTTAATTCCGGGATTGGCTTATTATTTATGCTTCAAATATTTACCGATGTTCGGATTGGTAGTGGCTTTTAAAGATTACAGCATTATGAAAGGTTTTTTCGGAAGTGATTGGGTTGGACTGAAGCATTTTCGTGAAATATTCCAGAGCAGTGATTTTTACATTTTACTAAGAAATACACTGGTCATTAGCGTATTCAAAATTGTTTTTGGCATGATTCCGGATATTATGCTAGCTCTTATCTTGAATGAAGTCGGATCGAGATGGTTCAAACGAACCATTCAGACGATTTCATATATGCCGCACTTTTTGTCATGGGTGATTATTTATGGATTAGCGCTTGCCTTCCTTTCGCCTGGCGATGGACTATTAAACGAATTGATTAAGTTTTTTGGAGGCCAGCCAGTTGATTTTCTGACTTCCAAGTCCTGGTTCAGACCGATTCTGTATTTGTCGCAAATTTGGAAGGAAGTCGGGTTTGGCGCGATTATTTACTTGGCAGCGCTTACTGCCATTGATTCCACCCTCTATGAAGCAGCCGTTGTCGATGGTGCGGGACGCTGGAGACAAATCTGGCATATTACGCTTCCGGGTATCCGCAATGTTATCATTCTGCTGCTCATTATTCGAGTAGGAAGTATATTGGATGCCGGCTTCGCCCAAGTCTATGTTTTCCTCAATGCCAGAGTATATGATGTCGGAGATATTATTGATACCTGGGTGTTCAGGCGGGGGCTCGAGGAAATGCAATTCAGCTTTGCCGCCGCGGTAGGATTCTTCAAATCAATAGTTGGTTTAATACTCGTCCTTGGAGCCAATTCTCTCGCGAAGCGCTTCGACGAATCAGGAATATGGTAAGGGGGAATCAGAAAAATGAATCTGCAAATAAAATCCCGTAGCGATCGTTTGCTTGATGCATGCTTTTATGTCGTGCTGACGCTGCTGGGTCTCCTTACTCTGTTGCCGATTTACTATGTGGTCGTCATGTCGATTACGCCGCTGAAGGAATTGGCGCGCAGCGGGAGTATGGTTTTATTTCCGAAAGAAGTGACGTTTGGCGCTTATCAGGCTATTTTCACAGGACAGAGATTTTCACAAGCGCTCAAAGTTACAGTCTTTGTTACTGTTGTCGGCACAATTCTGAACATTGTGTTTACGATGTTGCTGGCTTATCCATTATCACGCAAACAAATGCCGGGCCGTTCCACATTTTTGTTTCTGATTGTGTTTACAATGGTGTTCAACGGAGGACTGATTCCAACTTATTTGGTCGTAAAAGAATTCGGTTTGCTAAATTCAGTATGGAGCATGGTTATCCCAAGTTTAATCGTTACCTTTAATTTTCTTATTACAAAAACATTCTTCGAAAATATTTCAATCGAAATTCAAGAAGCGGCTAAAATCGATGGTTGTAATGACTTGCAAACGCTGGTGCTCATTGTTTTGCCGCTGTCGAAAGCCATTATCGCAACGATCGGCTTGTTTTATGCTGTCGCTCACTGGAATGAATTTTTTGCCGGCATTATGTTTATTACCGATCAAAAGCTGTATCCGTTGCAAGTCATACTGAGGGATATGCTGCTGCAGCCGAATTTAAGCCAGGAAATGATGAGCCAGGTGCAAGGGCTTGAGTCTCAGCTTCCGCCGGTTGCGATGCGGATGGCGATGGTTGTTGCCACAACATTGCCGATCTTATTCGTTTATCCATTTGTACAAAAATACTTTACGAGTGGTGTTATGCTTGGCGCTGTGAAAGGTTGACAGAGGTAGTTCAAAAAGTCCAATTTTGATAACGAAGTAGCTCAGGAAGCGTCTCGACATCGAATCTTTAAGATACCCACAAAAGTGAAGATAAGCTTCGATGTAAATTCCGATTACTTTCGCGGGGCCCGGTATTTGCCGAAATCTCCAGTGCTCACGTACCTTTAAGTACGCTCCGCGCCTCCGATTTCTAGTTTCATACAATCTTCTCGGTTCTGAAAACCGGACTTTTTGAACACGAATTATATAGCAGGAGAGGGGTTATTTTAGATGAAAATGAGAAAAGGTTTGCTTCTTATGTTATCTGTTTTATTAGTGTCCATGTTATTCGTAGCTGCATGCGGCAAGACAGAGGAGAAACCGCCGGCTGCTACACCGCCGCCATCTGAAGCTAGCGGGAATGATAAGGAAGGCAGCGATCAAGAAGCCACGAAAGGACCAGATCGTTCTGCCAAATACGATATTGAGTTTTTCGTGCCTTCAGCGAGCGGCGGCTCCATTCCAAGTGCAGATAAAGATTTTGTAAAGCAAACAATTGACGAGATGTTTAACGTTAACTGGAATGTTACGTATATGGCGGCTGGACCCGATTCGACGAATAAAATAAATGCCCGTTTTGCGTCCAATACTGCGCCTGATCTGATGGTTGTCAGCGGACGGGATTCGCAAACATATGCAAAAGACGGATTGATTGGCGACTTGCGTCCATTCCTGTCACCTGAGAAAATGCCTAACTATTTCAAATGGATTACCGAAAGTGATCTGAAGGGCTACTACACGATTGAAGGAGCAGCAGAGGGATTGCGCGCGCCGATTCCGTATAACCTTGATCCTTATGTTGCTTGGTACATTCGTAAAGACTGGCTAGACAATCTTGGGCTGGAAGTTCCTAAGAATTATGAAGAAGCACTGCATGCGATGCGTGCTTTCACATTCGAAGATCCGGATCGCAATGGCAAGGATGATACTTATGGGTTCAGTACATCCGGCAATGGAGCGAACGTTGGATTTGATTGGCTTGAGTGGGTGAAGAATGACTTTTACTCCAGCATGTTTGTAGATGAAGGTCAATTAATTGATGCCGGCTCTAATATAAGAACGGTGGATGCGCTTAGAGATATTAAGAGTGTAGTTGATGAGAAAATTGTAGATCCGAACTGGTTCTTGAACAAAGGCTCAGATCATCAAAGCCGCTTTATTGAAGGGCGGGTAGGGATAATTAAAGCTCAGGGACGGGACTTCGCTTTGGAAGGCAGCGATACCAGTGTGCTTAATCGTATGCGCGAAATTAACCCGAACGCTGATATTATTCCATTCAATCCGTTTCCCGACAAGAAAGGAATCATTTCTAAGCCGCAAGGCTCAAATGGCTTTGTTATTCCGGTTAAACTAATCGAGAAGGAGCCGGAGAAAGTGACCAGAATGATGGAAATATTGGAGTTTCTGGCTAGTCCGGAAGGTTTCTTGCTTACGCATTATGGCAAAGAAGGGGAATCCTATACGAGAGATGGCGACAAGGTTACGTTAAAACCTGATGTTATTAATGAAATAAACGAGAAAAATGGTCGTTTCCTGGAGATTTACTACTTCTTTACTAACGTTGCCAGCGCAGCTCCGATTGGTCTGGAAATTATTAACCCGAATGAAACAGATCGCGATCGTGAAATTGTTGACACCGTATTATCTTACAAGCATGTATCTTACGCAGGAGGCGCCTATGTCACACCGCCTGCAGGAATTAATATTGCCGATTACCGCAAAGAAATGAATGCAACACTTTCCAAACTGGTCTTTGGCGACCTGCCGATGGATGGTTGGGAAGGCTACTTGAATGAATTGCTGACGAAGCATAAAGGCAAAGATATTTTCGATAAGTATAGCGAACAAATTCGCGCTGTCGGCGGCTTTGAAACGAAGTAGAAGCAATCCAAGCGAATCGGCAATTTGAGTAAAACAGTAAAAAGGGGTGTCGATTAATTTTGGGCAACGATTGATTTACATATAAGAAAGGGGTACGAAGAGCAAGATTGGGGATGGAGAAGCGGCAGCGTCCGCCTTTGTAGGCCAATTTTATCCTTTTCAGGGGTTGTTTATTCAAGAAAATTGGACTACAACAGCGGTCGGAATCACAAACTTGATCGTAGTAACATTCCTTTCATTTGTTTGTTGCCCTACCACAATTAATTGACACCCTCTAATATCCGGTTAATCAAATAATACGAGGGCTGTCTAAACGACAGCCTATCTATTTCTGATGAGGTGAGAAAATGTTGCGTACTCAATCAAACAGATTTGGAAGCGTCATCATCTTGTTTATCGTATTAACTCTGTTGTTTCCGTCCATGTTTGTTGCACCAAAAACGGTCCGTGCGGATGTTCCTGTCATCGTTACAAACGATAGTTTTGAAGAGCCTGTGGATAGCAAAAATAATATTCCCGGTTGGAACAAAATTTTTAACACTCCTCTTAATGAATATATTATTACGGATGAACAGTATTACAAAGGTTCACAAAGCTTGAAGATCATTGATCGAAGTACAGAGCATACAGCAGGGGTGGAAACCAAACCTATTCCAATAGTCGCGGGAGAGAGCTATAACGCATCTGTTATGGCGTATACGCTAGAAGGCAAAGTGCAAATATATTTGAGATTTTACGATAGCCAAAATGTAAGGCTGAATCAGGCCAGTGCGTCAAGCACAGCTGCACATCAAAATAACTTCGCGCCACTTGCCGTTTCCGCTACAGCTCCCGAAAATACGGCCTATGCAACTATTCTGCTTTATTCAACATTACCTGGTATCGCAACAGCATATTTCGATAAGGTCGCTCTCATGCAGGAGGAACCGGACAAAGGACAGTTTACTAATTTGGGGACACAAATTACTAGAGCAGTTACAGCAAGCTCTACTATTGGTTATGATCCAAGTGGCAAACCTCTATTATTTGTTGGCGTTAATGGGACTCCAGCCCAACTGGCAGTAGTAGATCTGAAGACTTACTCGGTTGAAAAGATGATCGAACTTCCGGATACAAAGATCTCATGGGCGATGACGACGGGACCTGACGGTAATATTTATATAGGTTCTTCTAACACCGGACGAATTTATCGGTATACTCCCGGTTCAGACAAGGTTGATAATTTGGGGGCGGCAATCTCGGGTGAAACCCATATCTGGTCTTTGGAAAATGGAGCGGACGGTAAGTTGTATGGAGGCACCTACCCGGGCGGAAAAGTATTTGCCTATGACATTCATGCAAATCAATTTTCAGACCTTGGTCGAATGACTGATAACGAATATTATGTAAGAAGATTGGATGTCGATTCTGACAAGCAGCTTCTTTATGCGGCAGTCGGGACAAAACCGCATATCATTAAGTACGATATGCAAACAGGGCAAAAGAATAATATTTTACCGGAGGAATATGCGGAAGGCGCTTTCCCTTATTGGCTCGGCTTGCGCCAAGGAAAACTGTTCGTTCGACTGGGTGATAACAATACGATGATTGTGATTGATACCGAGACTGACAACGTCGATGATGTTCTTGGCGATCGTATACACGAAAAAGTTAGTCCCGTGTCCCCATATGACGATAAGATATATTATTTCACGGAAGACGGGGATTTTAATTATTATGATTTAGTTAGCAAGGAGAAGGGGACGATTTCTAATATCGGACTAAGTGCTTATCCTCGAAGTATGCACTTTATGGAATTGGATGACCCAGAGTATCCAGGTTTTACGCTTGTGGCGTTATTAAGCACTACTTTATTGAAATATAATTTGCAAACAGGCGAAACCGAAATTACGCCGCTGGAAATTCCAGGCCAGCCAAATGAAATTCGCAGTATTACCCAAGGTCCTGACGGCAAAATATATAGCGGCGGTTACCTGGGCGGCGCAGGGGTGTACGACCCGATTACAGGGAATATCGACATGTTTAGCGCAATTAGTCAATCGGAAGCGATTACAAGTTTAGGGAACAAACTGTATTATGGTGTTTATCCAGGGGCTAGAATCGTGGAATACGATGTGTCGACGAAGTGGAATTTCAACACATTATTCGATATCCCTGGTCAAGATAGGCCATTCGGCATGTTGGGTGTCGAGCAGGAAAATAAATTGTTTATAGGTACTGTAGCTAATTACGGTAAACATCAAGGCGCGTTTGCAATCTATGATCCTGAGACCCAGAATACTCAAGTCATTGGGGATATAGTTGGAAATCAAAGTGTAGTTTCGTTAGCTTACAAGGATGGCAAGGTGTATGGCGGAACCAGCGTTTGGGGCGGTCTAGGAATAGAGCCTTTGGAAACGGAAGGTAAGCTATTTGTTTGGGATGTGGGCAGCGGAGTGAAGGAAATGGAAATTGTGCCTGTTGCAGGCAAGAAGGCTGTTACGGGACTTATAGAAGGGCCGGACGGAAATATATGGGGGGTCAGCGAAGGCTATCTGTTTATTTTTGATCCTCAAAAGAATGAAGTCATATATAGCGGTGAGCTGTTTCCTGTCAATTATATAAGTACGGTTTGGGGAGACGCTTACTTGCAAGTAGCCACTGATGGCAATGTATATGGGGTAAGCAGGGATAAGTTTTTTAAAGTTGATGCTGAAACGAAACAGGTAACTTTATTTAAAACGCCTTCGAGACCTAATTTCTTGGCCCAAGACGATTTCGGCAATTTTTATTTTCAAGATGATAAAGTTAATTTGTGGAAATATACTGACGAATCACTATTGGTAAACTTGGACAAAGTAGAGATTGCTTTGGAGAAAATGACAATGTATGAGCAGGAACATGCAGTGTTGGATATACAGGCCTTCTTGGAGAAAGGCAGAAAACTAAGTATGTCCGGCAGTTTGCAAATTGATTATTATTCCAGTAACCCTGAGGTTGTATCTGTTGAGGGGGGAATAGTTACGTCTCTGCAGAGCGGTGAGGCTGAAATTTATGTTAGTTTGACTGTCAATGGAGTGACGAAGCAGTCAAATAGATTGCAAGTAAACGTAGTAGAGGAAAAGCCGGAAATTCCAAGCGGACCAAGCGCTGGGGTGCCGGGCAAGCCGGTATTGTCTCATAACAATGGTCATGACAATGGTTTGCGCGATGGTGCTTACACGATTACGATGAATATGTGGTGGGGGAATAATGGCACTATCTACCGACTGTATGAGAATGATGTGCTGATTGATACGAAATCGTTGAACGATCTGGCGCCGGCGGCACAAACAACGGGAACTGCGATTAGCGGTCGGGAGAATGGCGTCTACACATATCGCGCTGAGTTGGTCAACAGCTATGGTACAACGACAAGCAGTCTGCTTACAGTTACAGTGACTGACGCAGCTCCGGACAAACCGGTTCTCTCCCATGACAACTGGGACGGTGACGGCGATTATACCGTAACTATGAATATGTGGTGGGGAACGAACGGCACTGCGTATCGTCTGTACGAGAACGGCGTATTGATTGACGAGCAGCCGCTTGTTGCGGCAACACCAGGCGCTCAGACAGCGCAGACAAAGATTAGCGGCAAGGCAATTGGAACGTATGAATATCGCATTGAGCTTGTCAATGATGCGGGCGTCACTTCCAGCGAAATAAAGAGTGTAAAGGTTGTCCGATAAGTAGAATATATAATGATGGGGTGCTCCGGAAAGTCAGCGAAAGCTGATCACTGGATCGCCCCATTTGTGTACTCTTTTTAAACCCTTGTTATACTTCTCTACACCAGACAACCGTCGTATTAAGTCAATATGATCGATTAAACGGAGACAAGCCAATGATTCAGTCAACTATTGTCGGGGGTAAGCGTAAAATAACTAATAAATACTTTGAATATTTGGTAGAATAGTGTTTGTCTAGAACAAAGAGAAAGGGAGCCATTTGCTTATGGACAAACCTGATAAACCAAGTCGAAAGTCTTTTAACGCGAGGCTGCATGGCATGATAGATCGTTTGCGCTCTGATATTTATGATGGCCGTTTGGCTCCGGGGCAATATCTGCCATCTGAGAAGATGCTGTCCGAGCAATATCAATTAAGCAATAAATCGGTTCGCAAAGGGCTTGATATGCTTGTAGAGGAGCAGCTTATTGCCAAAATAGATCGCGTCGGCAGCCGAGTGCTCGATTATATACCTGGCAGCCAATCTACCATTACGCTTGGCGTAACGTCTTCCATCGAACGGGATATTAGCTTAACAGCTCTCCTGGAAGATTTTCATTCCTTGTATCCGGACAAACGGGTAAGGACCGTGCTCGTAAAGACGGTATCGGATTATGCGGATAATTTGAAGGAGCATTTGGATCAATTTCAAATAGATGTATTTACATTAAATAATACGGATTTTCAAAGTATTGCGGATTTCGGTCAGCTTCATTTGCTAGAAGCTCTGCAGGCAGATAGAAATTTATACCCCTTTACGGAAGATGCCTTTTATGATGGCGGAACACTATATGCTAGGCCGTTAGTATTCTCTCCCATTATACTTGCATATAATAGAAAACATTTTCAAGAAGCTAATGTGCCCGAGCCGGATAGCAGCTGGACATGGGATGATTGTTTGCGTTATGCAGCAGAGCTGACCGCTGGCGGAGATAAATTCGGGTTATATTTTTATTTGTTATCTGATAACCGGTGGCCTATCTTTATTGTGCAAAGCGGAATGAAGTTTGAGCCGGACGAGGAAGGTTCTCTACAGTTGGCGGATACTCGCTTGATGGAATGCATTCGCCTGTGCAAGCGGATTGTAACGGATTCGAAAGTGTATCCAAGCTATGTATCTGAGAGCAGTCAAGATGTGACGGAATTATTTATGCAAGACAAGATTTCAATGATTATGACGACGTACATGTCTATGAATGATTTTAAAAATATAGACTTTGATATATCGCCTTTGCCTTACAGGTATGAACCGCGCACGCTTTTAACTGTAATCGGCATTGCCATTAATAAACATTCAAAAAATAAGGAAATGGCTAAATTGCTGGTGGATTATCTAGCTTCTGATCGGGCTCAAAAAATAATTCGCGAGAGGACAGTCAGCTTGACTGCCAGAAGGTCGGTGACGGAATTACAGCTTGAACCGCAACAAGGAATTAATCGCCCGTCTCGATTCGCTCTCTACCGTGAAATAATGTCATCTTATCGACTGCATCGTGAAATGAATTTATCGAACGAATCATTCGTCGGACTTCGGCAGTTGTTTAAAAAATATTGGTGGGGGCTCATTGATGACGAAGCGTTGTGCGTCGAAGTGAATGAGATGTTTCTTCGTTTGCATGCGAAACAAATCACTGAGACTGCTTCTAAGGAGGAGTAGAGAGCGATGCAGGAACTAGTAGGCTATTGTATATCATGCAACAAGCAAGTTTTTTGTCAGGATGGGTTTATTAACGGGGTTGTATTGGAGGATAAGACCCTGCTGTGCTTTGATTGTTCGGAGAAAGAGGATCAGAGCAGGAGCAGGAGAGGCAACGAGAAGGGAAAGGGGAACGGCAACGCGGGTGAGTGAGCTCGAATAAAAGGAAATGCCCCGAGGAGCACAATTGTGGCGAAAAAACATACAAAGTGGTTAGGCGCTGAAAGTGGAAAATTAAGTTTGTATCATTTTTTAATAGCGCTGAAATCGCAACAGTTTTGATCCATTCAGCAAAATAAAAAAGGAGTCTCGTGGGATTTTAGCGTTGCAGAGACTTCTTTTATATATTTTCTCCGTTTCTCAATTGCGGTCTAGGGTTGAACATGCTATTATACAGTGATGTTGGGTTTTTATATTTAAAAAGGAATAGGTGAATTTGAATGTGGTATGATTACGTGATTCCCATTGTAACATTGCTGATTGGATTGGCAGGCGGCTTCTTTATTGGCGTGTTCTATTTGCGCAAGCAGCTTGAGAAAATGCAGAACGATCCTGAAATGATGCAGAAGATGGCGAAACAAATGGGATACAATTTAAATAAGCAGCAAATGGCTCGTGCACAAAATATGATGAAAAATCAAAAGTTTCCTCGTAGATAAAGAGGCGGAATGCCGGAAGGAGTGTTTTGAATGGCGGGCAAGAAAGACTACGTCAATTCGAATGTTTCAGACAACCGGGAACAGATAGAACACCATGTGAAAGAAATATTGCGGTTAATGGGTGAGAATGTAGAGCGTGAAGGGTTAATAGAAACTCCGGCTCGCGTTACACGGATGTATGAAGAGGTGTTTGCAGGCTATAGCGTAGACCCTCGTGAAGTGCTTGGCGTAACCTTCGATGAGCAGCATGAAGAGCTGGTTATTGTTAAAGATATCGTGTTTTACAGTCATTGCGAGCATCATATGGCTCCGTTTTTCGGCAAAGCCCATATCGGCTATATCCCAAGCGGCAAAATTGTAGGGCTGAGCAAGCTGGCTCGTTTGGTCGATGCCGTTACAAGACGCTTGCAGGTGCAAGAGCGTGTAACTGCGCAAATTGCTGATATTTTGGATGAGGAGCTTTCCCCGCATGGTGTGATGGTCGTCGTAGAAGGCGAGCATATGTGCATGTGCGCACGCGGCATTAAAAAGCCGGGCAGCTTGACGGTTACATCAGGCGTTCGCGGCCAGTTCCGTACAGATCCGGCACTTCGTGCAGAATTTATGTCTTTGATTAAATAAGCAAAAGCTATCTGCTTTAAACAAAAGTACCCTATCGAGAGACTTTTTTAAAGTGTCTACTCGATAGGGTACAGTTTATATTGGCAGGTAGCTTTTTTTAAATACTAGAAAGTATAAGTTACATCTTATACATGTTTCTATATTTCATCGGTAAACGCGCCTGTCCCAAAGGATGGCGGAGCCGTTTATCCTTGCCCTACATAGTTTACAATTTTTGGGGTGTTGTTGCTCCTGCCTTCGATTATTAGTTTCCTGGTCTAGACATCGGATTATGCAAATGGTCAATGAAAACCGTTAACGGTTGTCAGAAGCG
>NZ_JAZHCT010000057.1:0-27028 GCF_036541265.1 Paenibacillus sp. IITD108 | reverse complement strand
CCGTTAAATGCTCAAATAAGCTAAAATAATCGAAATAGCATCGATAGCAACCGTTAGGCCGATTTGGGCAGTTGATTATAGGGGACGTATTCCTTAGTCCAGTTGCATCATACATTTATGCCTATTTTGGTTTTGCGAAAATTGCGTTATAAATTGTAACATTGATAAAGCCCGCAAAAATAGCCACTTATTAAGTGTTCTATTCTGCGGGCTTTGTTAGGGGCAAATTTAGCTGATTTTGAATTTACTCAGCTTTTCCAACAGCTCCTGCACCATATCGCTTAAGGTAGCCGATGCCGAAGCGATTTCCTCCATCGAAGCTAGCTGCTCCTCGGAAGCTGAAGCTACGCTTTGCGAATTGTCAGTGGCCTCGCCAGCGATGCGGGAAAGCTCATGCGCCGAGGCGTTAACCTGCTGCACGCTCGCATTCATTTGCTCAGACGCTGCTGAAACCTCCTGCATTTGTTCGCCTACGCTTTCCATCTTATCGGTAATCAGCTGGAATAGATCGGCGCTTTCGATAATATGCTGCTCGCTTATCGTTACATCCTCGGAATTTTGCACCATGATTGCAGCGACATTGCTTGTATCTGCTTGAACCCTGGCAATGAGCTGCGCAATTTCCGCAGTCGCTTTCTGAGATTGATCGGCCAGCTTGCGAATCTCAGCTGCAACGACAGAGAAGCCGCGTCCAAACTCGCCTGCCCGAGCCGCTTCAATATTGGCGTTCAAAGCCAGCAAATTAGTTTGACTGCTAATTTGCGAAATCATGCTTACGATGCCACCAATTTCTTTGGAATGCTCCTCCAGCATTTGTATCGCTTTTCCGGCTTCAACGGAAGATCCGAGCACGTCTTTCATTTTCACTTCCGTCTCATGCATTTTAATGTTACCTAGCTTAGTTTGCTCCACAATATCATTTACAAACGATAATACAGATGCGGAAGATTCCGTAACTCTCTCTATACCGGCAGACATCTCATTCATCGCCACTGCTGTCTCGCCTGCATAACGATTTTGCAGCTCCGAGCCTGCGGCAACCTCTTCAATATTTCGAGCGATAGTTTCAGACGCTTTTGATGTCTGATCAGCGCTTGCTGTCAGCTCTTCCGAGGTTGCTCCTACAGACATGGACAGATCAGCTACGAGATGAAACATTCCTCTCAGCTCGCTTGTCATATGATTAAAGCTTTCTGACATTTGTCCAATTTCATCCCTGCTCTTCACTTCCACATGCTGGGTCAAATCTCCCTCGGACATCTTTTGCACACTAGTGACAAAGCGTTTGATTGGCCGAATAATCATTATTCTGGTAAGAATAATTAAAATAACAGCAAGCGCGTACATCGATACGATGCCCATTATAATGAAGAACATTTTACTTTGATTAAAGTCTTTCAGTACTTCCTTCTCAGGTATAACAGCCTCTACGTAAAATTTATTATCAATATCCTCCAGCGTAATAGCTGTGAAGACACTAAGAGCCTGTTCGCCATGCACATTTTCAATATAGCCCGTCATGCCCGTTTCGGAGATCACATTATCCAGCAACTTTG
The DNA here is from genome assembly GCF_036541265.1 of Paenibacillus sp. IITD108. NCBI lineage: Bacteria > Bacillati > Bacillota > Bacilli > Caryophanales > Paenibacillaceae > Paenibacillus > Paenibacillus sp. IITD108. Next base: position 25,472 of record NZ_JAZHCT010000057.1, on the reverse strand, counting down.
CTTTGTCCTCTTCGTCAGCATACAGCTCCAATATTTTTTCCGGTTGTTCGGAATTGGCGACATATTTGCCTTGTCCAGAAATAACATTAACATATCCGCCCAGCGGCTTAACCTGTGTAGCTTTGCTTTGAAGGGAATCTAATGATATATCGAAGCCAATAACGCCAAGGAACTCATCCTTATCATTAAGAATGGGCACAACGAGCGTGGTCATCGGGATTTCTTCCCCTCTTGGCACATACTTATACGGCTCAATCAGAGCAGGCTCCTTGCCGTTTTTCGATACCAAGTAAAAATCTCCGCTGCCAACCGTTTCATAGTCACGCACCGCCTCAATGCTAAAGCCATCGCCTTCGCGGACAACGTACGGCACCAATCTTCCTGTCTCATCGTGATACGCATTTTTATTTTTGTTTTCGGCATCCTTGCCATCGAAAGCATTAGGCTCCCATACCGAATAAACGCCTAGCAGCTCAGGATGCTCCTGAAGCATCTGCTCTAGCAAGTGAATAACCTCTTCTCTGGAATAAAGCTGCTTCTCGCTTGCATGGCGGAGGACAATAGCCATCGTATCAAGCTCCTGCTTATAGCCATTTAACTCTTCGTAAAATTGTGCGGCAAATGCAGTTGCAGCATATTTAGCCTCCAACTCTCCCTTATCCACGCTTATTGATTTAAGCTGGTTAAGAGTGCTTACTATGATTACTGTAAATACAATGCTTAGCAGTAATATAATTGCTGAAGTCATTTTAATCGTTAAAGACATTCTAAGCTTCTTTTTCATTATGTAGCCCCCACAATTTTCTTATAAGAAATATCGACAAAATTTGTCGAATTGTGAAGTATTGCAGAGGCGTTTTGCAAAAAAAATGTTACTCCATTTTTTCATATCGCGCTTTGATCGTCTTCGCATAATCAGACGGCGTCATGCCGGTTTCTTTTTTTTAAATGGCGAGAAAAATAATGGATACAGCTATAGCCGAGCAAATTGGCAACTTCTGAAATATTATACGTTTCCTCGCGGATATACTTTTTGGCATGCTCAATTTTTGTTTTATTAACATAGGCTATTAATCCGAGCCCAGTTGCTCGCTTAAACATAATATTCGTTTGTGTTTTGCCCAAGTTGATATGGGCGCATAATTCATCGAGTGTAATTTTTTCTGACAAATGCTGCTCAATGTACTGGATAAGCTGATTAACCATATCAGCAGTTTGATTTTCTCTAGTAATCGTTATAAGCGATTGACGTTCCCGATTCCCTGCAGAATTGCGAATTAAAGTAAGCAAAAGCTGCTGCAGGCAAATTTTAAATAGCTGCTCGGAGCCATAAACCTGTTGTTTATTGGAAAGGAGCGGAAACGAGTTGATTTGAAAAGCATTCATGCCTTCATTCATCAATCTGGCTATAATCCATAAAGTATAAATATTCCGGTCAATAATGCAAGCGTTAGTGCAAACAAATTAAAAGATTGGCAAAATCTTTCTGCAAAAAAATAAGTAGAATAGAACATATAAGCAAATAGGGGAGGCAATAAACAAATGGAAATCGGAGTTATTCATAGCTTAAATTCAAATGTGGAAGGCAATATTTTCCAAGCGGTTAGCGACCTCGGCTTTAAAGTGTGCCAGCTAAGCTCCTGGGATATGACACAATGCACAAAAGAAAATGCTGAGCGTGTTGTGAAGGATTCAAAAGAATCCGGCGTGCGCGTATGCGCTGTATGGGCAGGCGTTCCAGGACCAGCCAAGTGGAATTTCACTGAAGGTCCCGTTACGCTCGGACTTGTGCCAGAGCAATATCGCCAAGAACGTATTGCTGCCTTAAAAAGCTGGGCTGACTTCGCAACCTGGATCGGCGCACCTGCTATTATTACACATTGCGGATTCATTCCTGAAAATATGACTGACCCCGAGTATCCAATTGTAGTTGACGCAATCCGTGAAGTAGCGGAATACTGCAATGAGAAAGGATTTGGCTTCTGGTTCGAAACAGGGCAAGAAACGCCTATCGTATTGCTTCGTACGATTCAAAGAATCGGCACGCCAAATCTCGGCATTAATCTTGACCCGGCCAACCTTATTCTATATGGAAAAGGCAATCCAATCGACGCTCTTGATACAATCGGCGCCTATGTAAGCAATATCCATGTCAAAGACGGGCTTTATCCGACTGATGGAGAACAGCTTGGAGAAGAGGTTCGCCCTGGTCTAGGTAAAGTAGATTTTCCAAATTTCATTAAAAAGCTGCAAGAAATCGGCTTTACAGGCGAGTATATTATTGAAAGAGAGATTTCCGGTCCTGAACAAACAGCTGATATTTTGCAGACAACTGCAGATTTGAAGGTTTGGACACAGCATTAATAAATATTCAAAAGGCCTCGGTCCTGATGCAGGACCGAGGCCTTTTTTGAATACTAGGAGAATGTAGACATTGACCCTAATTCGGCGAAAATACAAAAACCTATGTTTTCTTTAACATACGTACGAGAACCGTTGCGGCTTCAGCACGCGATGCTTGCTCCTGTGGAGCAAACAGCTGATTGGCACGTCCAACCATCATACCTGCTTCATATACAGCTGCAACATATTCTCTTGCCCACAATGGAATATGCTGTACATCTTTAAATAGCGGAACGGTATGTGTAGCTGCTGCCAAGTTATTGCTGCGAGCCAGCATGACTGCTAGCTCTGCACGACTGATCAGCGCTTTAGGCCGAAAAGTATCATCGCTGTATCCATGAATGATTCCAGCCTTCACCGCTCCCGCTACAGCCGAAAGCGCCCATTGGCTGATTTCCTGCTTATCGCGAAAGGTCAGCTGCACTTCTTGTCCCTCCAGCTTTAATGCCCTTGCCAGCATAACTGTAAATTCTGCCCTGGTCACTTTAACATCTGGACGAAACGTCTGATCCGGATAGCCTTTTATAATACCAAGCCGCACCGCCTCTTGAATGGCTGTGCTAGCCCAATGCCCTTCCACATCTGTTAATTGAACTTCTTCTGCATCAATAGTTGTACGCTCATTGTTATCTAAATTATGGTTATCCTGTTCACCATTTTCTTTCTCGTTGCTGTTGCCGGTCTGACTGCTATTCTCTCCGTTCTGTCCATTCTCATTATTGTTAGGATTGCCACCCTCGGACACGTCTGCTTCCACTAGCTCCAGCACAAAATAGTCAAGATTCAGCGCACCGCTAATATTGTCCATCCGTATCGTATGCTTGCCAGTCTCCAGTTCAAATAATAGATCCTCGCCGTCTGCCTTTTGCAGCAGGCCATTCCGTCTGTCATTCCAGCCTGGTGTTAGTGGAAAGTGAAATTGCCATTGCGGTCCATCATCCATCTGAAATTCTCGAACGGAATTTAATACAAGCGTCGCATAACGCAACATGACCCGATATTTCCCGCTAGTTGGAATATCAATCTCCCATTCCAGCTGATGCCCTTTGTTATCCCAGCCATAAAAAGCATCTCCAAGCGGATTATTCGTTGTATGTGAGCCTTCCTTAAACGCAACAGTAACTTTTCCGCCTGTTTCCCTAACAAAATCCTCAGCTTCTATCTTTGTTCCTGCAAGCGGAGAATGAATCACTTCAACTTTGCCCGGCAGCAGTGCTTGCTGTTGCTCATTGCCTCCCATTGAAATGCTCGTTGGAGCAGGCAAGGAAGCCGCTCCTTGTATAGTAGCAACGATATATATCTTTTCCGGTTCAGCTGTAAAGCTTATCGTTTGCTCCGTACCTGAATAGGTGAATACCACCTCTGACAACTCATTCTCATCCTGCAATGCCAATTGATAAACTTGATACGACTGCGGTAAACCGCTAATTGCCACCTCGGCAGCTTCACTTCCGTCAAAATCGATGCGCAACGCTTGATCGGCTAATCGTGTCAATTGAATCGTTGATGCGGCAGACAATTGCAACGATAAATCAATTCCGGATATATGAGTCCCATTAACTAATGCAAGCATCTCATCATAAGAAGATATTTCACGATGAATGGATATTTCCCCATCGCTAGTTAATAGCCCCGCTTGCTTCTCTCCTCTTTGCATCCCTGCCATAATCGTGTCTTTGACACCATCCGCAGAAACAATTTGAGCGGCTTGCGCCTCCGGGCTATTCGGATCACTTTGCTGCACAGTAAGCGGAGTAATCGTCCGCTCGCTACTACCCTTCGTGTAAGGCTCCAGCACATTATAGAAAAGTGTATGGCTTTGTCCATCTCGTCTGGCAATTAACATTTCATTAGTAAAATTACCGCTTTTGGAAATACCGCTGCCTTTAATAACCTCGGTTTCCCCTCCAGCCAGCATAGTCGTTCGAAATCCTTTATTCTCCCCCAAATCCCAGCTTGTGCTCCAAGCTTCGTCCGTTGTTCCCTTGGAAATTTCCTTAACATGCTTGTAGCCCATCGAGCTGCCCAATCTGACCTCAGGATTGCTCGCCGCAAGTACCGTACTGCTATGTTCCAGCAAGCCGTTTACAGTTAACGGATAATCATAACGATGAGCTTGTGTGCTTTCAGCTTTAAAAATATCAACGACGTAATCATCAATCTGCACAGCGGTACGCGTAAGGTCCACACCTTGATCAACATATACATTGTGATTTGACGCCTGCAATATTCTGGCAACTGGTCCGATAGACACTGCATTCCGTTCACCGCCCGATGATCTGTCCGGCGCATCCGCTTTCCACTCATCATCACTGTCTGTGTAAGGATATTGCGATTTTTCATCTACGACCAACGTGTTATGCGCCAAAGTATGCTTGGCAAACTCCTTATGCCCGGCTGAACCATAAGTATAGCGTCCCGGGTCAACTAAAATTTGCTTGCCTTGTCCGAATAACACAATACCGAGCTTATCCGCATGGGAATGTCCAACCGATCCAAACGGCGACCATTGCATAGCTAAATTAACAGATTCCATGTAATTCCCAGGCGAACGCAGTATAGCTGCCCCGCTGTCCAGAAATATCGAGCTGCCCAATTTGTTATATCCCTTTTTACTGAAATATCCGTTGCCAATCGTAAAGCTTGCTTCGTCCGGCAGCTGTGGCTGAGCGGAGAATAAGCTGTAATACTGCTCCAAACCGCCATTGGAACGATCATGCCCCAAATAGCGAGACAGCAGCCAGCCGTATTTCTCATCTTCATAATGAGAGTAGCCCATTTCATACATGTTTCGTGCTGTTAAATAGGAATAATCCGAGTCAGCAAACACAGGCCGGGACAAGTCCGGAAACATAAAGTAGAACGGAAAATCCAGCAGTTCCTTTATACTTCTATCCTCTGCTTCCGTGAGCCTTCCCTCAACCATCCGCGGTGCATCACTGCCCTGGTAGGTCATATCCCGCTCGCCGTTAAACATATAGCCGTATAAATCATAGTTGCTGTTGGCGGCTGCTTCTGCCAGATAAATCATATACTCCGTTCTTTCCTCATGGTAAGCCATCGTCTGTTCCCACCAATAGCCATCGTCCAGCAAACCATTAATAATGTTGTATTTTAAACCATAGTTATCCCTGTCAAAAGCTTCATTAAGCAAAGTCTGATCCCGTAATAGAAAGCCAATGACCCCGACAGCCCAGTTTGTTACTCCTTGATTATTCAAACGACCGCGCGGCAATTGTGAAATTCGTTTTGCTCCTGTGCGGAAGACCCCTTCCTCAACACGAGCTCTCTGCTCCTCTGACCAAACACTGCTGTTATATACCAGATCGTATCCCCAGGCAAGCGGAACCAGCATATAACCATCGTCTTTGCTTTGATTGAAAATAAAATCATGTTGTGCGTAATAATCCGCGTATAAAAGCAAAATATGTTGGGCTGCTGCTGCATAGCTCTCATCATTGGTAACAATATAGGCATATGCAAGCAGTCTTGCTGCATCGGTCATCTGCCAGTGCCCGCCATCATTTTTCGGTAGCGGCACCGTCATCCCGCTATAATTTGCTTTGGCTATATCCGCATTGGCTATAATCATATTGCGCATCGTCTGCATCCAGGGGTAATTCGGTATGTCGGCAAGCACTTGATTGATTTTGTCCTGAGTTGTCATCAAATAAGGGTGCTCGGCCTCGGGAGCTGCTTCATCAATAAGCGGCAGAAAAGAATACACCTGTGAAGCTGCCACTGTCGATGTATGACCATCTCCGTCGGTAACGACAGCCGCGTAATATGGCTTATTATATTGTGGAAATTGGGGAACAGGAATAATCCACTCCAGCCGATCCGGTGCTGGCGTTTCAGCTCCTACCATTTCAAGCGCATCTCCAATAGTTAGCTCTGTGATCGGCTGGTCACTGGCATATAGACGCAAGGAAGCCGCACGCTGATCGTTTTCCAATGACCATGTCAACATAATTTCCTGATTAATCGTATAGATGGATTTAAAGCTTTGTACAGGTTGTACGGCTGGCAGCTGTGCGGGTACCGTAACTTGAATGGGATCAGACATGATCCATTCTCCCTCATCTGCTTCAAATTGGACGGTATAGTAGTAATTCTCACCTGACTTCACAGACCGATCATAAAACTGCTGATCCTGAACAGTGCCGACCAATAAGCTGTCCCCCTCTATGAAATCGCTTTCATTACTGCGGTAAATATAATACGTCACTTGTCTTCCGCTGCTTCCAGATAGAAGCGGCATCCATGCAAGCCTTACAGTTCCACTTGCCTGCAGCTCCGCTTCAGCATGAATGAATCCATCAGCTGTGTTATTTACCGGATCATACAATAGCACATCGTCAAACCAAACATGACCGCTTGCCCGGTATAGCATAGGTTCCACCTTAATCATCGTTGTCCCCGCAGGAGTGGTAAAGCTGGTGCTGTAGTAGCGCCACTTTCCGCTATTATCTGCGCTGCCTGTCGCAAGAGAAGAGCCGGTTTGTGTACCTTGGCTATTTAAAAATTGAATGCGCACATAGGCATCGCCCAGAGGATCGCCGCCTGCATCAATATCTTCTGTTTTCATCCAATAGCCGAGCACATAACTTTTTTGACTGCCAACAGCTACTGATTGGTTCAGTACTCCTACACTTCCAGTTTGAGTAGCTGAGATATATAGCGCTTGCTGCCCTTGTTTAGCATCTTCCTCAACAATTGAAACAACCGGGTTGCCAGCAGGGAGCCAAGCTCCCCACTGCGGGACCAATCCTTCCGTTACTTCTGCTTGTTCAAACGAACCGTTCTTCACCAAATTAATAGTATCCGTCTGATTCGCCCATGCCCGATTTGTAAAGCCTGCACCTGACGGAAGCAGTAATATAGCAGCTAACAGAAATAGTGTGATTGATTTAATCCGAAGCATTGATTTCATCATAATTGCAGCCTCCTTTATCCTTACTCGATCGAATAGTTAAAAAGAAACAACTGCTCAAACAATGTCATATGACTGTCCATAATCTCTTCATAGCCATAGCACTCGCCCGGTGCGTCAAGCCCCATATTTGTTTCATAGACCATACTCATGCCGCCGCTTACATGATGCATCGCTGATGCCAAATTAAATGACGGCGGGCATCCCGCTTCGCCGTCCCGCTCGTTCAGTTCATTGACCAAATAGCGAAGCCCTCGTTCATCGCTAACTTTTTTTAGTTGCTCGCAAAACTCCAGCTGCTTTCGTTTCACCGATAGAGGAATATAGGCAGTATTCAAAATCTGATTGACTACATTCGTTCCCCCGTGCAATTGTACAGAAACATCCGCCGCTTCCTCATCCGCCAGCTTCAAGAGCGCCTTAGTTTCCTCTGCCCACGGCATAAAAAACTGATCATGCATCATATTAATGCCGTTATCGTTGAAGTATCCTCCCAAATGACCCGCATGCTCCAGTATAGGATGGATAGCTTTACAATCCGGCCAGCCGCATAGCGAGCCATCCTGCCATGCCCCCTGCACAAAGTAGCGCAGCTCCTCCATAGTCATGCCAAGCACTGATTCAACAGGCACACGAGCGCGCCCATCCGGATTCATGCATGGAATGAGCAATAAGCGGAATTGTTCCAGCACCCGGTCGGCATCGATAAGTTGTTTTCCGCGCAAATCTGTTCCTGTTTCCAACATATGAATCAGATTAAGCACTGCTGATACGCCCTCCAGCTCTCCTCCATGAATGCCGCCAATAATAAGAATAACCGGGCGATTATTGATTGTTTTGTCCTTGTAATAACGTGTATCGCCTGCACCACAAGCAGAGTTGTAGTTCGCTAGACGATTGTACGGCTGCTTTTCCCCATATTCAACTACCGCGATTTCGCGTCCCCCTGCCGAGACAGCCAAACTCCGGACTTGACCGCGTTTCACCTGCTTTAAGGCTTGTTCAATATGAAGCAAGCTGTTGCGCCAGTAATGCGGCATTTCCTGCGCTTCACTTGTCGAAATCTTTTCCATCACTAATCCTCCATATCCAATTGTTGCTTATCCTTTCACGGAACCGATCAGTACGCCCTTTACAAAATATTGCTGAATAAACGGATACACCATAATAATCGGCAAAGTAGAAACAAGTATCGTTGCGAATTTTAACGGCTCATCGATAAGCATCTCTCCATCGGCTCCGCCCATTACTGCGCCATCCTGGTATTGCCCGGCAAGCACAATATTTCTAAGAAATACTTGCAGCGGGAACAGGCTTTCCATCCGTAAATACAATAGTGCGCTAAAGAAATTGTTCCAGATGCCAACCGCATAGAAGAGCCCGATCGTTGCCAATACCGATTTGGAAAGCGGCATGACTATACGAGCAAAGATGCCTAATTCATTTAATCCGTCGATTTTGCCAGACTCAATTAATTCATAGGGAATCCCCTGAAAAAAAGTACGCATAATAATCAAATTCCAGGTAGATACAAGCCCCGGTATAATCATCGCCCAAATCGTATTCATAAAGCCCAAATCTCTTACTACGAGAAATGTTGGAATCATCCCGCCGCTAAACAGCATCGTGAAGACGATCATCATAAGAAAAAACTTTTTGAACACAAGTATTCGTCTTGATAGCGCATATGCCCCCATCGCAGTAACAATAAGGGAAAGAAGCGTACCTAAAGTTGTATAAATTAGTGTATTTTTATATCCCATCCAAATACGCTCATCCCTCAGCACGTATTCATAGACTTTCAAGTTAAAGCCTTTGGGCCATATACTGACTTTGTTTTGCAATACATATTCCATTGAGCTGAAGGATACAGCAAGCATATAAATAAACGGGTATAGCGTTGCCAGTGCAACAATTAGCAACAAAAGCACATTCACTACGGAAAACCACTGCAGTTTTAGTCTCATACTCATCCCCTACCATAGACTGTTGCCGCCAATTTTGCGGCTAATGTAATTGGCTCCGCTCAAAAAGACGAGACTGATCAAACCCATAAACAAATCGATTGCTGTACCGTAAGAGAAATTCCCTTGTACAATACCAGTACGGTATACATAGGTTGATATAATATCAGCTGTCTCGTAAGTAGCAGGGTTATAGAGCAAAAATACTTTCTCAAATCCAATATCGATCATTTTGCCAATATTCAAAATTAATATAATAACGATAGCTGGCGCAATGCCCGGCAAAGTAATATGCTTCATCTTCTTCCAGCGGTTAGCCCCGTCCATATCGGCAGCTTCATACAGCTGGGGATCGATAGCGGTCAATGCAGCCAGGTAAATAATCGAGCTCCAGCCTGCCTCCTGCCAAATTTCCGAAGTCACGTATACTGTACGGAACCAGCCTGCGCTTTGCAGAAAGTTAATCGGTTCATAACCGAGCCATTCAATAAATTGATTGACGATTCCTGTCGTTGGCGACAAAAACATCGTTACCATGCCCACAACAACGACGGTTGAAATAAAATGCGGCAAATAACTGACTGTCTGCACAAAGCGTTTATATACCGCAACCCTCACTTCGTTCAGTAACAAAGCGAGCGCAATTGGGACTGGGAAGCTGAACAATATTTTGTAAAACCCCAGCAAGAAGGTGTTGCGTATAATGTTAAATGAATCTTTATTTGAGAAAAATTGGATATAGTACTTTAAACCAACCCAATCACTGTCCCAAATCCCCTTAAAAAGACTGTAGTTCTTAAAGGAGATGACAATGCCGAACATCGGAATATATTTAAAAATGATATAGTATAAAACTGTGGGCGCCAGTAATAGCAACAAGTATTTATCCCGTGCCAATCCCTTTACCAGGCTGCCTCCCGCGCGAATTTTCACGCTGTCTCCACCTCCTGTTAAAGACCTGCCTGTAACAGAACAACTTCTATGAAGATGCTGCTACAGGCAAATTGCACTACTTGCTGCCTGACTGACGATCCCACGCGGTCTGATGCATGGCTTTTACTTCCTCGATTCCAAGCTTTTCCGCTTCTGCTACATAATCATCCCATTGATCAAGCGAGCGTTCGCCTATAATAAACTTGGCCATATTCTCTTCATAATGCTTGGTAATAGGCTCCTGCAGCAATTGGAATCGCTCCAGCTCCTCCTCTTTAAAGTTAGGCGTAACGACCTGTACCGGGAAGGCATATTTAGGCGCCTCCTCATAGGCATAGCTTTCTTGCTCGTTAATAATGCTGATTAACGCACTGGTATCAAATTCACCATATGTTCCAGGAGTCATAATCCCCATATTTTTACGCAAATCGGTAAATTCCTTGAACTCTGGCTTAAATTTCTTTTCTCCATTGTCCACGATATACGTTTCATTCTCTCTGCCCCAGCTTAACGTTTCTTTTCCCTGGTCAGAGTAGTAATAGTCGAGCAGTTTGAGAGCAGCTTCCTTATTTTTTGTTTGCGAGAAGATCGCAAAGCCGTGCACTTCATAGTTAGTATCGGCTATATAGCCTTTGCCGCCTGTTCCTGCCGGAGGAGGCAGCAGCTTCAAATGTCCTTCCGACAATTGATTATTAATAATTTCCATTTGCCCAATGTACTGCACTGTAATAAAGGACTGGTTAGTCAGCATCGCTTGTGTCCATGTTTTTGGATCCATTGACAGAAAATCAGGCGGCGACAGCTTTTCTTTATAAAATTGATTCAAATAAGCAATCAAATCTTTGAACTGCGGCTCTGTCGGACCATAGCGCACTTTACCTGTTTCCGGGTCAGGGAAGTAGGCAGGGAATGTCCCGAATGACGGCGCAAAATTCATTAAATTACCTAGCCCGTGGCGATAAATAAATGGAAAGCTATCCGGATAAAGCTTCTTCAGCTCCTTGCTTACTTCATACAGCTCTTCCCATGTAGTCGGCGGCTGCAAATTGTGCTTGGCAAATATATCCTCGCGGTAAAACAATATCATTTGATTCGTAATGCCCGCTCCGTCATGCAAGATATGAAATATCTCACCATCTGGAGCTGTCACTCTCGACTTGATATGCGGATTTTCTTCCAAAAATCGTTTTACGTTCGGCAGCTCATCCAAGTGCTTGGACAGATCCAAAAATACGCCCTCTGTTCCATACTTGTTGGTCAATTCACTTGGCACATAAATAATATCCTGCAAATCTTTTGAAGCAATATTAAGCGCAAGTGTATCATGGTAGTTTCCTGTAGGTATTTCTACATTCAAAGCAATATTCGTGTCCTCTTCAATCCATTTCCATATCGGCCACTCCTTGCTATAAGGCCAGCCCTGGTTGATGTTAGTAAACATTCGAAGCGTAATTGGCTTATCGCCTGTACCTTCACTAGCGCTTGGTTTGGCATTGCCCGAATTTCCTGTTTCCGTCGGTTGACCTGAATTGTTTCCGCCGCAAGCTTGCAGGACCAGCAGTATGGATAAAATAGCAATAATCAGCCCATACCTAGTTGAACGCTGTTTTTTCGTTTTCAATAGCACGTTCATTCTTTCACCATTCCCCTCTCAACTTCACTTCATGACCCTTTCGGGTGACATCCTCACTATATCCGGCAAGCTTATTGAGGGTAAATCGGCAGTTTTACATAACCTTCACGATAAATTAGCAATCTAAAAAATGTACCACAATATAAAAAACAGTCTATTGGTCACTAAAATTCTGTTTGCGGTGTTCTCCTGGCGTCGTACCCGTAAATTTTTTGAACATACGGTTGAATGAGTTAATATTTTGGTAGCCGCATTGCACGGCAATCTCTCTTACTTTCAAATCGGTGTGCTCCAGCAAATGCTTGGCTTGTTCAATTCTCATCTCGTTTAAATAGTCGATAAAGTTCTGTCCTGTTTTTTCTTTAAAATAAACCGATAAATAACCGCTGCTCATTTTCAGTTTTTGCGCTAACGCATCCAAGTAAATTTCCTCTGCCAAATGCTCTTTAATGTATGTAGTAATAAATGTAATAGCCGTATCGCTTTGTTGCGGCTTTTGTTCCTCGATACGCTTGCAGAGCTGTTCCAGCAAAGGAATAAAAGCATGCTCCAATTCAACAAAATCGCATGTCTGGTCAAGACGCTTAATAGCACTGGAAAAATCGTTCAGCTCTGTATCCGGTACGCCTGCCAGATGAAGTGCTCTCAGCGCTTTATCCGTTACTCTTTTTATAAAAGCAGCAACAACTGTCCTCGTACTCCCTCTTTTCTGGAGTTCCGCCAATGATTTTTGGAGCAGCTCCACGGCTTCCGTCCTGTTACCCTGACTAATCTGTGCATCCAGCTGTTGCTCGGAAGCGACGATATGAGTGTCAAATAAAGGCTGCAGCTTGCTCATTGCCGCTGCCGACAGAATTTGCGTCTCATCATGGAACATTTGATACTGCATATAGCTTGCAGCTTCCTCATACGCTTTTGTCAGTTCTGCAGAATTGTCGTACACTGAGCTTACCGCAATAACCGCATAACCGGAATCACGATCCAGATCAAATACCGCTTTTACTTTGCCAAGTATCTCCTCCAGCTGCTGCCCGCTATCCAAAAACAACAGACTCAGCACCTGATTACGCTCCATTTGCAAGGTTAAAGCTTCTTTTCCGCCTCTTGCTACAGATAAATCCACAAACTCTTTTGCATACAAATACCATTTTTTCTCCGTATCCTTAAGTTGCTCACTGCGTTGCTTAAAAATAAACTCAAACAGCAAAACAACAAACGGCTGCTCTGTAAAGGATAACTCCTGCTGCTTGCTCAAGCCCCCGCTAAACTGAATTTCTTTGAGCTGTCTCATATAGGAATAATGACGACTCTGTTCCTTTTCCTGATCCAGTTCCTTATGAATGCTCTGTTTCGCCTTTACTAATTGCTTGAAGCGGTCGCTTATCAGATGAAATTCCTTGATTTTGCTTCCCTGCAGATCAAGACCCGCATTCATATCACCAAGAGCCTCAATCACTCGCTTGAGCGGATTGTTGATTTTTCGGATAAACAGCAGGGCTGCAGTAATACTTGCAAAGATTGCGGCAAACAAAACAAAGAGCAGGGTCGCTTTCATTTTCATTTGAGCAGCAATGCTTTCTTGTGGAACAATATGAACATAGGTAAAACCGGTTTGCTCGCCTTTACCATAAAAATAGTAGTGTTGATTGGATAGCACATATTGTTTGTCTGCAGGCATCTGTTCGGGCATAGCTTCCGCCATTTGAGGCATAGCATTGGAATAAATGGTATGCTGTCCATCCAGAATAACCAGATTTTCGTTTAAAGAAATATGAAATTGATCCAGCATCCCTTTGGCATCCATTAGCGCGGCAATATAAAATTGATCCGGTGCATATCCTTTGAACAACACTGGAAGAAGCTGATCGGATGTGACCGAAGCTCGTGATGATGTTCTGTCCTCAAATCGGACTGCCGGCAATACTTTATAAGCAAAATCCGCTTCAAACTGCCCCTCCCAAAACTGCTCTGTATACTGAGGGTTGTACATAAAAACGCCGAACATCGATGCAGGGCTTGTACTTTTGCTTTTATCCAGTATTTGCGACGTCGTTTTGGAATAAAGAAACACATCGCGTATAAATAAATTTGAATTGCTGACTATCTTTTGTATTTCTGCCTGAATAGTCGGAAACTTAATGTACTGACTCGATTTATAAAACTGGCGCACATCGTCATGGATTAAAAAGGACAGCATCGTTCCCTTCAACAGCTCAAAATGCTTCTCATAGCTCTCGACCGTATTATTGAGATTCAGCGTATTGTATTTAATAATTTCCTCTCTTACTTTGTTGGAGGAGATCGAAATCGTAATAAAGTGAAGAGTAACAAGAACAATAATGATCGATAAAAAGGCTAAAATAAGATGAACAAACAAAGAATTCGTTTTAGTTCTGGAAGGAAGCATATATTGAAACGCTTTCATTTTTTACTCAACCCCTTGCTTTCCGCATCCGTCGATGATGTATTCTATACCGATACAAGCAGTGCTGTCTCTGTTCTTTTATTATAATAGGTTAGCAGATAGAGGGAAGCTTTTATTTACAAAAAAGAGTTGTTCAGACATCAGCTTTTGCCGATCATCCAAACAACTCCTTAGAATCTGCTTTTCTACTTTTCTACTTTTCTACTTTTCTACTTTTCTGGATAAATGTCTGTCATAGCCTCATAATATCTGTTCAGTATCTTGCACAGATGCTCCTCAAACTGACTGAACCATGCGTCCAAATGCTGGCTCCAAACCTGCTTGATCTGCAAGGTTGCCTATAATGATTCGACATGGTCACACGTTCCGCTATTTGCCTTGAAAGCGCCATTTTTTTAATTTCGCGGTCACTCATTCCGCTATTCGGCTCTAAGTAGGGCTTTTTCTGCGATTTATGGATCAATAGCGGAACGTCTGTCACTTTGGCACCTCAAAACTGCGATTTTGAGCATAATAACGGATCGTCTGACCAGCTAGAGACGAAAAACAAGGTACCGTCCTCAGCCCGCTGCTTTTTGCATCCCATACCTATATGCACCTCATACCTTGTTGCAACTCATACCTGTTTGCTCCTAACGCCTGTTTTCTAATACCTGTTTGCACAATGCCTGTTTGCACTATTCTCATACCTGTTTGCACTATACCTGTTTGCACTATACCTGTTTTACCCTACCTGTTTGCACTATGCCTGTTTACATCTCAGCCCGTCATAAGTCTGTTGCGATACTCGGAAGGTGTAATGCCTACCTGCGCCTTGAACACGCGTATAAAAGTAGAACGATTGCCATAGCCCGTCGCTTCGGCTACTTCCTGTATTTTCAACTCATGATCGTCCAGCAGCTCCTTCGCCTTTTGAATGCGAATATAGCTCAAATACTGCAGGAAGGTTTTATTCGTTTCTCTTTTAATGATTTGCCCGAAATAAGATGGATTCATATTAAATCGCTCAGCCGCGCTTTCCAGACTTAAATGCTGCGCCTGATACTCCGTCTCTATATAGGTGAGAATCGATTGGACAAGCGCAGATCGTGCTTGCTGCTTTTGCGAAGATAGAGCCAGAATCAGCTCTCGGCAGCAGGTGAGCAGCAATTGCTCCAGCTCCGTAATCGTTAAAGCCTGATGACTTGTTCCAATGGAATACCTCACATTAGGAATGATAGCATCACGATTCAGATTAAGCTCAAATATAATCGTCTCCAGCTCCATAAACACAGAGTTGTAATAATAATAAATGCGGTTCAAATGCTCATTAGGGTAGGCATGCCTGCTTATCCACTCGCCAAAAAGCCGTATAGCCGTATAGGCCTCTTCTTCATTATGAACCCGTATATGATTCATAATGTCATCCTTCAGCCTCATCCATTCATTCTCGGACAGGGTCAGCTCATTATAAAGCTGCAGGTCCTTAAAGCGGATCAGACTGCCATTTCCGCTTACGATCCGATAACGAAGTGCTGTCTGCGATTCCCGGTAAGAGGTTTCAATTTGTCTGAACTCTGCATATCGATTGCCTACACCTATCGTCCAATTGTACTTCAAATACAGCTTCAACCGCTGCTTTAAAACTTCCAGCAGTTCACCGAAGCGATCCGGTTCGGGATAGGAATCGCCGCCGCTAAACACAATAGCGAACGATTGCTCATCAATATACACCGTTTCAAATTGATAGCCCTCATAATTGACCGTCTCTTCGGCAATATTAACCCCCGCAAAGACGAACAACCCTTTATCCTGCTCACTAAGCTCGCTTACCTCGTCACAATGGCAGCTAATGACCTGAAAAACTGCCGCTGACTCATCCAGCCGAAGTGTTACATAGTCCTTGCCCGCCCACTTATTGCCTTTTAATATGTCTAGCAGGCTTTTATTTTTAATAACAGAGTAATTATCCTTCATAATTTTGCTGTATTGTTCGGTGTAATCCATCATCCAGCTAAACGCATATTGCAGCTGATCGACCTGTGCAGGCTGCTGTGCTTCTGAAGGCAGCTTTCCTTTTAGCCGCGCGAGCAGAGCATCAAACGGCCGATAAAAGCGTTTCGTTAAATACATCGATACAAACAATCCGAATAAGATGACAACGATCGTAAGCAAAATTGTAACCTTCGTAATGAACTGCATCGGTGCAAACAACCACTTCTTCGGCACGATTACCCCGTATTCCCACAAATTATAGCGAGACTGCACCTTGGAAACAAAATAATCATCCTGCGGAGAAGCATGCTGCAAATAAGCACCGATATCAAGACCCTTCGCTTGTGTATATATCAGCTGCCTGCTTTCATCCGCGATCGTAATGCCAAGCGGATATTCGCTGTCCAAATTTTTAAACAAACCGCTGAGCCGGTCTAATCTTACATTAATGAGCAGCAAGGCGTCATTCACGATTCCATCGTTTGTCAAATGGCGATAGAAGCTGAACACTTCCTGTTCGGCAGCATACCCGCTAATGTAATTCGTCTCGGTAAGCCGCTTGCCCAGCCAACCGCTGCTCGGCAAATCACTTGCTACCAGCTCCTCGAGCAGCTGGTGATCTTCGTAATCCGCAATAGATTTTGTAAATTTACTCATAACAACCTGACTTGCCCCTGGAATATATAATGAAACAGCTATCATATTCCCATGGATTTTTTCTTCTCCGGCCAGCTTGTCATACATTTTCTTAAGTGCGGATTGGTAGTCCTCAACATCTTCAAACAAATTGTTCTTTGATAAAAATATAAACTGCTTTACATCGGCATCCTCTAAAATTTTAATTGACGAACGATCAATATCCTTCAGCATCGTATCCAGCTGATTCTCAATCTGCGACAGGAGTGAAGCATTGATGCCTGTAATTTGAGTACGCAAATTTTTGGAGAACGTGAAATAAAGCGGTACAATAAGCAGGGCAATAACAAGCAGAACAACAATAGCAAAATAAAACGGCAGCCTGCTGCGGATAAACGTTTGATAAAGCCATTGCTGGAATCTGACCACTTGCTTATCCCACCTTTTTCATTCCTTATTGAGCCGCCTTAATCGCATCGCTCATCTCTTTCATCGCTCTTTCTCCGCCGGAGCTTTTCCACTTCTGTACAAATTCGGCAAAGCCTTTTTCTATATCCAGCTGCCCTCGAATCATCTTGCTGAAATACTCATCATAGAGCTGATCGGAATTCGCCTTGAACGATATCCATTCCGGAGTTGCAATATGGAAGGCAGACGGATAGATCAAGTGCTCTCGGGCATTTTCCAGATTGTTCTTCACCTTCGAGGAGAAGCCTGGGATGGTCTGATCACGCAGCTGCAAATATGGCTCTTCCGTCATTCTGGACCAGCTTACGATGCCCCAATTCAATTCATGAGGCGCTCCCGTCGTCGCAGAATGAAAGCCAATATCCTTGCTCCTCTCTTCCATATTGAGCTTGAACCTTCCATCCTGCTCTTTATAATGAATATCAGGAACACCGTAAAGCGTTAATCGTTCTCCTTCCTCTGACAGCAAATAATCGAGCAGCTCAGCCGCCGCACGCGGATTGGCGGCCCGGTCTGTAATGACCGTATAGCCCCAATATCCCGATCCGACGCTGTAGCCGCGCTCACCCGCCGGTCCGGCAGGTGCGGGCAATATCGTAAGCTGGGCCCGCGGCATATTGCGCTGCAGCTGCTCTTCTTTTTTTACCAGCTCTTCAAAATTCATATTATCAATAATGATTCCAGTGCGCCCTTCAATAAATCTCGGTCTGATTTGTACATTTGAGCTTGCTGACAGCGTGTCGGGATGAATCAGCTTTTTATCATACAAGCCCTTTACATAATATAAAGCTTCTTTCACTTCAGGCTGGATCACCCAATATTCATACTGTTCGCCAACCTGTAAAAAGCCTGTGCTGCGTGCATCAACCGGAATGCCCCAAGCCCCCATCAGCTGCTTGACGATAGATGCCAGACCGTCAGAAATTAACCCATAGGTGTCATCCATTTGATTGCCGTCCGGGTCCTGCTGCTTGAAGGCGGTCAGCACCTGCTCAAGCTCCTCCAAGCTTTCGGGCTGCTTCAGCTGAAGCGCTTTCAGCCAATCCTCGCGAATCATGAGCACATGCTGGCCAGGACTGTCATACGGCAGCTCATCTTGAATCGGCAAACCATAGAAGCTTTCATTCACCTTCAGGTTTGCCAGCCTGTCGATCGAGAGCGCTTTTTGCAAATTAGGAAGCCCATCAATCAGCTCAGGTGTAAACGGAATAAGCTTGCCGTCACGAATCCATTTATTGAACCGACCATAATTCTCACTATCAACGATAGTGAGTATATCCGGATAATCTCCTGCCGCAATAAGCACATCCATTTGGGAATCATCCCATACCCCAGTGTTGATTTCGATATCCATATCGTTAGCTTTCTCAATATAAGCGAGCACCCGATCATGGTTGGTCTGATAATCCTGGCGGTCAAAGCTATATATGCTTATTTTTTCTCTATGCTCGCTATCGTTCGGAAGAGACCTGGCTTGCGAGCATGCTGTTGCCAATATCAAGGCGAGCAGTATCAGGCATCCTATAGATCTGCTTAACGGCTTTATAACCATGATATGCCCTCCTCAGCGACAATAGCTGCCCGCCATTTACAAGCGGGCAGCCTCCAACCTTCTTCTCTTTATAGTACCACCAGACAGACATTTTTTCCCTAATAAATTCAAAATTTGCATTTAAGTCAATTTCACAATCAAATCTTCCGCTCTAATCTAATCGATTCAGTGGCATTATTTGCTCGCTTTAATTGTTTCGCTCATCGCCTTCATAGCCTGCTCGCCGCCTGCGCTTTTCCAAGTTGCAACGAACTTATCAAAGCCTGCGTCAATATCTATCTTGCCTTGCACGGCTTGAATAAAAAATTCATTTTGCAGCGTTTTGCCTGTTCCCATAAATTGCGACCACTCTGTATTAATCGCATTATAAGAGGCCGGCTCTATTAAATATTTATTGACCTGCTCCAAGCTTTTGTTTACGATCTCACCATATTGTGGCAACGTTACCTCTGAGGCTTTAACATAAAACTCGCTAACCATTGGCGACCAGCGTACGATCCCCCAGTTCAGCTCATGGAATTGACCAGAAGTATTCTCATTAAACCCGGCATCCTTTTTCTTCTCCTCCAAATTCCACTCCAGCTTGCCGTCCTTCATTGTATAATGAACACCTTCTATGCCTACCGTGCTCAGCTTCGTTCCTTCCTCGGAAATTAAAAAGTCAAGCAGCTCAGCCGCAGCCATCGGATCCTTCGCTTTACTGGATATCGCCGTGTATGCATAGTGGCCATTTCCTTGCGAATAGCCGTAAGGTCCGTCATGCCCCTTCAATGCCGCCATCTGTACAATATTTCCGTTCGGCACATTCGTCTTCAGCGCATTGTTGCGGTTAATTAATTGGTCAAAGTTCATATTTTCTACCGTGACACCGATGCGTCCTTCCGCAAATACAGGTCTTGTCTGTACAATGTTCGTCTGCGTCAACGTATCAGGATGAATCAGCTTATTATCGTACAGCTTTTTCACCCAGCGCAGCGCTTCCTTCACCTCGGGCTGAATCGCCCAGTATTCATAATTATCGCCGACTTTCAAAAAGCCTGTGCTTCTTTCGTCATGAGGCAGCCCCCAGAAGCCAACGCTATAGGAAACTAGCTTATCGAGTCCATTAGTAATCAGCCCGTAAGTGTCAGCTTTATTGTTGTCGTCCGGGTCCTTATCTCTAAATTGCACCAATGTATCGAAAAATTCATCCGTCGTTGCCGGCATCGGCAGCTGCAGCTTATCCAGCCAGTCCTGCCTGATTTGAAAAACGAATTGTCCCGCAGAGCCTAGCGGCGGCTCATCGCGCATCGGAATCAAATAGTAATCGCCATTTACCTTCAAATCGCTGAATTCGCCCTGAGTCACAAGCTGCTTCAGGTTCGGAAACTTATCCAGCATTTCCTGTGTGATTGGTGTTAGCAGGCCTTCTTTAATCCACTGACCTGTCCGGTCAAAGCTGTCATTGTCAATAATGGTTACGATATCCGCTATGCTGTCGGACATAACCATCATATTCAGCTGCTCTTCATCCCACGGTATTCCCGGTTGAATTGTAATTTTAGTGTTCGTTTTTTCTTCAATTTCCTTCAAGACTCGATCGCCGCTGTAATCGGATCTGTCATAGCTGAAAATGGATATAGGCCTTGGTTCAGCCTTTACTTCCGGTGAAGGCGAGGCGCTGGCAGGAGGACTTGATTTTTCCCCATTCGTACTAGGCGAGCTTGTCGGATTTTCTGATCCGCCCTTTCCGCTGCTGCACGCAGCTAGCACAATAACTAAAATGATAACAACTGAAAAATGCAACCACCTTCTGAACATATTCATTCCTCCTCATATTCATCCCTTTTTATGATTTAACTGCCCCCAGAATCATCCCTTTAACAAAATGCTTCTGAATTAGCGGTGAAACCAGCACAATTGGAATAACCATCACAACGATTATGGCCGAGGTTAGCGACATCGGCACAAGTCCGGGCAGCTGAATCTGCATCTGTGAATCCACCCGGCGAATAAGCTGCTTGAGCAGCACCATCATCGGATATTTATCCGGACCGACGATAATGCCGGACCAAAAAAATTCATTCCAGCGGAATACGCCATAAAACAAGGTCATAACCGCAAGAATCGGCTTTGATAAAGGCATCACGATTTTGGTGAATACTTTCACTTCCTTGGCGCCGTCTATTTTGGCCGCTTCCTCCAGCTCAACCGGCAGGCTGGCAAAAAAGTTTTTCATTAAAATGATATAAAAGGAATTGCATACAAACGGCAAAATGAGCCCCCAAAGGCTGCCTGTCAGATTCAACCCTTTAATGACGAGATAAAGCGGTATTAACCCGCCGCCGAACATTAAAGGGATAATCACCATCAGGTTAAGCCCTTTATGCCATAGCAGACTGCTTTTCGTTAGCACATAACCGCCTGCCGCACTTACGATTACATTGAGGAAGGTACCGGCTACCGTTACGATGATCGAAACAATCACCGCATTTATCATTCTTTTATCCGTAAAAATAAGCCCGTAATACTCCAGGGTAAATCCTTTGGGCAGCAGGTGATACGCTTGCGTTACATAATTCTGATTAGGCATAACGGAAATCATAAGCACATAATAGAACGGAAATATCAACAAAAGCATGAATGCCGTCAGCCCCGCCACAATGAATACTTGAGACAGCGGTGTTCTTTTTTTCGCGAGCATATAGCGCTCCGCCTCCTTCCTTAGCCATTATTAGAACAAACCGCTGGAGCCCATTCGTTTCGTAATCCAGTTAACGCTGAATAACAGTACCAACCCAATTAGTCCCTGGAATAACCCGGCCGCTGCGGCAAAGCTGTAATTGCCCTGTTCAATGCCAAGGCGATAAACGAATGTATCGAGTATATCTGCTCGTTCATAAACAATAGGCGAATACAGCGCAAAAATTTGCTCAAAGCCTGCATACATCAAATAGCCCACTCTTAAAATCAATAAAATAACGATCGTGCTGGCAATGCCCGGCAGCGTAATATGCTTGGTTTGCTTCCAGCGGTTCGCCCCGTCCACCTCAGCCGCTTCATACAATTGCGGATCAATGGAACTGAGCGCAGCCAAATAAATGATCGTCTCCCAGCCTGCGCCTTTTATAATATCGGAGACAAAAACGATGCCGAGAAACCAATTCGTGTCCGCCAGAAAAGCGATAGGCTCACTGTCCCTAACCGCCAAAATCCCGTTGATCAGACCTGATGCATTGAACAGATTTTCCAAAATACCTGCAAAAACGACCCAGGATAAAAAGTAAGGAATAATCATCACATTTTGAAACAATCCCTTGAACCAGCGAATCCGGACCTCATTAAGCAATAACGCCAAAATAATCGGAACTGGAAAGCCCAACAGCACCTTCCCAAAGCTAATAAATAACGTATTGAAAAAAGCACGCTTAAAAAAAATGTTTTCAAACACATTGCGAAAATTTTCAAAGCCCACCCAAGGACTTGCCGCGATTCCTTTCACGATTGAAAAATCTTTGAAGGCGATAATAATGCCGTACATCGGCGTGTATACAAAAATGAGGTAAAACAAAATCATTGGAACTGCCAGCATATACAGCTGATAATGACGTTTGGAATCTCTAAGCAGCTGCGTACTAAATGGCTTGCCTCTCATTACTTCTCCTCTCCTTTCCCTGTTGCTTGCAGCAGATACTGTATTGTTTGAAGCATATACCGCCGGACCCGCAAGCTAAAGAAGCGTTCCCCTCAAACTGTTGCAAATCTGTTGATTTACTGTTGTCAATTCTGTGAGTATGTAGCAATCCTCTATATTTCCAACAATTTTATTGACTTGGCGGGATATGGAATCAAATAATGTGGTCAGAAGGCCATAAACCATAAGAGGAGGATCATCATGTCATTGAAAAAGCAGATTTACCGGTTGCTTTGTGTTGTACTGATTTGTCCCCTTTTTCTAACTCCAGGAGCTTTAAAAGCAGATGCAATTGAAACAAGTATTTTCTTCGATGATTTCCAAGGAAATAAATTGGACACGACAAAATGGCTCACTGCGTTCAAGCAGTGGGGCGGAAATAATGCCAACGGCGGCGTGCTGCCGCAAAATGTCTCCGTCCAAGATGGCAAGCTCGTAATCGAAGCTTACGGTGATCAATACACCGGGGATGTGAAAGGAATTAACCGTGATTTTTCCCTGCGCCCGGACGGCAAACGGGTAGGCGGTGCGATCGCTACTTTGGACTATTATGCATCTGGCAAATACGAGGTGCGTATGAAGGTTGCCCCTCAGCTTGGCGTAGCTTCGGCCATTTGGACATTCCACTATGAGGAATATGAGCCTGGCGATCCTATGTACAAGAACAAGCCTGTAGGCGGCGAGGATTATTATGCGGTCAATCATGAAATCGATATGGAATTTCCGGGACGTCCGGGTCCGGCTCATACGAACTTTTCCTTTGACAGAGGCTTGTTCAATACCTGGATAGGCGAAAATGATGACGAGTACACGACTGAGTATGCGAGCCTCGGGCAGGCAGTTGATGACGGGCAATTTCATACTTATCGCTTTGATTGGCATACGGGGGATGATAACGAACAAAAACGGGTTGAATTTTACATCGATGATGTGCTGATCCATACAACAACTGACCATGTCCCTACCCATGCAAGCAGATTGTGGATTGGCGCATGGTTTCCTAACAGCTGGGCGGGAACGCCTGATTTTGATATCGAAACCCTTGAAGTGGATTGGGTGAAAATTACTCCTTTCGAGCAGGAAGGCGATAATTGGTTCCCCGAAACCTATCCGAATGACGGCTGGTCCTATCTGGACCCGACTATACCGGAGGATGTCTTTTACGATGACTTTACAAGCAGTTCGCTTGATCCGGGAAATTGGATGATCGCCAAGAAAAATTGGGGCGGGCAGCTCAGCCGGGAAACGAGCTTCAATGGCGGAGTCGTGCCGCAAAATGTAAAGCTGCGGGACGGAAATCTCATTCTTGAAGCGCATGGCAATTATTATAATGGCCCTGTTATGGGCATTAACAAAAATGGCTCGCAGCGGACAGACGGCAAACGAGTCGGCGCCGCAGTCGCAACGACCAACTATTACGCTTCAGGCAGCTATGAGGTAAGAATGAAAGTAGCTCCGGATCCGGGTGTCGCCTCAGCACTGTGGACGTTCCACTATGAAGAGCTGTATCCAGATGATCCTGGCTTTATTTGCAAAGAAGTAGGCTGTGGTGAAGATGGAGACGGCTATTATGCGATCAATCATGAGATTGATATCGAATTTCCGGGGCGGCCTGGTCCTGCGCACCAAGATTTCTCCTTCAGCAAAGCGCTTCTTAACACTTGGATCGGAGAAAATGATGATGAATATACGACAAACTATACCACGCTAAGCGCCGCCCAAAATGATGGGCAGTTCCATACCTATCGCTTTGATTGGCATACGGGCGATACAGGGCAAACACCACGGGTTGAGTTTTATGTTGATGACCAGCTGGTCAACACAACCTATACTCATATTCCGACCCGTACCAGCCGTTTCTGGATTGGGGCATGGTTCCCGCGCGGCTGGGCTGGAAAAGCAAATTTTGATACGTCCGAGCTGGAGATCGACTGGGTTCGAATTACACCATTCCATCAGGCAGGCGATGAAGAAGTGATGGAGAGCGTCTTCCCCGGCAGCTATGACTTTGCCCAATATTCCGAATATCCAAAGGCATCCGGAGGGCCTGTGATCCCTACACCGACACCAACCATTACGCCAACACCGATAGTTACACCAATACCAACCGTTACGCCTACGCCGACCGTTACGCCAACACCAACCATTACGCCAACACCAACTCCGAGCGGGCCGCCAGCTGTCAATCTGATTCAAAATGGCGACTTTTCGGGAACACAGCACTGGACCAATATATCTGCTGCACCTGCAATAGTGGAACTTTCCGCAGGACAAATGAAGCTGCAGCCAGCGACAACATTTAGTGCAGAGGCTGAGCAGCTTGTATCCGTTACGCCATCGGAAACATATACGCTGCGAGCGGATATGAACAGCTCAGACGGGCAAACCTTTGGCTACTTGCGCGTTTACGATGGCACGAGCGTGTATGAGGTCGGCAGCTCGAGCGGCAGCGTGCAAAACAAGCAGCTAACCTTTACAGCGTCAGGAAGCCAGGTACGAGTTGTGCTTCATGCGTACAAAGGGCAGACAGGCAGCTTCTATTTTGATAACGTCGAGCTGGTGAAGCAGTAAAACCTGCAACTGATGGCGCGTGGTGCAGACGCATGCAGGGCAGATGGGCATGTAGTGTAGATGCATGTAGGGCCGACGGGCGGGCATGTGTAGGGCAACGCGCGAATGTATATGAAAAATCATATACATTCGCGCGTTTGGATGCGGATCGCTCGATTGTATATGAAAAATCATATACATTCGCGCGTTTGGACGCGGATCGCCCGATTGTATATGAAAAATCATATACATTCGCGCGTTTGGGCGCGGAGCACTTAATTGTATATGAAAAACATTCATGACAACATACTACGTTGTCACCCCCAGA